>NZ_JBBKTR010000036.1:0-740 GCF_037892465.1 Pontibacter sp. H249 | reverse complement strand
CTCAATCGCAGGTAAATTCACTACCGGTTCTGAAACCTCCTCAATTATCTCAAATGTCAAGAAACTTGTCACAATCCCGGCAGGAGCCTCTAATTTAACTTTACCCGTGGTGGCCGTCGCCGGCACGACCGCGCGGATCTGCGTGTCGCTCACCTGCGTAAAGGTGGCGATAGCGCCGTTGAAGCGCACCCGGGATACCTCCGAAAGGTTGGCGCCGGTAATGGTCACCTCATCTCCCGCCTGACCAGACCCAGGCGTGAAGGAGGTGATTGAGGGCAGAGGCGAGGTAATCTCAAACGTTAAAGCACTTGTAACCATTCCAGCAGGAGCCTCTACAGTAACTTTACCCGTGGTGGCCGTCGCCGGCACGACCGCGCGGATCTGCGTGTCGCTCACCTGCGTAAAGGTGGCGATAGCGCCGTTGAAGCGCACCCGGAATACCTCCGAAAGGTTGGCGCCGGTAATGGTCACCTCATCTCCCGCTTGACCAGACCCAGGCGTAAAGGAGGTGATCGAGGGCAGAGGCGAGGTAATCTCGAACGTTAAAGCACTTGTACTTGTCCCTCCTGGAGCATCCAATGCAATTTTGCCTGTAGTTGCTTTTGAGGGTACAATAGCCCTTATTTGATTATTGTTAACAACTATAATAGTTCTAGCTGCAACCCCATTGAAGCGCACGCGAAATACCTCCGAAAGGTTGGCGCCGGTAATGGTCACCTCATCTCCCGCCTGACCAGACC
>NZ_JBBKTR010000035.1:0-758 GCF_037892465.1 Pontibacter sp. H249 | reverse complement strand
ACGTAAGCGGGTGCAGGCGCGTGCCGGAGCCCCCGGCTAGTATAATTCCTTTCATGTATTGATTGTTGGTTGCTGATTGCTGATTGTCTTTTCAAACACCTACAATCTGGCAAATAAACCATGTGACACTTTTCACAAATCGTATCTGCTGAGCTTTTAACAATCAGCAGTTAACAATTTAACAGTTCCCGCTTTAGCGGTTCGTATACTGCCCTTCGTAGTAGTCGCGGTAATGGCCTGAGGTTACGTTCTCCAGCCACTCGGTATTCTCCAGGTACCAGTCCACGGTTTTGCTCAGGCCCTCCTCGAAGGTAACGGATGGTTTCCAGCCCAGCTCGTCCATCAGCTTGGATGAGTCGATGGCGTAGCGCAGGTCGTGGCCGGCGCGGTCTTTCACGAACGTGATCAGCTTTCTGCTGTGCCCTTTCTCACGGCCCAGCTTCTCGTCCATCTGGTCGCAAAGCAACTCTATCAAGTCCAGGTTTTTCCACTCGTTCACGCCGCCGATGTTGTAGGTGTCGCCCACCTTGCCCTCGTGGAAGATCACATCGATGGCACGGGCGTGGTCCAGCACATAAAGCCAGTCGCGCACGTTCTCGCCTTTGCCGTACACAGGCACCGGCTTCTCGTTCTTGATGTTGTTGATGGCCAGCGGGATCAGCTTCTCGGGGAAGTGGTTCGGGCCGTAGTTGTTGGAGCAGTTCGATATCTTGATTGGCAAACCGTAGGTATGAAACCAGGCGCGCACGAAATGGTCA
>NZ_JBBKTR010000034.1:0-807 GCF_037892465.1 Pontibacter sp. H249 | reverse complement strand
TGGCCGTGAGCAAGCAGCTGATGCCGGTCTACGACAAGCCGATGATCTACTACCCGCTGGCCACGCTGATGCTGTCCGGGATCAGGGAGATCCTGATCATCTCCACGCCCCATGACCTGCCGATGTTCGAGCGCCTGCTGGGCGATGGTAGCCAGATCGGGTGCAAGTTCAGCTACAAGGTGCAGGAGGTGCCCAACGGGCTAGCGCAGGCCTTCGTGATAGGGGAGGAGTTTATCGGCAACGACAAGGTCGCGCTCGTGTTGGGAGATAACATCTTCTACGGCTCGGGCATGAGCAAATTGCTGCAGGCCAACAACGACCCGGACGGCGGCGTGGTGTACGCCTACCACGTGCTCGACCCGGAGCGCTACGGGGTGGTGGAGTTTGACCAGGACAAGAACGTGCTCTCGATAGAGGAGAAGCCAAAGGAGCCGAAATCAAACTACGCGGTGCCGGGCCTCTACTACTACGACAACGACGTGGTGGAGATAGCCAAGAGCCTGGAGCCGAGCGCGCGCGGCGAGTACGAGATCACAGACGTGAACAGGGAGTACCTCAGGAGGGGCAAGCTGAAGGTGGGCATCCTGGACCGCGGCACCGCCTGGCTCGATACGGGCACTATCCAGTCGCTGATGCAGGCGGCCACGTTCGTGCAGGTGATCGAGGAGCGGCAGGGTCTGAAGATCGGCTGCATCGAGGAGGTGGCCTACCGCATGGGCTTTATAGATGCCGCGCAGCTGCAAAGCATCGCGGAGCCTTTAAGAAAAAGCGGCTACGGCGATTACTTGCTGAGCATCCTAAAAGAAA
>NZ_JBBKTR010000033.1:0-844 GCF_037892465.1 Pontibacter sp. H249 | reverse complement strand
ACTAGAAGCTATCTCATAAATAGAGATCAAATATAAATAAGGGATCGTTTATCAGTTATGAAGTTAACAGATAAACAATGGGAAAAGCTAAAAGACCTCATTCCTGATGGTGCCAAGCGGGCAGACGGGAAAGGCAGACCTTGGAGAGATAAGCGGGAAGTACTGGAAGGTATTTTGTGGATTCTGAAGACTGGCGCGCAGTGGAGTCATTTACCGTCCATTTATCCGCCTTATCAAACCTGCCACCGCAGGTTTCAGCAGTGGCAAGAGCAGGGGGTGCTGCGGCGCGTGGTAGAGACGCTGGCAAAAGACTTACAGGAAAGAGGCGAGGTGGATTTGAGCGAATGTTTTATTGACGGCTCTTTCTGCATGGCTAAAAAAGGGGGGCTTTTGTGGGCAAGACTAAACGCGGTAAAGGCACCAAGATCATGGCAGTCACGGACGCTGGTGGTACTATTTTATCTGTCTCAATCCAATCTGCATCTCCCCACGAAGTGAAGCTGGTGGACAATGTGCTGGAGGAAAGGTTCATAGAAACGATTCCTGAGCGGCTGATTGGTGACAGAGCCTATGATTCTGATCCGCTGGATAATAAACTAAAGCAGCAGGGTATCGAGATGATTGCCCCGCACCGAAAAAACAGGAAAAAGAAGAAGACGCAGGATGGCAGAAAGCTCAGGCGCTTCAAAAGAAGATGGAAAGTGGAACGCTTCTTTGCCTGGCTTTTTAACTATCGAAAATGCGTAGTCAGGTACGAATACAAAGAAGAAAACTTTAAAGCATTCATCTTGCTGGCATGCATCCTGATTCTGCTGAAACCATTTATGAGATAGCTTCTAATAAA
>NZ_JBBKTR010000032.1:0-1266 GCF_037892465.1 Pontibacter sp. H249 | reverse complement strand
TGTGAATCCTTACAGCGAAAGGGCCAAACTTTTAAAGTGCGTCTCACTTCAAGTCCAGCTGCATCCGCTCCCCGAACCAGATCGAGAGCTGCTGTGCCGTCTGGCTCCAGTTGGCAAGTGGCATGACCCATTTCTTGCTGATGTTCTGGTGAGACAGGTAAATCAGTTTCAGTAGCGCCATATCCGTTGGGAAAGCCCCTTTGGTCTTGGTCACCTTCCTGACCTGGCGGTGAAAGCCCTCAATGGTGTTGGTAGTATAGATCAGCTTCCGGATCGGCTCGGTATACCTAAAGTACGTGCTCAGTTTGTCCCAGTTGCGCTGCCAGCTCTCGATGACCTTGGGGTACTTCTTGCCCCACTTTTCCTCCAGCTCCAGCAGCCTCAACTCGGCCAGCTCTTTTGTCTCGGCCCGGTACGCGGGCTTGAGATCCCGAATAAACTCTTTCTGGTCTTTAGAGCCTACATACTTGATGCTGTTGCGGATCTGGTGGACAATGCAGCTTTGCACTTCGGTCTGCGGAAAGACACTGGTGATGGCTTCGGCAAAGCCTTTCAAATTATCGATGCAGGCAATAAGGATGTCAGCTAGGCCCCGCTGCTGCAGATCAGTCAGTACAGAGAGCCAGAAGTTGGCCCCTTCGCTTTCCGACACATACACGCCCAGCAGCTCTTTGTGGCCGTGGCGGTCAATGCCCAGGATGTTGTAAACGGCTTTGGAGACGGTGCGCCCATCCTGCCTGACCTTGTAGTGCATGGCGTCCAGCCAGACGATGCAGTAGAGCGGGTCCAATGGCCGGGCCTGCCATTCCTTGACCTGGGGCACGATCTTCTCTGTCAGGGCAGCGAGCGTGTCATGGGAGATGTCCATGTCGTACATCTCCTTCAGATGCGAAGAGATGTCGCGAAGGCTCATGCCCAGACCGTACATGCTCAGGATGCGGGGCTCTAGGTTCTCGGCCAGCACCGTTTCACGCTTGCGGATGATCTGCGGCTCAAAGCTGGATGAACGGTCGCGGGATGATTCCACCTCAATTACCCCATCCGAGGTACGGACTTGTTTGCTCACTTTACCGTTGCGCCGGTTGCCTTGCTGCCGTTGCTCATCCGACAGGTGCAGGTCCATTTCCGCGTCCAGAGCCGCTTCTAAAAAATGTTTTAACAAGGGACCTAGGGCGCCGTCTTTGCCAAAGGTGGGTTTGCCGCTCCGGAACTCTTCCAGGAACTGGCGCTTGATCGTTTCCAGATCCAGCTCGTTTTTCTCTTCCA
>NZ_JBBKTR010000031.1:0-2026 GCF_037892465.1 Pontibacter sp. H249 | reverse complement strand
GCGTCAGGGGGTGCAGGCGCGTGCCGGAGCCCCCGGCTAGTATAATTCCTTTCATATTATAAGCGATTTAAACATTTCACCAAACTATCACGCCAATGAGGGATATTGATGTTAAAGTTCTGTTTCATTTTAGTTTTATCCATCACAGAAAATGAAGGACGGACTGCTTTTGTTATGTACTCTGAAGTGCGAACTGGATGAGCTTTGACTTTAATGTTACGAATATCAAAGATTGCCTGTGCAAAATCATACCACGTTGTCATCCCTTCATTGCTATAGTGGTACGTACCATACTGCTGATTATCCGTCTGGATTAGGTTAAAAATACACTCAGCAAGATCTACAGCGTAAGTTGGAGTACCAACCTGATCCCAGATCACTTTAAGTTCATCACGCTCCTCCCCTAGTCGCAGCATGGTTTTTACGAAATTGTTTCCGAATTCAGAATACAGCCAACTGGTTCTGATGATAAAGTAGTTGCTGATAAAAGAAGGAATTACTTGTTCTCCTGCAAGCTTGGTAGCACCATACACATTTATAGGGGCTGTCTCATCCTCCTCTTTAAGAGGTTGATTTGTGTTGCCTGCAAATACAAAGTCAGTGGATATATGAATGAGAGTAGTACCAAATTCCTGACAAAGCTTGCTAAGATTGGCAACTCCCTCTACATTAATTTTATCTGCAAGCTCTTTTTCATCCTCTGCTTTATCTACTGCCGTATAGGCGGCACAATTGATGCAATATTGTGGTTTATGAGTTTCAAAAACTTTTTGCAGAGCCTCCTGATCCAGAATATTAGCCTCCTCCTCAGGTAAGTAGCAGATATCTGTTATACTCTTTTCTGTAGAAACCGACTGCAGGCACTGGCCCAATTGACCTGATGCACCAAAAACAATGATCTTAGACATATTCAATTTCAGTTCTTAGTGCTGCAAATGTGCTATTCTTGGTATCCTTGTCTGATACTAAAATGTCAGATTCAGGCAACATCCAGTCAATGTTCAAATCATTATCCTTATATAGGATACCTCCTTCCGATGCTTTGTTATAATAGTTATCGCACTTGTAGAAGAACTCTACTTCTTCGCTGAGCACCACAAAACCATGGGCAAAGCCTCGCGGTACGAACAGCTGTAGCTTATTCTCAGCACTAAGAACGATAGAAAAATGCTGCCCATAGGTTGGTGAGTTCTCCCGTACATCCACTGCTACGTCTAAAACTTCGCCTTTCACTACGCGTACTAATTTAGCCTGTGCATGTTCTCCTGCCTGGAAATGAAGTCCTCTTAATACACCATAAGTTGAGAAGGACTGATTATCCTGTACAAAATGTACATTCAACCCACTGAGTTCATTAAACTTCTGCTCATTAAAGCTTTCAAAAAAATAACCTCTTGGGTCGTTAAAGACTGCTGGTTTTACAACTAAACAATCCTGCAAGGGTGTTTCAATAATTTCCATTTATCTATCTGTATACTGCTCTTCGTAGTAGTCGCGGTAATGGCCTGAGGTTACGTTCTCCAGCCACTCGGTATTCTCCAGGTACCAGTCCACGGTCTTGCTCAGGCCTTCCTCAAAGGTAACGGATGGTTTCCAGCCCAGCTCGTCCATCAGCTTGGATGAGTCGATGGCGTAGCGCAGGTCGTGGCCGGCGCGGTCCTTCACGAACGTGATCAGCTTTCTGGAGTGCCCTTGCTCGCGGCCCAGCTTCTGGTCCATCTGGTCGCAGAGCAACTCGATCAAGTCCAGGTTTTTCCACTCGTTCACGCCGCCGATGTTGTAGGTGTCACCTACCTTGCCCTCGTGGAAGATCACGTCGATGGCACGGGCGTGGTCCAGCACATAGAGCCAGTCGCGCACGTTCTCGCCTTTGCCGTAAACAGGCACCGGCTTCCCGTTCTTGATGTTGTTGATGGCCAGCGGAATCAGCTTCTCGGGGAAGTGGTTCGGGCCGTAGTTGTTGGAGCAGTTCGATATCTTGATTGGCAAACCGTAGGTATGAAACCAGGCGCGTACGAAATGGTCG
>NZ_JBBKTR010000030.1:0-5877 GCF_037892465.1 Pontibacter sp. H249 | reverse complement strand
AAAGTTTTGACCTCCCCCTTGCGGGTAAGAAAACCTTTCTTACCTTTGCATCCCGGTTCAGCAGGGACGGGGCTTGAAAGGAAGGGTGAGGGGGAAGCGAAAGGCGCCGCACGGGGCCTGGAGGCTGTTTTGCCTGACCCGGCCGCCGAAAAAAAGAGTGAAAAAAAATCGCCCCCGGGCTTGCGGGTTCAGAAACTCTTCTTACCTTTGCATCCCGGTTCCGAGCGAGGGGCCAAGAGGGAAAGCGAGGCGAAGGGCCCCGGAGAAAAAGACTGAAAAAAAGTGAAAAAAAAGTTGCTGCGAAACGGAAAAGTTTTCCTACCTTTGCAGCCCGCTTCGAGAGGGGCGAAGACGAGGAGGGAAGCTCTTCGAAAAAAAAGTGAAAAAAAAGTTTTGGAAATGAGAAAGAAGTTTCCGAGCTTTGCACCCCGCTTCGGAAGGAAGGGGAATTAAGAAAACAAGAGTAACAGCATCGGTAGGTGCTCAGGCAAGGAAAGTAGTTCCTTGGCAAGTTCTTTGAGAGATTGCAAGAGACAGATAGCATACAGGAATCAAGGAAGATGATTCGCCTCCCTTCGGGGAGGCAGCAAGAGGCCGGGATCTGACAGACACATTTTGCAGCTCGCTGCAGTAAAGTTTTTTACAATGGAGAGTTTGATCCTGGCTCAGGATGAACGCTAGCGGCAGGCCTAATACATGCAAGTCGAACGAGATCGGGGACTTCGGTCCCCGGTTTAGTGGCGCACGGGTGCGTAACGCGTATGCAACCTACCTTCCACAGGGGGATAGCCCGGGGAAACCCGGATTAATACCGCATGACACAGTCGGATGGCATCATCCGGCTGTCAAAGCTGAGGCGGTGGAAGATGGGCATGCGTGCCATTAGCTTGTTGGCGGGGTAACGGCCCACCAAGGCTACGATGGCTAGGGGTTCTGAGAGGATGGTCCCCCACACTGGTACTGAGACACGGACCAGACTCCTACGGGAGGCAGCAGTAGGGAATATTGGGCAATGGCCGAGAGGCTGACCCAGCCATGCCGCGTGCAGGAAGAAGGCCTTCTGGGTTGTAAACTGCTTTTACCAAGGAAGAAAACGCCCCTGCGGGGGTAACTGACGGTACTTGGTGAATAAGCACCGGCTAACTCCGTGCCAGCAGCCGCGGTAATACGGAGGGTGCAAGCGTTGTCCGGATTTATTGGGTTTAAAGGGTGCGTAGGCGGCCCGTTAAGTCAGCGGTGAAATCCCACGGCTCAACCGTGGAACTGCCGTTGATACTGGCGGGCTTGAGTTCGGTCGAGGCGGGCGGAACTGGTGGTGTAGCGGTGAAATGCATAGATACCACCAAGAACCCCGATTGCGTAGGCAGCTCGCTGGGCCGAAACTGACGCTGAGGCACGAAAGCGTGGGGAGCGAACAGGATTAGATACCCTGGTAGTCCACGCCGTAAACGATGATGACTCGATGTCGGCGATACACTGTCGGCGTCCAAGCGAAAGCGTTAAGTCATCCACCTGGGGAGTACGCCCGCAAGGGTGAAACTCAAAGGAATTGACGGGGGCCCGCACAAGCGGTGGAGCATGTGGTTTAATTCGATGATACGCGAGGAACCTTACCTAGGCTAGAATGCGCGTGACAGCTCCAGAGATGGAGCCTCCCTTCGGGGCACAAAGCAAGGTGCTGCATGGCTGTCGTCAGCTCGTGCCGTGAGGTGTTGGGTTAAGTCCCGCAACGAGCGCAACCCCTACCTTTAGTTGCCAGCGCGTCATGGCGGGGACTCTAAAGGGACTGCCTTCGCAAGAAGCGAGGAAGGCGGGGACGACGTCAAGTCATCATGGCCCTTACGCCTAGGGCTACACACGTGCTACAATGGCCGGTACAGAGGGTCGCCACCTGGCAACAGGGCGCCAATCTCAAAAAGCCGGTCTCAGTTCGGATCGGAGTCTGCAACTCGACTCCGTGAAGCCGGAATCGCTAGTAATCGCGTATCAGCAACGACGCGGTGAATACGTTCCCGGGCCTTGTACACACCGCCCGTCAAGCCATGGAAGTCAGGGAGACCTGAAGCCGGTGACCGTCAAAGGAGCCGTCTAGGGTAAAACTGGTAACTGGGGCTAAGTCGTAACAAGGTAGCCGTACCGGAAGGTGCGGCTGGATCACCTCCTTTCTAGGGACGGTCCCGGCCTCGGAATCTTTTTCCTTGTTTTTTATCTGTCTGTCTCTGCAAACCTCAAAACCTGATGATGGTGGCCGTGAGGCGCCCAGCACCGCTGTTCTGGGCTTGTAGCTCAGGTGGTTAGAGCGCTACACTGATAATGTAGAGGTCCGTGGTTCGAGTCCACGCAGGCCCACTCAACTTAAACACTTGGGGGATTAGCTCAGCTGGCTAGAGCGCCTGCTTTGCACGCAGGAGGTCAACGGTTCGACTCCGTTATTCTCCACACCGAATAACAGCACAGGTAAAGACAACAGGTTTTTACCACAACATCCTGAAACGACCGCAACCGGGCCATGACCAATGGCCGTGCGGAAGCGAGAAGGAAGAAAGTTCTTTGACATGATGGGAGAGAGAAAAACAAAATTTATAGTTTAGGCTATCGCAAGATAGCCCATGCTCTAACAAGCGAAGAGGCGGGCCGCCTGCAAGTCAGGCGGCCCGGGAACGCAGAGAAGGGCGCATGGGGGATGCCTAGGCTCTCAGAGGCGATGAAGGACGCGACAAGCTGCGAAAATCCGCGGGGATCGGCACATACGATGTGATCCGCGGGTGTCCGAATGGGGCAACCCAGTGCGTTGAAGACGCACTACCCTACGGGGGGCGAACCCGGGGAACTGAAACATCTAAGTACCCGGAGGAAGAGAAAATAACAATGATTGCGCAAGTAGTGGCGAGCGAACGCGCAAGAGCCCAAACCGGTCGAGTCACGGCTCGGCCGGGGTTGTAGGACCACGCCGTGGGACCAAGAATTGAAGCACAAGCGCCTGGGAAGGCGCGCCGGAGAGGGTGAGAGCCCCGTGTGCGTAAGCTTCTTGGCCCTAGTGGTATCCTGAGTAGGGCGGGACCGGAGAAATCCCGCCTGAATCCAGCGGCACCATCCGCTAAGGCTAAATACTCCTGAGAGACCGATAGTGAACCAGTACCGTGAGGGAAAGGTGAAAAGTACCCCGAATAGGGGGGTGAAATAGACCCTGAAACCATGCGCCTACAAGCGGTCGGAGGTCCTTCGTGGACTGACGGCGTGCCTTTTGCATAATGAGCCTACGAGTTACTCCTCCCTGGCAAGGTTAAGCTTCTTGAGGAGCGGAGCCGCAGCGAAAGCGAGTCTGAACAGGGCGCACAGTCAGGGGGGGTAGACGCGAAACTTTGTGATCTACCCATGGGCAGGATGAAGTTTGGGTAAAACCAAATGGAGGTCCGAACCAGTTTACGTTGAAAAGTATTTGGATGACCTGTGGGTAGGGGTGAAAGGCCAATCAAACTGAGAAATAGCTCGTACTCCCCGAAATGCCTTTAGGGGCAGCGTCGCGGTCGAGTCATATGGAGGTAGAGCTACCGATAGGACTAGGGGGAGTCACATCCTACCGAATCCTGACGAACTCCGAATGCCATTTGATATACGCGGCAGTGAGGCGCGGGGTGCTAAGGTCCCGCGCCGAGAGGGAAAGAACCCAGACCGCCAGCTAAGGTCCCCAAGTCCAGGCTAAGTTGAACAAAGGGGGTCCAGTTGCACAGACAGCCAGGATGTTGGCTTGGAAGCAGCCATTCATTTAAAGAGTGCGTAACAGCTCACTGGTCGAGCGACAGGGCATCGATAATAATCGGGCATCAAGCATGGCACCGAAGCTGCGGATTGTAATTTATTACACTGGTAGGGGAGCATTCCAAGGGCGGAGAAGGCGTGCCGGCAAGGCGCGCTGGAGCGCTTGGAAAAGCAAATGTAGGCATAAGTAACGATAATGCGGGCGAGAAACCCGCACACCGAAAGACCAAGGTTTCCTGATCAACGCTAATCGGATCAGGGTTAGTCGGGTCCTAAGGCCGAGGCGAAAGCGCAGGTCGATGGACAACTGGTTAATATTCCAGTACCGGCACGTCATAGCGATGCGGTGACGGAGAAGTGAAAGGACGGCGCGCTGACGGAATAGCGCGTTTAAGGGCGTAGGTATATCCACGGTCGTGAAGTACGCCGCGGATGCTGAACCCCGAAAGTACCCCAAGGCCCCGGCCGCGGGGATCGTCCCTAATCAGGCTCCCTAGAAAACCCGCTAAGCGTTTAAATGGCTTGCCGCCCGTACCGCAAACCGACACAGGTGGTCGAGGAGAGAATCCTAAGGTGCTCGAGTGAATCACGGCCAAGGAACTCGGCAAAATGGCCCTGTAACTTCGGGAGAAGGGGCGCTTCCTCCAGCGATGGAGAAGCCGCAGTGAAAAGGCCCAGGCGACTGTTTAACAAAAACACATGGCTTTGCGAAATCGAGAGATGAAGTATAAGGCCTGACACCTGCCCGGTGCCGGAAGGTTAAGAGGGGATGTTAGCCGCAAGGCAAAGCATTGAATCGAAGCCCCGGTAAACGGCGGCCGTAACTATAACGGTCCTAAGGTAGCGAAATTCCTTGTCGGGTAAGTTCCGACCTGCACGAATGGTGTAACGATCTGGGCGCTGTCTCAGCCGTGAGCTCGGTGAAATTGTAGTCTCGGTGAAGATGCCGAGTACCCGCAACGGGACGGAAAGACCCCATGAACCTTTACTATAGCTTAGCATTGACGCTGGGTAACTCATGTGTAGGATAGGCTGGAGAATGTGAAGCGGCGTCGCCAGGCGTCGTGGATTCGTCCTTGAAATACAGCCCTTGAGTTGCTTGGCGCCTAACCTTCTACAAGGGGGGACAGTGCTTGGTGGGTAGTTTGACTGGGGTGGTCGCCTCCAAAACAATAACGGAGGCTTTCAAAGGTACCCTCAGTACGCTTGGTAACCGTACGCAGAGCGCAATAGCATAAGGGTGCTTGACTGTGAGGCCCACAAGCCGAGCAGGGCCGAAAGGCGGATATAGTGATCCGGTGGTTCCGCATGGAAGGGCCATCGCTCAAAGGATAAAAGGTACTCTGGGGATAACAGGCTGATCTCCCCCAAGAGCTCATATCGACGGGGAGGTTTGGCACCTCGATGTCGGCTCGTCACGTCCTGGGGCTGGAGAAGGTCCCAAGGGTTCGGCTGTTCGCCGATTAAAGTGGCACGCGAGCTGGGTTCAGAACGTCGTGAGACAGTTCGGTCCCTATCTGTTGCGGGCGTTGGAGATTTGAGGGGTCCTGACCTTAGTACGAGAGGACCGGGTTGGACGAGCCTCTGGTGGACCTGTTGTGGCGCCAGCCGCAGCGCAGGGTAGCTACGCTCGGACGGGATAAGCGCTGAAAGCATCTAAGTGCGAAACCCGCCCCAAGATGAGATCTCCCTTAAGGGCCGTGGGAGACGACCACGTCGATAGGCCGCAGGTGTAAAGCTGGAGACAGCAAAGCCGAGCGGTACTAATTGCCCGAGCGCGTTCCAAGTGCGCGCAGCACACCGGCCGAAGGGCCCGCCTGTTCGCTTCTCTCTCCCCAATCATGCCAAGACAACTTTAAAAAGCATTAGGCTGCCACAACGACGGCAGCGACGACAATGGTGGCTATGGCTCCGGTGAGCACCTCTTCCCATCCCGAACAGAGAAGTTAAGCCCGGACGCGCCGATGGTACTGGGGTCACACCCGGGAGAGTAGGTGGCCGCCAACCCCTTCAACAGAGGCCCCGTGACCACGCGTCGCGGGGCCTTCTGCGTTTGCACCACCACCACCACCCACGCCCCAGGAAGGCCACCCGGCCCCCAGGCGCCGGGTGCAGTAC
>NZ_JBBKTR010000029.1:0-9104 GCF_037892465.1 Pontibacter sp. H249 | reverse complement strand
TATAAATTTATACTTACAGCTTAAACGTATCGTCGCTTAGGTTCTTATTAACCTCAACTTTTTGTACTTCAGCCTTGATCACTTGCGGGCCAACCGTAGTCTCCACCACATAAGGGAACTTTACACCGTTCACCTCTTTGTAGTTGCTGTATACTTTTGTTTGGGTGATTACGCCTTGCGGCCCTTGTAAACTGTTTACCTCTTTCAGGCGAAGGCCGCTGTCTTTAGCGAAGTAGTGAATAGCCTTCTGGCCATTTGGCTGCATAACCTCTACAGCATAGGCATCTTTGCCATCAACTTTCTCCATACCGGTTAGCTTGGTAGTAATGCCCAGTTTACCGTACTGCAATACTGGGAACAAGTTAGCTTCCAGTTTCTGCGTTGCCAGCTGCTCTTTTGGTATCTCCTGGTTGATGCCCTGCATCGGAGCTTCCATTTTGCCTTTATCACCGTTGATGATCACGCGCTGCATCGGGCTGTTGTTCATAGATACCTGCATGGCAAACTTGTCGCTGCCTTTCTGTTGCTGCACCATGGTAAGCTGCATACCCTGAATGCTGGCATTGCTGGTAACAGTAACATCTTTCAGCTTTTCGATATTATTTTTGCCGCCGATGGCTTTAATGTAGTTATCAAGCACAGTCTCGGCAGTAAGGCCAGCCGGCACGCCCATGGCTGCACGATCCACTACTTCGCCGGTTGTGCTGTAGTAGTCTAACTTACCGTCTTTATCGAACTTCTGCAGCTTGTCGGCTACCTCGCCTGCATTACCTACTGCCAAAATATACATTTTATCTGGCTGTATATACTTTTGAGCCACACGCTGGATGTCTTCTGCTGTAACAGCTTCTACTTTTTTCAGGTAGTTAGCATAATAATCTTCTGGCAGTCCGTAACGTGCAGTGTTGATAGCGTAAACAGCTACAGTTGCTGGGTTCTCCAGGCCTCGGCCGTAGCTACCCATTACAAAAGCTTTCGCATCACGCAGTTCATCGTTGCTTACACGCTCGTTACGCATCTTGGTAAGCTCGTTCATAAACTCTACCACAGCGCTATCGGTAACGGCATTACGCACGCTTGCATTGGCGCTAAAACGGCCTAGTATCTCGTCGTTGGTTACGCCAGAGTAGGCACCATAAGTGTAACCATGCGTTTCGCGCAGGTTCTTAAACAGGCGGGCATCCATGCCACCACCTAATATGTTGTTCATCAAAGAAGCAGCTACAGCATCCTCAGCGCCTGGCTTCAGGTCGATTGGGTTGGTTAAGGTAAGTACACTCTGTACAGCGCTTGGTCTATCTACAATAACTACCTGTGTTTGCGATGGCTGTTTTGGCAGGTCATACTTCACATCTTTTACATCGCCCTTTTCCCAGTTTTTAAGCGACTTCTTCAGGAGCTTCTTCATCTCCTTTGGCGTTACATCACCTACAACCGCCAGATAACCAATATTTGGCTTGTAGTAAGTGTTGTAGTAATTCTGGATATCCTGCAGCGTAAAGTTGTCCACTGTCTGATCAGTCATGATCTCGCCGTACGGGTGATCTTTGCCATACAGCACCAGGTTGCGGGTGCGGCTTGCAATGGCATCCGGGTTGTCTTTAGACTGCGCCAGGTTTGCTTTCATCTGCTTTTTGATCTTGTCGAGCTCCTCTTGCGTGAACTTAGGGTTTAGCAGAGCATCAGCAGTAAGATCCATCAATGTTGGCAGGTGCTTTTTAAGCGACGAGGCGTTAAAGCCAGTAGAAGAGAATCCTAATGTTGCTCCGATAAAGTCTACCTGCTCATCTAACTGGTCTTTGGTGCGGTTGGTGGTGCCGGTGCGCATCATCTGGCCTGCAGCCTGCACATAGCCAGCTTTATCACCTTCCAGTATCGGGTCACGGTCTAGTACAAGCGACATAGACACAACCGGCAGCTTGTGGTTTTCTACCACGTATACTTTCAGGCCGTTTTTCAGCGTGAAATGCTCATACTTGCCCAACTCAATTTTAGGAGCCGGACCTGGCGGAGGAGGAGTTTGTTTTGTCTGGGCAGGGGCTACATACACAAGTGCCAACGCCAGAAATGCGGTACTAAAATATTTTTTTATCATGATTTCTCTTCAATTATGACTTGACAAAAGATTTTTATGACAAAGGACAAAAGACTCTCAGAAAGTATAAACCTGATTTCCTTTGTCATAAAGCCCTTTGTCTGAATTGTCCTATGTCTTAAAAATTACTTAGGCTGAGCTGATTTTGGCAGGTAGTGCAGTACTACACGGTTGTTTTTAGTCAGGTACTCGTTAGCCACGCGCTTAATGTCTGCTTTTGTCACGTTCATGTAACGCTGCAATTCAGTATTGATCAGGTTAGCGTCGCCAAAGTATACTGCATAGTTAGCAAGGCTCTCTGCACGGCCAGCAACAGTGCTATTTTGCTGCACGAACTGGCTCTCTACCTGGTTGCGAAGCTTCTGGAACTCACGCTCCGATAGGTCTTCTGTTTTTACGCGCTCAATTTCTGCATTCATGGCTTTCTCAAGGTCATCTACCTCTACGCCCATGTTGGCAATAGCAAAGGTCAGGAACAATCCCGGATCTTCTGTTGGGAACGGTATAGAGGCTGCTGCCACAGCTTTTTGCTGCTTATCTACCAGTGCTTTTGGCAAACGTGCACTCTCGCCGCCGGAAAGTAGAGTGGTTAAGAGAGAAAGGGCATAATAATCATCAGTACCTTGCGCCGGAATGTGGTAAGCATGGATAACGGCTGGCAACTGTATGTTGTCGTAAACTGTTTTACGGCGCTCTTCTGTTTGCTTTGGCTCTGTTACCTTAGGGCGAGGAATCTCTTTGTTACCTTTTGGAATGGCTGCAAAGTACTTCTCGATCATCTTCTTGGTAGCCTCAATATCAATGTCGCCAGCTATAGAAAGTGTGGCGTTATTTGGCACGTAGAAAGTTTTGTAGAAATCGCGGAACTCCTCAATGCTGGCTGCATTCAAGTCTTCAAAAGAACCGATTGGCATAGATTTGTAAGGGTGCTTAGTATAAGCCAGAGAGAATACGTTTTCGCCCATAGAGCCATAAGGCTGGTTATCGATGCGCTCACGCTTCTCTTCCTGTACTACTTTACGCTGCGTTTCAACACCAACCTCGTCTATTTTAGCATGCTTCATACGCTCCGCTTCCAGCCATATGCCAAGTTCAACCTGGTTAGATGGTAGCAGTTCGTAATAGTATGTTCTGTCAAAGGAAGTGTTGGCATTAAGTGCGCCACCGGCTTTCTGCACCAGCGAGCTAAACTGGCCACGCTCAATATTTTCGGTGCCCTCAAACATCAGGTGCTCAAAAAAGTGGGCAAAGCCAGAGCGTCCTTCTACTTCGTTTTTAGAGCCCACATGGTACAGCACCGATACGGCTACATTAGGCGTAGACTTATCCTGATGCAGGATTACGTGCAGGCCGTTCGGGAGGGTGTACTCCGTAAACTCAATCTTGTTGCCCTTGGTCTGCGCCATGGCCATAAGGCCGGAGGCACACCACAGCAGGCATAATAACAGCTTGTGTTTCATTGTGTTTATTTGTTAAAGGAGAATACTAATACTGTTTTTGTAATAGGTAAATTAACTTCTATGAAGTCTAAAATTAGTTCAAATTTGAGGAAGTAGCGAATTTAAAACCCCATATGGGATGCTCAATTCTGCCAATTAAGAGCAAATGCAGATGAACCCAATGATTTTGTAGACGAACTAAAATGTAGCGCTTAACACAGCATGTAATTGCCGCGTTGATGCATAAAGTAAGGCAGTTTGCTAAAAGTATAAGCCTTTAACAGCACGCTAAAATCAATACATCTTAGGCAATTCTATGCCTTTTATTTTACGGTATAGCCCTAATGCAGCCTGGTCGGTAAGGCTGGTTACAAAATCGCAGATGTGGATGATGCGATCGTAATCAGTTGCTGTTTCTGTTAACGCAATGTAGTGCGGCGGTATAAGTGCAGCTAGTTTGCGGTGGTGCTTGGAGTTTTTCTCAAACACGGCTTTTATGCCTGCGTCCAGTAAGCCTCCTAATACCTCAAAGCCGGCTGCCTCTATCTCCAACACTGGGCGGTTCTGGTAAATCAGCTTTATAGATAAGTCTTTTATCTGGTCAAGTATGGGTTTACACTCTAGTTCATTTATCAGCGGCTTATCGTAAGTGCCAGCTAGTAGCTCCTGCTCGTGCTTTAAAAATAATGCAGTTGTCTCATCTATCAGTTTGCCGATGATGCGGGCTCGCAGGTAACCGATTTCCTCTTTCCAGTCAAAAAAGGTTAGGCTTGATTTACGGTCAGGGTTGTCGTTCAGTATCTGGCGCAGCAAACCGATGCCCTGCTCATGCGGAACCAGGCCAAGTTTAAGGCCATCTTCAAAATCAATGATGCGGTAACAGATATCGTCTGCGGCTTCTACTAAAAAGGCTAGTGGGTGGCGGTTGTAAAATACTTCGCCGTCATGCCCTTTCTTTAATAGTCCCAGCTCTTTGGCAATATTGTCAAACCACTGCTTTTCCGTCTGGAAGAAGCCATACTTTTTCTCGCTGGTGTTCTTCGTGTTCAGGATGATCGGAAGCGACTCTTTGGGATACTTGGTAAAAGTAGCCAGCGTAGTATAGGTAAGGCTAAGGCCGCCGGGAAGGTTGCAGTGTGCCGGGTAAGTATAGGTAAGTACTCTAAAGCCTGCTGCATTGCCTTCGTAACGGGTTAAATCAGCTTTTTCTGCCTCTGTTAAGTTTGCTAAGTATGGCTGCGCCTCGCTGCTAAGAAAGTATGCCGATATCGCATCTTCGCCGGAGTGGCCAAATGGTGGGTTGCCGATATCGTGCGCTAAACAGGCTGCTGCTACCACATCACCAAAATCAGCCTCCTGTATATTCTTCTCCTGCGCCAGTTCCGGGTTTCTCTCCAGTATGCTTTTGCCTACAATACGACCTAAAGACCTGCCTACCACCGATGCCTCTAAACTATGCGTAAGCCTGGTGTGCACAAAATCGCTTTCGGGCATAGGCATTACCTGTGTTTTGTTTTGTAGCCTTCTGAAAGCAGAAGAAAACACAATACGATCGTAATCGCGCTGAAACTCACCACGCACCGACTCATCGGAAGTATACTTTTTATCGGAAGTTTCGAAGCGTTTCTTTGAGAGCAGTTTGTCCCAGGTGGTGGTAACGGTGGCAGTTAAAGACATAAGGATGAAAGTATAGAAGGCTTAAGTTAAAAGCACGCTCACGAAAATAGTGCTCAAGAAAAAGATAGCCAAAGTTATTAAATAAGCGAAGCCAATTGGCAGCAGACTGAAGAATGTGCGCAGATAAGACTGTTTGTACACCTGCCGAAGGGCGAAGTATAAGTATAAACCCATAATTAAAAACACTACCCCTTCAAACTCAAGTGTTGGCAAAAGCTGCCCTACCAGCATCGCTACCATCAAAAGTATAAAGTAGAATGTATGCAGGTGGATAGAGAACATCAGGTGCTCTACGTAATTGCGGTTTTGCTTGCGGTAGTACAAGTATAACACCAATGCGAAGAACGGCATCAGCAGGAACATCATAAAAGAGAGGTTCTTAAATAGCTTCTGTTTTGACTCATCGCCGTGACTGGTGAACTTGGCAAACTTATCAGCAAACTCTGATGCAAATTTGTTTTCTCCGATTTCGGACTGCAGGGCCTGCAGCTCTTTAGAATCTTGTGTAATGGTTTTTACTTTTTCGAGTGCAGCGGAGTCGGCGGCAGCGGCAATTAACGAGTCGTTCTGGTTTGTGCTTATCGTAACTCCGGGAAGTACTGTAGTGGCTTCGCTGTTGGGCTTTCCTCCGTTTAATCTAACACTGTTATCGGCAATGAGCGCTAACAGAAAAAAGAAGATTATACTTACGAAAACATACAGCCGAAAGGGCGGAACATAAGAGGCACGCTGCCCGATATTAAATTTTTCGGTGAGCAGGCCCGGTTTAAGTATAAGATACTTTAACGTTATCCAGGCTTTTGTGTCGAAGTGTAAAGTGCCCTCAAAAAACTCTGCGATCAGGTGCTTAACCGGTACATTTAAGTCATGGTTTTCCTGGCCGCAGTTAGGGCAAAAGTTATTCACCTCCTCAAAAATATACCCGCAATTAGGGCATTGCGTAAACTTGCGTCTCTTTTTGGCCATACTGTACTGAGGTTTCAGCATTGATGTGCTACTTCAAATATAAGCATATGGCTATTATAAAGCCAGTTTGAGAAGGTTTCTGTTTTTACAGGAGGCGTTCAACATAAAAAATATCCATAACACAGCATAGCTTATGTTACAAAATATAGATGTTTAAACAGCTTAATAGTGGCTTTAGGTGCGTTAAGCCAATGTTTTGCGATGATAATAGAGTAAAAAGAGGTGTTAGGTGATGTTACAAACAGGGTGAAAAATGCTTTGTTTCGCTGTGGCAGATGTTACAAATTTGCAGTCATACAAATCGTCCTTTCCAAGTTATAAAACAACCTTACCTATATGCTGCTACGAGTAAAATGCTGTCGTAAAAGTATTTGCACGGCATCCGCCTTAATATAGCGTTTATAGGAGAACTGCAACCTTGTAGCTGTAGCTTGCCTTAAAAGCGATGTTATAACCTACATCTGTTTATGTTGTACTGCTCTCAGAGAGAAAAAGTCTTTTTGAGAGCAGTGCAACATTACTTACTAAGCTACTTTAAAGAGAATTGCTTAGGCCGATACCAAATCAGCCTATACGCCTTACAGGTATTTAACTCAGAGTTTCTACAACTTCAGTATCTTAAACTGTCCGCTGTTCGATCTTTCCTGCCACTTTAGGATATACACACCCGGTGCCAAACCGCTTAGCGATACCTCGATAGGTACGTTTAATGTTGACAGCGAAATATTCAGGTCCCGAACCTGCTTACCAGTGGAATTATAAAGTTGTGCGGTTAAGGTTGTGCTGGCCTGTACCAAATAGAGCAGGTTAACGCTGTGTACATCTGGCCCTACTGGGTTAGGGTAAACCCTTAAAACGCGCAGAGATGCCGGGTCTAAAATTCGTACACGTGGCGAGAAGCTGGTGCTGTTGTCGTTGTAAACAACCTTTAGGCGGTAATAGCTTATATCGGCCAGCGGGTTACGGTCAGTGTAGTTATAAAACCCAGATCCTTTAGCATCAACATCGGCAATATCATTCCATTCCGACCCATCATCACTGCGCTGTACTGTATAAAAATCTACATTTTGCTCTTGCCGGGTCTCCCAGTTAAGCACCACTTGGCCACCCTGAAATGCGCCGTCAAAGGTAAATATCTCCGGAGCCAGGTTACACTCGCTGTCTAGCTTAAGTGTCATCGGTGAGATGGGAACGTTACAAGTGATCGGCTGTATACTCCTTTCCATCATCCTGTTTCCGCCCCTAATATCGGCATCGCTGAGATCGCGAACCAACGCCTGGGCCTCTATAGCATAGTGCATAACCGCACGCGGCAGTATTACGTGCCCCAGCTGGTGGGCGTGGCCTAGCTCATGCAATATAACTGTTTCATAGTCATATTGTCTCTCACCTGGTCCTCCCGGGCCATACTGCCAGTTAATGCTGCTGTTAATCGACATGTCAAACTCGCTAAGCCAGAAAAGTGTATCGTTGTCGCAGAGGTAGCCCTCCCAATAGCTAATCGTACTGGCCAACACATTTTCGTCTCCGAATGTTGAGCCCGCAGCAAAACGTATAACAGAAATTTCATCGTCTTTGGCAGCCTCTATATTTGTGGATGCACCTACTTCCCAGTTTACATTTGTAGCGCACGACCAGGTGGTTAAGGCACGTTCAAAACCTTCGCGTGCGGCAGCTCTGTTTTGCATACTTGGGGCATACCGTACTGTATAACCTCCGTCGCCGTTTTTACCTTGTAGCAGCGGTTCAAAAGATCTGATTTTGCTATCGGTTAGGGTTACATTAAGTATAGCATACTCTATTATTAGTTCGGTAAGGCTGTTTATAGCCGTACCATCAGAAGCTGTTACACGTACCACACCCGATCCGGCTGTGCCACCGTTCGCACCCCGCGACGGTATTCTTACTCTTATCTGAGTATTAGACCACGAGATATAATCTTTTAAGCGGGGCTCTACCGTGGTTCTGCCTCCATCATCAGAATTGCGAAACTCCACTTTGCCAGAGCCGCGGGTGCTGCCAAAGTTGTTGCCGTTAATAGTAAGTATGGCACCTGTGCCAGCTGTTGCAACTATAGGCGAGAAGTTTGTTATAACAGGAATAAGCAGGCTGTTCTGTGTTTGCGGCTGGCTGCCTGTTTGGCGTGCATCTACCGCTTTCTGCAACGGGGTGTTTTCCTGCACTACGCGGTAGTTGTTTCCTGCTTTGCTTGTTATTCTATTATATAGCAGCTGCACAGAACTGTAGGTATTAAAAACATCTGTAGCAGATAGCTCCTGCAGGTTATACTTTACAAAGCCCTGCTTGCTGGCGTAGGCTCTTGTGCGTGTGGCTAGGTTGTATGGCGTTGCATTAACTTCTTTTTCCTGTAGCAAGAAGAAAATGCCCTGCTGCCCCTTGTATAGCTCCAGCGCCGCAGATGCCACATGTCTTTTAAGCCCAACGCTGCCTCCTTGTGTTATCAGCTCTACTTCCTGCTCCTGCACGGTGCCTTTAAATACTTTGTAAACCCGGATGATGTTTGAAGTATAAATGTTGGTATGCTCAGCGTTCCAGAAAGACTTCTGTGAAACTACCTCACCCTCAATAATTACTTCTGCATTGGCAACGCGTTCCTCCAGCGGAACAGGGATCATGTGCAGCC
This sequence comes from Pontibacter sp. H249, assembly GCF_037892465.1. Taxonomy (NCBI): domain Bacteria; kingdom Pseudomonadati; phylum Bacteroidota; class Cytophagia; order Cytophagales; family Hymenobacteraceae; genus Pontibacter; species Pontibacter sp. H249. The sequence goes on along the minus strand of NZ_JBBKTR010000029.1, from coordinate 283 downwards.
TGTTATCGGCAAAAAGGCTAGTAGTTGTGAATAGGGTCAGAATGGTGAGCAGCTGGCTAAGCGTAATACGTACCGGCGAAATAGGAGCTGCATATAGTTTTATCATACTTGCAGATGCGATTATAGATGTAGAGCAAAGTTGCAGCAGCAGCAATAGACTGCAGCAGCGTGTTATACTTACGCAAACTAGTATATAAATGGATATATAGTTAGTAATTTAATATTAAACAGCACAGGAGTTTAAAAACACATCAGCCTGCAAAGTATAAACCTGCAGGCTGAT
>NZ_JBBKTR010000028.1:0-11206 GCF_037892465.1 Pontibacter sp. H249 | reverse complement strand
ATTAAATCTTACTTATTAAATCTTACTTATTAAATCTTACTTATTAAATCTTACTTATTAAATAATAAATATTATTTAAACTTCTTGAACCTTGCAGCAGCAATCCGAAGAAAAGAGCGAAGCGCCTTGACCAATTCTTTTTCTATGATACTAAACTCTATCATGTGTCTGTTAAAATCGGCAAGAAACTGCATGTTTATCATATTGTTTGCCTTCAGGTAATTGACATACCTGGCTACCTGATTGATATTGTTACCGACCCTGCTGATCTCTGGGCCGAGCCTATCCAACACCGCGATTAACTCTTTAGGATTAGCAATAAAATCGTCAGGCTGCGCCAGCGCCTTCTTCCGCAGGTAAACAGACAATGATTCATGCCCTGCAGCCGTCATCTCAGCCTCCAGTCGCCTGTATTCGCTATCGGAAAAGGTCAGCTTTACTTGCCTGGCTCTCTTTAATTCAGGCGATAGTTTTGGACGCCCTCCCTTTGCTTTCTTAATATCTTCCATACATTCTTTGCTCAATAAAAGACACGAGTTGCGAGTGGATTTCCCCCTTGCTGATAGCTACGCTGAAAGCAAGGCAAGAGGTTTTGAGGGACTCAAAACACATCTTGCAATACAAAGCCCATCATACACCAAAATAAGGAATTCTAGGCTAGTAATGCAAAACCAAGGAGAAGGGCGGAAAGGCAAGCTACCAAAGGCGGAACAATGGATAAGCTAAAGGGAATAGAGGAGGATCGATAATAACTACTCCCTAAATAAAAGAAAAAGGCTCAGGTACTAAATCTAGAGGAGCAAGATAAACAATAGTTGTTCATTAATACTTTTAATGTAATAGATAATACGTATTATCTATTACATTAAAAGTATTAGGTTTTAAATATTAGATAATAATTATTTTTCAGCAGACAGGAATATTTGTCAATTATAGGCAAGCAGCTGAATAATGGTCAAGAGTGATAGTGTTAAAAGAAAAAAGAATCAGAAAAAGGTAGACAGGTCGATAGGGGAGAGGTAAGGTTCCAGAAGTCTTCGGCTCTTAAAAGCCCGTACACGGCAAATCCTGTAATCGTTATCGCATGAACTTAACCAAACCTCTGCAAAAAAATTAGCCATGTAGTAGAGGCATACCCGATACTCCCCGTCAAGGTGGCTAGAAAGAAACTGCCCCTCATCCCATACAGCCTGTGCCCTGTCATCGATAGAAAGAATACTATTGAACTCATATAGATTCATAGGCTAAAAAAGCTAGAAGTTGATTAATAAGATAGTAGACAATAGATAAGCTTAGCATCTTATACTTAGTGAAGCTATCATTCGCTTACTCCTTCAGCAACAGCCGATTTCTTGATGGTATCTTGAAGTAGGGCAAAGAGCTTACCCGCATCTACATCCAATAGTACCGCCAGGTCCAGCACCTCACTTACCCGAAAGGACCGAGGATCGTCAATCTTGTTCCGCAGTCGCTGGTTGTTTACGCCTAGTGCTTTGGCCACGGGAGTATAAGGCACGATATCAAACAGCTCTGCAAGGGAAGTCAGCTGCTGATTCTCAAGCATGCGCTTACCTAACTCAAACTTAGGGCTCTTATCTTCTATTTGCATTTTTCTATAATTAAAAAGATCTTGATGGCTTATCTTAAAATATAACAGCTATAAAGTAACGTTTACAAATATATACGTAGTATATACAATTTGATACTAAAAGTACTTAATAAGTTTATTGGGTAATATTCCTATACCTGTTGCTTAAGAGCAAGTAAGACAGCAGAAGTAGGAGGGAGGAAGATTTGATGTTTTTGCAAGCTACAAGTGCTTTCAGAAAGTAGCTGCAGTGTCCGTCAAGTCATTGATAAGATCGGAGCATTGGGGCACAGAAAAACAAGCATATTTAGATAGAGTAAAGGTACAGATTCTCTAAGCTGCTTTATGTTCAATAAAGATGAAAGAGTGCTATGCCATGTAGCTTACATCTGACGCCATGGTAGGGTAACTGAAAAGAAAGCTTTTCAGGTCTCTTGCCTTCATCCCTGCTTTCATAGCCAAAGCAAAAATATTGATCGTCTCCTCCGCGAGCGGACCCACCAAGTGCGCACCAAGTATGCTTCCGTCACTCTTACTAACCAGCACCTTATAGGCATAGGCAGGGGCGCGGTGCCTCCTCCCGTTAAACCACTTCCTGGCGTCCAGGGAGTTTACGCTGTAATCCAGCCCCTGTTCCTCCGCCTGCTTTTCAGTAAACCCCACCGATGCCAGTGACGGAATGGTGAAGACCACCGTGGGAATCTCCGGGTAGTTTACTTTTTTGCTGTTGCCCTTGATGATGTTCGCTGCCAGAAAGTGCCCCTCGTAGACAGCCACTGGCGTTAAGGGCAAGCCTTCTGTGTCGGCCACGTCTCCAGCCGCGTACACGCGGGGATTAGAGGTGCTTTGCAAGTACTCGTTCACCTCAATGCCCTTCCTGCCGTGCACTACATTACCCTTCTCCAGGTTCAGCTGGCCCACCTCCGGCACACGGCCAATGGTGCTTACCACCAGCCCTGTTTCAAGCGTTCCCCTGCCTGCCTCGCCTTCCAAACTGACTTCATACTCGCTGCCCTGCTGCGTGATGCGCTTTGCCTGGCAGTTAAGCCTTATGTCAATGCCTGCCTCTCTGGACACACGCACCAGCTCGTCCACCATGTCCTGCTCAAAGTGCTTCAGGGGGCGGGGGCCGTGCTCTATGATGGTGACGCTGGCCCCGGCGCGTGCGGCAAGGTGGGCAAACTCAAAAGAGATGTAGCCGCCGCCCAAAAAGGTGATGTGCTTTGGCAGTTGTGTAAGGTTGAAGAAATCGTCGCTGGTGATGGCATGCGCTGCCCCCGGCATGTCCAGCTCCCTTGGGCGTGCACCGGTAACCACCACTATCTTTTCAGCGGCAATAGCCTGCTGGCCAACCTGCAGGGTAGCTTCATCCAAAAAGGAGACAGGGGCATGGTAGGTGTCTATGCCTGCTTTCTCAAAACCCTTCTCCATGTTCTCCGGCACAGGGTCTGTGAAAGTGTCCTTGAAGGCCATCAGCTCGCCCCAGTCTATTTTCACCTCTCCGGAGAGGCCTTTGCCAAGATGCAACTGCACCTGCTCCTGCAGGCTGGCACCGTCAATGAGGACTTTTTTAGGGTCACAGCCCCGCAGAGCGCAGGTTCCTCCATAAGGACGGAGGTCGGAGATGGCGGTCTTCAGCCCAGCTTTCGCGCACTTTTTGGCCACAGCGGCACCGGCCATCCCGGCACCGATCACAAACACATCGTATTTCATAGCAAGTTCGTATTGTCAAGTATTATTTAAGTATTTGCTTAAATACTTTTATGTTTGTAATTTTGTTGTATAAATATTTGAAATGAGAGAAGATAAAACATGTATCCGGGTATATGCCGATGAGCACCGGCTGAAGCTGTGCGCTGAGAAGCTGGATTCTGCAGGGACCATGATTCAGACGCTGAGCCAGGTGCTGAGTCTGGCTGGCAGCGAGACGAGGCTGAGGATCCTCTACCTGCTGGAGGAGGAGGGGGAGCTGTGCGTGTGCGACCTAAGCGACGTGCTGCAGATGACCATGCCCGCCGTGTCGCAGCAGCTGCGCAAGCTTAAGGACGGCGGCATCATCCAGAGCAAAAAAGTGGGGCAAACGATCTTTTACTCCCTGAAGCAGGAACACCTGGAAATCGTAAAGCCCCTTTTCAAGCATATTAGCAGTAAGTTAGAACAAGCATAATCCCTATCATGAGAACATCCCCGACAAGACTGTTAGGAACCGGCCTGCTGACGGCCCTTCTTGCATCGCTCTGCTGCATCGCTCCCTTACTGGCCCTGGTAGGCGGCGTCACCGGTGCCATCTCCGCCTTTGGATGGGTGGAGCCTTTCAGGCCTTACCTGGCAGGCGTTACCGTGGCCGTGCTGGCTTTGGCCTGGTACCAGCGGCTAAAGGCAGGAAAATCAGCTGCTGCCTGTGCATGTGAGGGGGAGGCGAGCCCTACTTTTTGGAAATCAAACAAATTCCTGCTGGCCGTAAGCTGCGTGGCACTGCTCCTGCTGGCCTTCCCTGAGTATGCGGGAGCCTTCTACAGGCAACAACCCGTTGCCAAAGCTGCCAGCGTGCAGACGGACTTCACGCAGTCGGTAAAGCTGCAGGTTAAGGGCATGACCTGTACGGGCTGTGAGGCGCATGTGAACCAGGAAATAGGTAAGCTGGCAGGTGTCTTCAGCGTGAGCACCTCCTACGAGAAAGGCAATGCCATTATCAAATATGACAGCACAAAGGTAAAGCCCATGCAGATCCTGCAGGCGGCGAAGAAAACAGGCTACACTGTGGCCATAGAGGATAAGAAGCCATGATGGATAAGACGAAGACAGCCTCCGTGCTTACTTGCCCGGAGTGCGGGCACAGGAAAGAGGAGCAGATGCCAACGGATGCCTGCCAGTATTTCTACGAGTGCGAGCAATGCCGCACCGTACTGAAACCCAAGTCAGGAGACTGCTGCGTGTACTGCTCTTATGGCACAGTGGCGTGCCCGCCCATCCAGCAGAACAAGAGCTGCTGCTGACCTTTGCAGCCGATAGGTTCAAATAACACACCCCGGTGAGTTGCTTTCCGGTGGAGAAGCCGTAAACCCTGGCATTCCCAAAAAAGCCATATAATTCGCTCAATTTTTAGGCCTCTGTTCTGCCCAACCAAGGCACTTTCTCTCATAACTGCTTATATGTTAAAAAAGATAACTTCTAAGAAATATTAAATGTAGCAGCTCTAGAATTAGTAGTTACCTGAACACATCATTACACTTCACCTAAAGTTAATACACCAAAAGAACCCCGCCGAAGGCGGGTCGCCATGGCAGAATTTCGACTTTCAAATCTCCCCAGTTAACCCCATCAGTATTAAAATGAAAGATCTTGCCTGATGTTACCAGACAAGATCTTTCAAAGGACTATGCTGCCATAGTTGTTGCTTCTGCCCCCAGGTTACTATCTGCCTGTAGGTTCAGGATATAGCTGGCCGCTTTAAAAGCCTTTGTGCTTGCATAGATAATCATGGTCTTGTCATCTTTGAATTTCTTCGCCCATCCCTGCAGGTAGGCCACCGAGTTCTCAAAAACCTCCGCTTTGATACCTGCAAAGGCGTTGAGGAAACTTGCTCCCATCTCGGCTATCAGCTCCTCCTTAGAGTAATTTATGTCCCCAAACCGGGCCGCCTTCGCTTCATCGGCGAAACGGTTAAGCCTGGTTTGATGGCCTGTAGAGTGAATCAGTTCGTGAAACAAAGTCGCGTGATAAGCCTGAGAGGAAACAAAGCTGCTCAGCTCCGGCATCTGTACCGTATCATTAAAAGGCGCATAGTAGGCCTGGGAGCCGCCGTGCAGAACGTTCGGGCGTGGCATAGGGTATTGATCCACCACCTCCTGACAAGCCTCTATTACCTGCAGATCGGTACGCTCATGAACAGAAGGGAGGGTAAACTCTATTCCTTCCACCTGATCAATGTTAAATACAGTCCAAATAAAAGGGACAAACCTTCTCTGATACACCTCCTCTGTCTCTCCTGCAGTGCCATTACCCTCCCTAGTATCACTTTTGGCGTAAACTTTCCAGTAGATGATCTGCGTTCCTTTCTCTCCCTTCTTTACATATCCCCCCAGCTCTTTAGCCTGTTTATAGGTAAGAAAATAGGGCGTCCTAAAGCTTTTTTTATCAGTCAGGTAGTTCAGAAAGAAAGCATTGAAGCCTTCATAATAGCGGCCAGATACATAGTTTTTAGGCAATCCGTAAGATGTCCATGGCTTTCTCCAGAATACCTGGCCTTGTTCTAATTGCTCGATGACCTCATTTGTTACCTGATCTGCCAGTTGAATGAATTTTTGATAAGCGTTCATAACTTTTAGCTTTAGAAGGTTAAACAAAACTTATATCAATATATACGTAATGTATACATTTAGTTACATTTAGTATATTTAATTTATCCCCAAAATAGAGTTTTTATTTCCCCTTATGTTAGCGCTAAATTGCTTGTGTGGTATTGTAGAACAGGCATTACTACAGAAAGAAAAAAAGAAAACCCGCCGTCAGGCGGGCCGCTACGGTTGGTTTACAGCCGAGATTTGAAGGAGTAAGGGACTTTTATAAAAGTCCCTCGTCTGCAAAAGAATAATAACCCTCATTGGTAAGGATGATGTGATCCAGAACAGCAATATCAAGTAAGTTACCGCCCTCCTTCACCTTTTTAGTAAGGCTAATATCTGCACTGCTAGGCTTTAAGTTGCCCGATGGGTGATTATGAGCTAAAACGATCCCACTGGCATTGGCTTTGAGCGCAGCGACAAAGATAAGTTTGGGATCTGCCACCGTACCGGCCACGCCACCGGTAGAAACCTCAAATATTCCCAGCACTTTGTTTGCCCTGCTTAATAACATAACCTTAAATTGCTCGCGGAACTGTATGCTGCCCTCATCCCATAGCTGTAGGAAGAAAGTGTAACTGTCTTTAGAACTCGTAATCTGCGGGCGCTCGGAGGGCTTCACCTGGGGATGGTAGCTGAGCTTTACCTCTGCAATCTGGCTGACGGTTGTTGAAGTCTGTTCCATACACACAAAATTTAAAGGGGTTAATATAAAAGATATATTGATATATACGATGTGTATATAAAAAGTTACATTATGTATGTATTATTTTTATGCTTTTATCTTATTTTTCCCGGCCCTGTATAGGAATCTTTAGACTTCATAGCTAGTTATTAAAGCACTGGTCATATTTTAGCTGTTTTTGTGAAGAAGTTGTGTAATTTTCGCAGCGCAAGTCTCTTTCTCTTCCCTTTTGTTAAATCTTTATTGTTCACGAACCCCTCCGACATTTCAATTTACTATTTATAAGGAAGTATATAGAAGTATATATATTTAGTGGCAATACTTGAACGGCTGTACGGAATAGAGCCAATGGGGTGCATTGTGGGTGTGGCAATACTTGAATGACCTATTGCTACTGAGGCAATACTTGAACAGCTTTGGAGAAGCGTGGCAATACTTGAATGGCTTGAGGCAATACTTGAGTAGGTAAAACAGCTATTGTTGAGGGGAATAGCCAATTTGTGGCGATACTTGAACGACTTGAGACAATACTTGAATGGATTGTGGCAGTACTTGAACGGCTCCGGCTACTGAGGCAATACATGAACGGCTCTGACAGAGTGAGGCAATACTTGAATAGCAAATATCCTCTTGGCTCAAGAAGGCATCCATAAGGGAAAATATCGATGCGATACATTAAACCTGCCGCTTCATATGGCTTGCAGTAACGCAACCTGTCAAGAGACCCTCAGAAAGAACGCTTGTGGCATGCTGGAGACATCCGCTAGGAGTTTCTAGCTTTATTCAAGTGCCTTCGTTAAGTTTCTGTACAGTAGAGACAAATCGTTCCTGCGCATAATGTCGATCCTCTCCACATTGCACGTTATAGAAGAATTGGCTGCTCAGCTTGTCATACACTATTTCGGTGACTCTACCTTTTTGGTCACCTAATCCTGTGAGCGTACCGCTTACTTCTACATCTTCTCCAAGTCTGTATTTTGCAAAAGTCATATCTCATCCATATATTAGATTGGCTCTTTATGTCTCGTATGCGTGGCAATACTTGAATAATAGGCTGGAACATTTCCTTAAAGTCCTTCCTGAGGCAACATACTGAGTTTTCATCTGGACTCTAGTTCTGCCCTGCGTGACAATACTTGAATAGCTTTTTAATTATCGTCGGAGAATAGACCTCCCCGAATAAGCTTTTTCGCCATTGCCAATGTGATATCCTTGTTGTGCACCTTAAAGTATGCTTTGCAAAGCTCATTTGCCTTGTGCGTTAGGTCCGCGTCCGAATTAGTTAGCCAACGCTGAAAAGTATCTTTCTCTCCTGTGATCTGGACATGGTTCCCATAGGTATGGTGGAAAAGATCTCGCATACGCTCCAGCAGGGCAATGTAAAAGTTATGATCCTCCTTCGCCTCCATCACCTCGTGGTATACGGAGAAGTCCAGACTAACCCAGTAGAGTTCTTGGTACTTTTTCGTTGGATCCCCCTGAACAAAGGTATAGTCGAAAGGCAGCTTTCCCTTCTCCCGAATGTAGTCCAGTACCCTCTTCACACTTTTTTTCTTGAACCGAGGTTCCTCTGACTCAATATGGGCAACTGAGGCCAACAAATCTATAGGCAACTTTGTGATGCGTTTACCCGAACTAAGCAGCTGGTGACGCGTCTTGTAAAGGAAAATGTACAGGCTCTTACGCCCGTCGCCGCCGCGCCCTTTTCCTACATGCTTGTAGCCGTTGGTGTCGATGGTATAGTACCTGCGGAAGAACCCTTCCATAAGCTCATCCGATATCCGGACATCGTAAATCTTGATGGTATTGGTGTGTCTGTCGATGCTAACCTTAATATCCTTGAGAATGGCAAAGTTCTTCAGCTCTATCACCTTATCCTGATGCTTATATTCGTAGGAACGAGAGAAGATGATGTTATTACTCAGCATGTGGAACAAGGCATAATCAAAGGTTGTCTCAAACCTGTGACCGAAATATTCCGGTACTTCCGCTTTGGGGTTATTTCTGAACTTGGGGTGTACCTCACATAAGGTCTGCTTGTTACGCCCAGTTTCTTTACAAAATTCTGAAAGCGTGAACCTCGTGAAACCGAAAAGGTCCTTTTTCATTTTCCTCGAAATGAAAACGATAAAATCTTTCACAATACCGGCATCCTCATCAAAGGATTTCTCAATGTCTCTAATGTTATCGGCTACGCTCCTGTCAATCCTACTCAGAAAGTAGGTCGGATCGCTTAAAAGGGCCTCAGAGGGTTTGTTCTCGTGTTGCATAAGTTACTAAAAAACAGGTACGGATTGGCAACTCAGCCACTGGTACAGTCCTTCCTCCTCCTTATAAGGAACGGGTTGGTAAAAATCTTTGGGTAAGTTAAATTTTTTCAAAGTTAACAATGTACAAAATGTAAATCTTTACAGAACTAACCTTTCTCGATTCGGATACTGTACCCGACTTTCTGCAGCGTTTCCTGGGCTTTGATAAGCCTTGCCAAAAAGGTTTGCCTATAGCTCCCCTTCCCACGGCCAACGCCTTCATCCAGCTCTGCCAACTTCTCCCAGGTAAGGTTTGTCTCCTTAAACATAGCCTTCACCTCTGAGCTGATGTGGGTCTTAGGATCACACGCTGCACATGTCTCGCCTTGGTTGTTCTCACTCATAGTTTGAACCTGATAGATTGCTTATTTGATAACTCAACAGGCTCAAGGGCCTCCTTAAACAGCGGGTAAAAAGGGGAGGGGCCTTTGTTTCCTACAGCAAAAGAAGCCTGCTCTGCCTGTTGGTACTGCTGCGCTGAAACCTTGCGCCAGTCTATTTCATACCCCGCCTGTCGGGACAAAAGGGAAAAGAAAACCTTTAGTGTTCTGGTGTTTCCCTCCCGAAAGGGGTGAATGGCATTCAGCTCCTCAAAAAAATAAGATCCCTTCAATAGAAACTGCTCCTTGTCCAGCCCCTTTAAATACCCCGCTGCCTTCAGCTCCTGGAGTAAGTGGTTGGCATAGGGCTCAATCATACGTGGCGCGGCATGTACGGCATTGCCTTTGGAGATCATCACACTCCGTAGCTCCCCTGCCCAGGGATAGACGGTGCCAAATGTTTCCTTGTGGATCAGCTGCCAAAACGCTAAATTAAACTTTAGTTGACTGGCTAATTTACCAGGCAAAGCCAATACGTTATGCCTCCAGTGGGTAAGCTCTAATTTGCTTAGCTTAGCTGCGTCCCTGATGTCAAAATGATTGATCAGCACACTGGTGCCGGGATAGCAGTACCTGTCGTTCATTACAGATACTTTAAGTTGAATACCTGAGTCATCTCCTCAGGCGTGATTTGTCCGTTGATATACAGTTCGTCCAGCACCTTGTTGAGCTCCTCCTCCTCGTAGCCCTCGCAGGCAGCTATGTGGTTTGTCTGCCCGAGTTGCTCCCTCCGTTCCTGGCGAACCTTTTCCGACACCACAGGCCTGTCTCTGTACTGAGATAAAAGTTGCTGTACTTTCTGCTCCCTGACCTCCTGCTGCACTGTCTCCAGGCTTCTGATCAGTCCGTTGAAGTACTCTGCTATAGTTCTGTGATTGCGCCGGTTCGTAGCTTCTATGGCTTTGATGAAGTACATATCGTCCACGTTGCTCTGGTCATAGTTTTCCAGTATGATCGTGGTCCCGTTCCGCAAAATGCCTTTTACTCTGTTCATGCTAACTCAAGATAATGCCTGTACTGGTATACGAAATAGGCTTATCAAATGTAACATTATATTGTTACTTATGCAAATTAAATTATCCTTTCACTTCTGTCTCAAATTCCTACATTTTCATAAGACCGCTAATCACTAACATATCTAAACTAGAGTCATCTAAGGCTGGAAGCAGTTCATCAAAAAAGGCACTTTGTTCATGTAAATAAGTTGATGCAAACTAAAGATAGCGGTAAATTATTCTGTTGTTAAATCTAACGGTGATACCATGAACTGTAATTGCATTAGGGAAATCAAAGAGCAGGTAGAGCGGGAACTTACTATGAAAGGCAAGAATGTTGTGAAGGTGACTGTGCCAACAGAACTTCTCATATGCGAGAACGAGAGGGGGGTGCAAGAAGTCAAGGCGGTGACATTCTCAGAGTTACACGTTCATCTCAAGGGGTTGGAACAACATCAGCAAGCCATTTTTATACATTGCTACTGTCCGTATTGTGGTACCAAAATTCTGTGATACCAGAGATGCCAAAGATAAAGTTAGACAAAAACACCCTACCCAAAGACGGACAGCATGTCAAATGGCTGGTATGGATAAATGGCGTAGAGGCTATCTGGAAAGAAGGGGAGTACCTTGCAAAAGAGCAACTGTTCATCAGAGGGCCATTTAATTGGAATTACAGTTCATTATTAACCATAAGCGATGAAGACTTCGATTCCGCTTGGCACGTGCTGAGATGGGAGGCTGTGAACAGCAGCATCACAGTGCGAGGTAAGTAAGAAATATTTTCCAAAGGAGGTTTACGGAGACATTTTTATTCTCAAGGAAATATAAATTACATACCCAAAGAGTTGATCAATGTTCTGAAGGTCTGGCAGACTAACTTTATAATAGCGTTATTGAGTTCAT
>NZ_JBBKTR010000027.1:0-15151 GCF_037892465.1 Pontibacter sp. H249 | reverse complement strand
AGCAAAAGGGGCAGATTTTCATCTGCCCCTTTTGCTTTTATACTTTAGTATACTTACACGTTAAAGCGGAAGTGCATAATATCACCATCCTGCACCACGTACTCTTTACCCTCAACAGCCATTTTACCGGCTTCTTTTATCTTAGCTTCTGTTTTGTACTCCTGGTAATCTTTTAGTTTAATTACCTCAGCACGAATAAAGCCTTTCTCAAAGTCTGTGTGAATTACGCCAGCAGCAGCAGGAGCTTTCCAGCCTTTACCGATTGTCCAGGCGCGTACCTCTTTTACACCAGCTGTAAAATATGTGATCAGGTTAAGCAGGCTGTAAGATGCCTTGATCAGCTTATTCAAGCCAGACTCTTTCAGGCCGTACTCAGCCAGGAACATTTCTTTTTCTTCCAGGTCTGTTAGCTCAGCGATCTGCGCTTCGATAGAGGCAGAGATCAACACAACCTGCGCATTCTCGTTCTTTACGTGTTCTGCTAAAGTCTGAGAGTACTTATTGCCATCGTTCATAGAGTTCTCATCAACGTTGGCAGCATAAATTACCGGCTTTGCGGTAAGCAGCTTCAGGTCCTCCACAGCTTCCAGGTCATCCTCATTAACATCCAAGCTACGGGCATTCTGTCCAGACTCCAGGTGGGTTTTATACTTTTCCAGGCTGGCCAATTCTTTTTTAGCCTTGGCGTCACCGGATTTAGCAGAACGTGCAACTTTCAGGATCTTTTTCTCAATAGACTCCAGGTCTTTCAGCTGCAGTTCTGTATCGATGATCTCTTTATCAGCAATAGGATCTACTTTACCATCCACGTGAACGATGTTTTCATCTTCGAAGCAACGCACTACGTGAATAATAGCATCTACCTCACGAATGTTTGCCAGGAACTTGTTACCAAGACCTTCGCCTTTGCTGGCACCTTTTACAAGGCCGGCAATGTCTACGAACTCAATTACAGTTGGCAGCACACGCTCCGGGTGCACCAGCTCCTCTAGTATCTGCAGGCGCTCGTCGGGTACGGTAATCACACCCACGTTTGGCTCTATGGTGCAGAAAGGATAGTTGGCAGATTCTGCCTTGGCGTTAGAAATAGCGTTAAACAGCGTAGACTTACCCACGTTAGGAAGTCCCACAATACCGCATCTTAGTCCCATGTATTCTTAGTTAATAATTTCAGGGTGCAAAGATAAGATTTTTTAGGGAGTTATACTGCAGGTTAAATTGTTTAATGGTTTAATCTTAAAACTGTTGATTTGTAACCGGTTGATTACACCCAGCCCTGTAAAGTCTGAGTGGGTTTTTTGCAGCAGATGGTTTCAATCAGCAAATCCAGAAGCAGCAGCGGCAACATCACCGCCTAACAAGTTACTTTAATTAGTAAGGTATTTTAAGCACTGTAGAAACAAAAAAAGCCCATGGTGATGCCATGAGCTTTAAATATCTCGAAGTATAGTTTTTACAAAAACAGCGAGGGGGTTATTCCCACTTCAGTTCACCATCGTAAGCAGCAGGCTCATTTTCCTCAGAAACAGGAGCCTCAAGTGCAGCAAGTGCTTCTTCGGTTAACAACTCTGATTTAACGTGATCAATGGTTCCCTGTAGCGCCTCCATGAACTTCACAAAGTCTTCCTTGTAAAGGAAAATCTTGTGTTTCTCGTAAGAGAATGTCTCGTCTTTAAACTTTCTCTTGCTCTCTGTAATAGTCACATAGAAATCGTTTGAACGAGTTGACTTCACATCAAAGAAGTACGTTCTCTTCCCGGCTCTTACCCTTTGGGAATAAATCTCAGCTTTTTCGTTGTTCTCTTCCACCGTCTTAAATAACGTTAAATTCAACTTTTGTGAATCTAAAAGTAACATATACTTTTGATATATAAAAATTTTGGAATGTAATTTTCTTTAATATTAAATCTTATATTTGCCACCGGACCAACTATAGTATATTATGAATATCTGTTCAATTATACTGGTACTTCTGCTCTCGTTCTTTTCAAGTTCATCCTACATAGCAGAAGGCAAAGCAACTTATTATGCTGATCGCATGCATGGGCAACGCACTGCCAGCGGCGATAAATACGACAAAAAACAATTAACCGCTGCACACGCAACTCTGCCTTTCAACACGCTGGTGCAGGTCACAAATGTTAAAAACGGCAAATCAGTAGTTGTAAAGATCAACGACAGAAAACCCAGACATCGTCAGGTTATTATTGATCTTTCAAGAGCAGCAGCCGAAGAGATAGACCTTATCCGCGACGGCATTACTACTGTTAAGGTGAAAGAAGTAGAAGAAGAAAAGCAACAAGAAGCACCTTTAGCCGTTTCAGAAGCAGGCAAAAGCCAAAACTAACAAGCACTTGCTTCTATGAAAAAGCCCTTAAAACTAGCCGATATACAGAAATTCGAGAACATGGAATTTCTGGCGAAGCAACTGGTTGAGGGCTTTATCACAGGGCTTCACCAATCCCCTTACCACGGTTTTTCTGTCGAGTTTTCGGAGCACCGCCTTTACAACAGTGGCGAAAGCACACGCCACATAGACTGGAAGGTTTTTGCCCGTACCGATAAGCTTTTTGTAAAGCGCTACGAAGAAGAAACTAACCTGCGCTGCCATGTTCTGCTGGATGTATCGCCTTCGATGTATTACCCCACTGATAGCAATGGCAAACTTACATTCTCGGTACTTTGCGCAGCTGCACTAGCCACACTTTTGCGCAGGCAGCGTGATGCCATAGGCCTCGTTACATTCTCTGATAAGATTGAACTGCAAACGCCTGTTCGCTCTACTGCTTCGCACTTGCATACATTGCTTATACTTTTGCAAAAGCAACTGGAGCAAACACCGGTTGCCAAAGATACCAACGTCTCGGAGGTAGTGCACCAGATTGCGCAGCAGATACCAAAGCGCTCGCTGGTGATTATCTTTAGCGATATGCTAAGTAAACTGGACGACACTGAGGCTATTTTTGCCGCACTGCAGCACCTGAAGCACCAGAAGCACGAGGTACTTATTTTCCATGTGATGGACCGTAAAACAGAGGAAGAATTTGAGTTTGCAGAACGGCCTTACATTTTCGTGGATTCTGAAACAGGGCAGGAGCTAAAGCTGCAGCCATCGCAGGTGCGCGACCACTACCGAACTGCTGTAGAAAGTTATAAAAAAGATCTTGCCCTAAAGTGCGGACAGTATAAAATCGATTTTGTTCCGGTGGATATCAGTGAGCCATTCGATAAAGTGCTGTATTCTTATCTAATCAAACGCGCGAAGGTAAAGTAGTGCTTATTAGTTACTAACTGCCATATAAGTGGCTTTAGTTACCCTCCCTGTCAAAAGCATGAACACGTACATCGCGGGTGGTTTTGTCTTTAGCTTCAGTACCTAATTCTATTTCGTTGCCTCTTTCTGTGTCGTAAATTTCGGTATACTTTTTCCATCCCTGCACAACTGAGTTATCAGTTATTTCGTCTGCTCCGAGTCCTCCGAATATTTTTATAGGTATGCCATCCTTTACATTTCCTGAAAGTATAAAAGTGTCATCTCCGGCCAATCCATGAAGTATAATTTGATCTGTTTGCTTACGGTGGAAGGTGCGGTTGTATAATTGCCTGGCTGGTTGATTTTCTGTAGCGGGTCTAATTACAGTAACCTCTGTGCGGTTATTGTCTAAGCGTTTTACCTCAAATTTTTCTACTCCATCTGATCCGGCAATGGTTACTTTTTCTGCTAGTATGCGGTGCATTTTAGCGGCTGCCTTAGGCAACAAATTGCGTCTGCTTTTCAGGTTATAGATAATCTCTTCTCCCTTTAAAGTATAGACTGTGGCAGGCAGTTGGCGCACAGCCTGTTCAATTACTTTATCAGTTAAAGACTGTTGCATTTGTTGTGCTATCTTCTGCCAATCTTCTTCGGTTAGTTCATTTAATAGCCTTTCATCAATAAACCTAGCGTTAATCATATAGGCTTTTACATCACTAAAGTCATCGTCAAAAGCATGAAATTTACGGGCCATTATTTTGCTGGTGGCTATGGTTGGGATCAGACCATCTTTCATGTTAAAAAACACCTGGTCACGGTCTTTGGGTATGGGCATAAATACAGTGTCCTGCTGCTGTGGTTTTACAGCCCAGTCCCACTGCCCTTTGTGCCGGTCCCAGTCGCCTATCAAAAGATCAAACAGCCTGGCACGTGCAAATGCCTTTTGGTCGAAATGGTAGTGGTTGCTTGTAAACCTCTTCCGGAGGGCGTCTTCAGATTCTTCGAAGTTAACTGCATGGGCAAAGTATGGCGTTAGGTCGGCCTCTGTTTCAAACTTATGCTCCAGCATAAAAACCTTTCCCTGCACAAGGTCATTGTATTCACCAAAACTGGTATCTGCGGCGCTAATGTAGTATAACTTAGGGCTGGAATGCGGCACACCTATGGCCTCTGCAAGCACAGGAACTACTAAGGCCCCATAAGGATTTGCAGCTGAGGTTTGGTCGCGCAGCACATTGCCAACAAACGTCTTTTGCCAGAATTTACTAACCACACTTATTGGGTCCTTATCAATAGATCGCAGGGCATAAACTCGGCCAGTGCTATCGGTTAGTTCGAAGCTGGTAGATTGAAACCCTCCGCCACGCTTTGCAACTTCTAAACCACCATGGGCAGCGGCTAAATCAAATACAGGAAGTTTAACCGGAGTAGACCATATATCGCGGTTGTGGCTGCCCCAGAAAAAGCGGTGAAAACCATTGCGGTTGTAGTGTCTGCCCGGAACTACCCACACGCTGTCCTTTCCGGCAGGAGGTAAGCTTTGAATTTCTTCTGGGGTGGCAAGGGCGTCTTTCTGGAAAAAGTTATCGTCGGCACAACTGCTAAGGCTTAAAGCCATAAGCAGCATTATTACCAACCGATGAAGCATGATCTGCACAGAGAAAATAGTTAAGTAATTAAAAAGTATAATTTGCTTCTATACTTTCTCCGTCATACGGAGTTTACGGAAGAAACTTTATACTTTTTAGCTTTACTTATTTTTTGCTGTGCTCACGGTAGTAAGCCATAAGTCCGGTGGTGGAGCTGTCGTGGTTGCTTTTTACAGATGCGTCTAAAAGCTCTTCTTCTATTTTACCGGCCAGTTGTTTGCCTAACTCCACACCCCACTGGTCAAAGCTATAGATATTCCAGATAATGCCCTGCACAAATGTTTTGTGCTCATACATAGCTAACAATGCACCCAAAGTATAAGGGTTGAGCTGGTGGAACATGATAGACGTAGATGGTCTGTTGCCTTCGAATACTTTATGTGGAATCAGGTCTTCTATTTCCTGTTGGCTCATGCTGCCTTTAGCTTCCAGTTCAGCGCGCACTTCTTCGGCAGTTTTACCTTTCATTAGGGCTTCTGTCTGAGCAAAGAAGTTAGACAATAGCATGGTGTGGTGCTGGCCAATAGGGTTGTTGCTGTTTACAGGCGCGATAAAATCGCAAGGAATCAGGAAAGTACCCTGGTGTATGAGTTGGAAAAAAGAGTGTTGGCTGTTGGTGCCGGCAGCGCCCCAAATAACAGGCTGTGTCTGGTAATCTATCTTGCTGCCGTCGCGGGTAGCGGTTTTGCCGTTACTCTCCATCAACAGCTGCTGTAGGAACTCCGGCAGTAGGCGCAGGTACTGGTCGTAAGGCAATACGGCATGTGTCTGGCAACCGAAAAAATTCGTGTACCAGATGCTTAGCAAGGCCATTAACACAGGTATGTTTTTGCGTAATTCGGTTTTACGAAAATGTTTGTCCATGGCCTCTGCGCCGCGCAGCAATTCCTCAAATTTATCATACCCGATCGCACAGGCAATAGACAAACCAATAGCCGACCATAACGAGAAACGGCCACCCACCCAATCCCAGAAGCGGAAGGTATTTTCAGGAGCAATACCAAATGCTGCTACCGCCTTCGTGTTAGTTGATAGCGCTACAAAATGTTTCTTGATGTGCTCTCTGTCGGAGGCAATTTTCAGAAACCATTCCCGTGCAGTTTCGGCGTTGGCAATGGTTTCTTTGGTTGTGAAGGTTTTAGAAGCAATAATGAAAAGGGTAGTCTCCGGATCTAGTTGCTTCAGCACTTCGGCTGCATCGGTACCATCTACATTTGAAATGAAGTATACCTGCAGATTTTCTTTCTTGTAGCTTTTCAGCGCCTCTACTATCATTTGTGGGCCCAGGTGTGAGCCGCCAATTCCGATGTTAACTACACTGCTGATGCGTTTACCACTGTAGCCTTTCCAGTCGCCGCTGTGCAGCTTATCGCAGAAGTTACGCATCTGCTGCAGCACGTCCTGTACCTCTGCTGTCGCATCCTCACCATCTACTCGCAAAGCCTCACCCGAAAAACTGCGGAGTGCCGTGTGCAGGACAGCGCGGTTCTCGGTAACATTGATCTTCTCCCCGCCATACATATTTTCAATAGCAGCTGGTAAATCCACTTCTTTAGCCAGTTCTACCAGCAAGTCCAGTGTTTCTTCTGTCACACGGTTCTTGGATAGGTCAAACAGCATGTCCCCGAAATGCAGCGACAATTTTTCGAAGCGTTTTGGGTCCTGGTTAAATAAGTCGCGCAGGTGCTGCGGCTGTAGAGAATTGTAGTGGTCCTCAAGTTTTTTCCAGGCCTGTGTACGGGTAGGTGAGTAGTTTTTGAGCATAGTATACTGGGTATGTGAGTGAGTTCTGTTGTCCGGGCACAACTACTCATTTTCTGCATTTTTGGTTGCGTGAAAATTGCTAGGCATGTATTTAAATTCCACGCATTGCATCAAATTAACGGCATTAAATAAGTATATGCAAGAAATTTAATATTTACGCATGTGTTAGGACTGTCTTGAGCACAGCAGGTATTGTTGGTGTATCCAGAGGTATTCTTTGAAGTGTTGCAAGTGTTAAAGACAGATGCCGATTATACTTGACGTTTGTATCCGGTAGCGCCTCAATTACCGTAAAAGCATATAGGCTTAACAATTATTTATTTAAGGTACGTGAGGCACTGGAAGCGAAGTGACTCACTGTATAATATTCTAGTTTATGAAAGACGATAAAAGGGATAAAACAGAAAAGAAAGAAGGCAAAAAAGGTATACTTAGGGAAGACGATGGCAAGCGCACCCCACCAGGACCGACAGGTTATATAACAGGTGGAAACACCTCCTCCACTAGGCCAGAGCAAGGCCCCGAAATTCCTCCGCACGAACGAACTGCAGGTATTCCCTAAAAGTTATTACAGCCTCTAATTAAAAGTATAAACTGTCTGCTAAAACCAGCTTAAAAAGTATGGCAATAGATCAAAAGTACCCCTACCACAGTATTCCTGTTGAGGAGGCACTCGAAAAGCTGCAGACAACAAAAGAAGGATTATCAGAAGAAGAGGCAAAGGAGCGATTAAGTAAAATTGGGCCAAACGAGCTGACCGGCAAAGAAGGCGTTAATGCAGTGCTGCTTTTTCTGAAGCAGTTCAAAGACTTTCTGATACTAATATTATTTCTGGCGGCTGGTGTGGCCTGGTATGCCAATCAGAGGGTAGACGTATACGTTATACTTGGCGTTATTTTGTTTAATGCCATACTTGGTTTCCTGCAAGAGTACCGGGCCGAAAAGGCCATACTTGCTCTTAAAAGTATGATTAAGCAGGAGACTACGGTGTTGCGCAATGGCAAAGCTAAAACCATTGAAGCGAAGCAGCTGGTACCCGGCGACATCATCAAGCTTGAAGAAGGCGATAGTATACCTGCCGATGCCAGGCTGGTTACCGGTAAAAACCTGCAAACCGTAGAGGCCTCACTTACCGGCGAATCATTACCCATCGAAAAGAAAACAGAGCCCCTGCCAGAGAAAAGTAACCTTGGCGATCGCCTGAACATGCTCTTTAAAGGCACTCACGTTGCACGAGGTACGGCTACGGCTGTGGTAAGCGGCACAGGACCCAATACGGAGTTGGGCAAGATATCCCAATCCCTAAGCGACATAAAGTCCACTTCAACTAACTTCCGGAAAAAGACGGAGCGGCTGGCAAAGCAAATGGCCATGTTTGCGATAGCCACTTCAGTAATTGTTTTTGTGCTTGGCTATTTTGTTAGGGACTATGCTTTCGAGGAAGTATTACTGATTACTGTTGCTACACTAGTTTCGTCGATTCCGGAAGGGTTGCCGGCCGTTATTTCTATTGTGCTGGCGATTGGGGCCAAGCGCATGGCAGACCAAAATGCTATTATCAGGGAGTTTACAGCCACCGAAATGCTGGGTTCTATCTCTGTTATACTTACTGATAAAACAGGCACGCTTACCAAAAGTATACTTACTGTAAAACGCATCTTCTTAGGAAATGGCAATGAACTGGAAGTATCCGGATCAGGCTATGCTATAGACGGTGAAATAACACACCAAGATGAAACTGTTAGCATATCAGATAATCCTGTACTTACAAAGCTGCTGATGATAGCGGCAGCATGCAATAATTCCCGTCTCCCGGAGCAGCAACAGGAAGAGAGCAACGGCGAAGAAAAAGATAAAGCCACCGGGGATCCAACAGAAATCGCTTTACTTGTACTTGCCAGAAAGGCCGAGGCAGCAAACGCAGCCGTTGTGAAGGAGGTAAATAAGCTAGATGACCTGCCATTTAGTTCTGAGCAGAAGTTTAGGGCTACCCTGGTTGAGGCAGATGGAAAAAGAGAATTGCTGGCTGTAGGCGCACCTGAAAAAATACTGAAGTTGAGCGCTAAAATACTAACCACGGAAGGTCCGCAGGAATTAACCGAAAACCAACGGCAGCAGATACAGGATAAAATGGAGGAGTGGGCTGGGCAAGCGATGCGTGTGCTGGCGCTGGCTTACAAAGAGGCAGAAGGCGGTACAGATACCATTAATGCAGAGCAGGTGGATAACCTGGTATGGGTAGGCATTACGGGCATTGTAGACCCACCTAGAGGCGGCGTTCCCGAGGCAGTAGGTGCCTGTAAGTCTGCAGGTATACGGGTAATGATGCTTACCGGCGATCACAAAAAAACAGGCGCAGCCATTGCACGTGAGGTAGGTATACTGGAAGGAGAAACAGCAGCAAACGGCTATCCGGAGGCGTTGCAGGAAGATGAACTGAAGGAACAGGAAAGCCACTTTGATGAACTGGTAGAGAATGTGTCGGTTTTTACCCGTGTTAGCCCTACAACCAAACTTCGTATAGCAGAGCACCTTCAGGACAAAGGCCACCTGATTGCCATGACAGGCGACGGTGTAAATGATGCTCCGGCGCTGAAGCGAGCGGATGTAGGAATTGCCATGGGCATACGCGGTACTGATGTGGCAAAAGACGCTTCTCAGATTGTGCTGTCTGATGATAACTTCGCTACCATTGTACGGGCCATTCGGGAAGGGCGCATTGTGTTCCAAAACGTACGCCAAACCAGCTTTTTCCTGCTGACTACAAACTTTGCCTTCGTGCTGGTATTTATTGTAGCGATTGCCATTGGCTGGCCTTTTCCGCTTACAGCTACTCAAATACTTTGGGTTAACTTGGTAACAGACGGCGTGATGGAACTGGGATTGGCCGCTGAACGCGGGCACGGCGAGATAATGAAGCAAAAGCCTGTAGACCGCGATGCGAATATCCTGGATAAATCAGTAGTACCATACTTGTTGCTGATGAGTGTGGTTATGCTAAGTCTGGCGCTGGCTGTATTCTCTTATTACCTGCCGCAGGGCCAGGAGAAAGCCCGTACAGCTGTATTTCTCGTAATAGCTATGACTCAGGTATTCAATACGTTTAACATGCGCTCCATAGACAGGTCTTTGTTCACGATAGGCGCTTTAAGCAACAAGTATATAAACATAGCCTTTGTGGTTTCGCTTGGGTTGCAGTTGCTGGTTATTTATACTCCTTTTCTGAGCGGTGTATTTCGTTTTGATGAGCTGCCTTTCCCAGACCTGCTCGTTATTCTTGGTTTGTCATCATCGGTTATTTGGGTGGCAGAGCTTTATAAGCGACTTAAATTTGGAAAGCAGCAACCAGACAGAGATGAAGCAGAAGAATGGAACGATAAAAGCACTAAAGTAAATGAAGTATAAATGCAGAAAAGTATAAACCAGCTTATCACGGAAAAAAGCATCAAAACGCTTATTTTTGACCTGGATGGCGTTATTACCCAGACAGCAAAAGTGCATGCCAAGGCTTGGAAAAAAATGTTTGATGATTACCTTGTTAAACGAGGAACACGGGAGGGAAAAGCCTATACTCCCCTAATCATAGAGACTGATTACCGGCAGTACATCGATGGCATTCCGCGTTATAATGGTGTGCGTAATTTTCTGGCATCACGGGGTATTACGCTACCTGAGGGTACACCTGAAGACGAAGCCGGTACAGAAACAGTGACAGGTCTTGGTAACCTGAAAAATGTATACTTTCAGGAGCTAGTGCAGCAGGGTGGGGTGCAGGTTTATGCAGATACAATAGCCTGGGTGAAGCAGCAGCGGAAAAACGGACTGAAAACAGCCGTAATCTCTGCTAGCAAGAACTGCAAAGCCATACTTGCCGCCGCCAATTTAGAACACCTTTTTGATGCACGCGTAGATGGGGTGGAGGCCATCAAACGTAACCTGAAAGGCAAGCCTGCACCAGACGTTTTTCTAGAGGCTGCTAACGAGCTTAAAACGACTCCTGCAGAGGCTGCCATTTTTGAAGATGCCATAGCAGGCGTGGAAGCCGGAAAGGCAGGTGCCTTTGCATTGGTGGTGGGCGTTGATCGAACCAACGATGCCTCTGAACTTTTAAAACACGGTGCCGATGTGGTGCTGCAAAAATTTCCTACAAACGAACCATGAAAAACAACGCAGGTCCTGTAAAACACGATCCTCAAACACTGCCTTCTGCCTTACAAAACATTCATGAGCTCCTGGGTGGCAAAACTCCAGCTGTTTTCCTGGACTACGATGGCTGCCTCACGCATATTGTGAAGGATCCAAACAAAGCCATACTTAGCGATGGTATGCGTAACACGCTGCAGCACTTAGCTCAGGTTTGTAGCGTGGCTATTGTAAGTGGTCGAGACAGGGCCGATGTAGCTAAACTGGTTCAGCTCGAGAATTTATACTTTGCAGGCTCTCATGGGTTCGATATTTCTGGGCCAGATGAAATGCATACCGAGCCAGGCGGCGCCAAAGCAGCTTTGCCTGCACTTGACAGTTCTGCTGAAATCCTGAAACAAAAGCTTAACCATATTGATGGCGCCTTGGTAGAGCGTAAACGCTACGCCATTGCCGTACACTACCGTAATGTGCCGGAGCAGCAAGTAAACGAAGTGAAGCAGGTAACTGAAGAGGTTTTAAAAGAGCATCCGCAGCTAAAGGAGGGCCTGGGTAAAAAGATCATTGAACTAAAGCCCAACCTGGACTGGCACAAGGGCAAGGCAGTACTTTGGCTGATGGACGAGCTGGACCTGAATAAACCCGGTATTGTACCGCTTTATGTTGGGGATGATATTACCGATGAAGATGCGTTTGCAGAATTACAGGGGAAAGGCATAGGCATACTGGTAGGTGAACATGACGACAGAACAGCAGCTGAGTACAGGTTGGAAAATGTGGAGGAAGTACAGAAATTCCTGCAAAAGCTGACAGACCACCTTATACAACAGGCCGATGCAAAACTGGAAGATAATCTATGATACTTGGGATCCTAAAGCACAGCCTTTACGTGAAGCGCTTTGTACACTGGGCAACGGCTACTTTGCCACACGCGGCGCTTTTGAAGAAGCAAAGGCAGACGAAGTGGTTAATTACCCGGGCACCTACCTGGCTGGTGGCTACAACAGGCTGGTATCAAAAGTATCCGGAGAGGATATAGAAAACGAAGACCTGGTAAACTGGCCCAATTGGCTGCCACTTACGTTCAGGCATCCGGGTGGCGAATGGTTTACAATGGACAAGGTGGAGGTGCTGGAGTTTAACCAGGAGCTGGACATGAAGCAGGGCCTGCTTACCCGCCGTGTACGGTTTAAAGATGACTCTAACCGTGAAACTCTGCTCCTGAGCAGGCGCCTGGTAAGTATGGCAAACCCTCACGCGGCCGCACTTGCTTGGGAGCTGACTCCTTTAAACTGGTCTGGTGAGATTGAAGTAAAAACAGCCCTCGATGGAAAGGTGATTAACAGTGGCGTGGCAAGATACCGCTCCTTGGATAGCAGGCACCTGCAGCCCCTCGAGGCTGACCAATACGATGAGGATACGCTATACCTGATTACCCAGACGACGCAGTCTAAAATTAGGATGGCGCAGGCGGCCCGTACCACAGTGCACCTAGAGGGAAAACGGCAGGAGTTACCTCGGCAAAGCATGGCTGAGCCGGATTACGTGGAGCAGACCATTCCCATTACCTGTACTCAGAATCAGACTGTCGTTATAGAGAAGGTAGTGTTGCTTTATACTTCCCGCGATTTTGCCATTACTGAGCCATTATCGGAGGCCTGCAAAAACGTAGAGCGGCTGGGAAACTTTAACCATTTACTGGAAGCCAGCAGCCATGCCTGGCAACGCATCTGGAACCGCTGCGACCTTGAACTTACCTGTAACGAAGAAGCACAGTCTATACTGCGGTTGCACGTATTCCATTTATTGCAGACTGTTTCGTCGAACTCTGTAGGCCGTGATGCTGGAGTGCCCGCCAGGGGCTGGCATGGGGAGGCTTATCGGGGGCATATCTTTTGGGATGAGCTTTTTATCTTCCCGTTCCTGAACCTGCGCCTGCCAGACCTTACCCGTGCCTTGCTCATGTACCGCTACCGGCGTTTACCCGAGGCTCGTTATGCCGCCATAGAGGCTGGTTATCGAGGTGCCATGTTTCCGTGGCAAAGCGGCAGCAATGGCCGCGAAGAGAGCCAGATTATCCACCTCAATCCTAAATCCGGACGTTGGTTACCAGACAATACGTTTCTGCAGCGGCACATAAACGCAGCAGTTGCCTATAATGTGTGGCATTATTACCAGGCTACCCATGATCGGGAGTTTCTAATTTACTACGGAGCAGAGCTTATTTTTGAAATAG
Organism: Pontibacter sp. H249; assembly: GCF_037892465.1. Taxonomy (NCBI): domain Bacteria; kingdom Pseudomonadati; phylum Bacteroidota; class Cytophagia; order Cytophagales; family Hymenobacteraceae; genus Pontibacter; species Pontibacter sp. H249. The sequence goes on along the minus strand of NZ_JBBKTR010000027.1, from coordinate 2,106 downwards.
CCCAGTTCTGGTCTACCATCTCCATCCTTAGTCAGGAAAAAGGGCGTTACGAAATACGCAATGTGGTGGGCCCGGACGAATATCACACAGGCTACCCCGGCTCCGAAAGCCCCGGCCTAAACAACAATGCCTATACCAATGTGATGGCGGTGTGGGTGATCCAATGTGCCCTGCAGGTAATGCAACTGCTGGATAGTTCCCGGGTAAACGAGTTGAAAGATAAGTGTGCCATTACAACTGATGATGTGGAGCGCTGGCAACACATTAGTCAGCGTATGTATGTGCCGTTTATCGGCGAGAGCAACATTATAGCACAGTTCGAAGGCTACGACAAACTTCCGGAGTTTCCGTGGGAGGAGTACAGGGTAAAGTATGGCGAAGCGATGCGCCTGGATCGCATTCTGGAAAGTAAGAATGATAACGTAAATAATTACAAAGCCAGCAAACAGGCGGATGTGCTGATGCTGTTTTACCTGTTCTCAACAGAAGAACTGACACAGGTTTTTCAGCAGATGGGTTATACGTTTAAACCCGAAAGTATACAAGAGAATATTGCGTACTATGAAGGCAGAACCTCCCATGGCTCCACCCTAAGTAAGATAGTGCACTCCTGGGTGCTTGCCCGCTCTGACCGCAAACGCTCCTGGACCAACTTCAAAATTGCCCTGATGAGTGACGTAGAGGATGTACAGGGAGGCACGACTCCGGAAGGAATACACCTTGGCGCGATGGCAGGCACCGTTGACCTGGTGCAGCGTTGCTTTACAGGTCTTGAAATACGCGAAGATGTGCTGTGGTTTAACCCGGTGCTGCCAGATGAGATCGGTTGCCTTAACTTCCAGGTGCGCTACCGCAGTCATTGGCTATCCCTGCAGCTTACTCACAACAAAATGACAATCACATTCGACAAAGGTTGGTCCAGAGAAGTAAAAATTGGAGTGCTTGGCAAAGTTTATACTTTTACCACTGGCGAAAAACGGGAGTTTGATATTAAAAAGAATTAGCAATTCTCTTAAAACGAAAAACAAGTTATACTTTAAAAAGAACAAATGCATAAGGTAATTACCATAACGCTTAACCCTGCTTTAGACAAAAGTACAAAAGTAAGCCGCGTGCTGCCGGAGAAGAAACTGCGCTGTGATGAGCCTGTATTTGAACCAGGTGGCGGCGGCATCAACGTATCACGTGCTATAAAAAAGTTGGGTGGCGACTCCTGCGCCTGGTTTCTTTCTGGTGGTCCAGCTGGTGAAATGCTGAGCAAACTCTTAAAAGAAGAAGGTGTGTCTTCGTGGGGTATAGAGACAAAGAACTGGACCCGTGAGAACCTGATGGTGATGGAAACAACTACTGGCAACCAATTTAGGTTTGGCATGCCCGGCCCAGAAACATACGAGAATGAATGGAAGCAATGCCTGGAGAGGCTAGAGCAGCTACCTCAGGAAAAAGCACCGGAGTTTGTGGTAGCCAGCGGCAGTTTACCTCCAGGTGTTCCCGATGATTTTTATCTACAGTTAGCTGAAATTGCTCATAGAAAGAGTATCAAACTGATTATTGATACATCAGGAGAGGCATTGGTTAAGGCAGCAGGAGAGGGAGTTTACTTACTAAAGCCTAACCTGGGGGAGTTGGCCGCACTAGCCGGTAAGGAGCAGATCTCTGCTATGGAGCAGGAAGAGATAGCACTACAGGTACTCGACGAAGGTAAGTGTAAAGTGCTGGTAGTATCGCTAGGGCCTCGTGGTGCCATGTTGGCCTCTAAAGAAGCGGGAATAAGCTATGTAGTACCACCAACGGTAAAGCAGCAAAGCGCTGTAGGTGCCGGCGATAGCATGGTGGCTGGTATGGTTATGAGTTTGGTAAAGGGTTGCCCATTAGAAGAAGTGGTTCGTTATGGTGTAGCAGCCGGAACAGCCGCCACCATGACTGCCGGGTCAGAACTTTGCCGCAAAGAGGATACAGAAGAGATATACAAATGGCTGCAGGAGCACAAGCAGGTCTAATTGTTTAATGTCTGATTAACTGCCCATGACGCAAGTTTAACTATAGCGCACAATAAAAATAGGTGGAGCAAAAGCTCCACCTATACTTTTAGCTACAAAGTATAAA
>NZ_JBBKTR010000026.1:0-46023 GCF_037892465.1 Pontibacter sp. H249 | reverse complement strand
AGCAAGCGGAGGTTATTATTTTGCGGCACCTGGTCGGTTATAGTTAGCATGTAATTATCAGCAGTGGTAAATAGTTCTTTGCCAATGCCAGCCCACTTTTTGCTTACATTGGCAAACTCCAAGTCATCTTTCACAAACCTGAAGTCCCAACTGGTCCATTTACCTTGCAGCGTGAACAGGTAATTGTCGTTAGCATCCAGCACATTAAACTTGCCGCCAATCGAAAAAAACTGTTGCTTAAGTCGGCCCACTACTTCGCCATTCCCGTCCAGTATCTCTACCGTAGATCTGAATATAGCCACACCTCTCCGTACGGTTAGTATTAAGTCGCTGTCGCTTGCAGACTTGATCTCGATTGTGAAAGGTGTCATGCGCTTGTAATCTGTAAAGCGCAGCAGGCGGGAGAAAATACCCAAATTCTCTTCTCGGCAGTACAGCGAAATTTCCTGTGTTTCGGGGTCGTAAATGTCGTAGTTGTTGGAGGCTTTAAAAACGCCAGTATGTTCTTTTACAAGGTATGAGTTCTGATTTAAGGCTGGGTGCATTGGAAAGTATGGTTAGTCTGTTTTAAGAGTGATTTTATACTTTGGGTAAAGTATGAACAGACAATATAGAGATTTTAAAGTATAGACAGCCGAAAAAATAAAAGCCCACTACATGCCATTATGCAGTAGGCTTTTATTTAGATCAAAGTATGATGCAGTATATCAAAAGTAAGCAACTGGTAGCTATACCTTTAAACGGCTTTCTTATAGAAGCTTAAAGTAGCAAAGGCTGGCTCTTTGTTTTAGTTGTGTGTAAAGCTTTATACTTTAAGCAAACCACGAAACGCCCTGGCAGAATAGTAAGATTGCGCACCGTTGTGATAAACAAAAACTTTGCTGTAGCGGCGATCACAAAACAGGGCGCCACCAAGTTTCCTGATCTCAGCAGGTGTTTTTACCCAGCTGGACGTTTTAGCATCAAAGACTCCAAGCTCCTGAAGCTCCCGATATTGCTCTTCCGTCAGGATCTCGATTCCTATAGCAGCGGCCATATCCAAGGCATTATTCTCTGGCTTATGCTCTTTCCTGGACTCCTGCCCCTCACGGTCGTAGCAAACGCTTCTGCGGCCTTTGGGGCTCTCAGCGGAACAATCACAGAAAATGTACTCGCCTGTTTCCTCATCGTAGGCAATAACATCTGGTTCGCCGCCAGTTTTCTCCATTTCGGAGAGTGACCATAGCTTTTCAGGGTTAGCTTCGAGTTTTGCCTGTACTTTAGCCCATTCAAGCCCATTATGGCGGCTCATGTTTTTCTCGAAGCGGACTCTCAGGGTTTTTAGAAGTGCTGTGCCTTGCTCTTCGGGCAACTCTTGTTTATGTGTAACCGCCATTTTGTGCTTTTGTGGTGTGATTACTGTTTTTGCAAGCGATTGACTTTAATGCTTTTATAATTAGGACTGTACTACGCCTTAATTACAAACTCAGATTTAAACCCCATAGAGCCAAAACCATCAATCTTGCAATCAATGTTGTGGTCTCCATCCGTCAGGCGTATGTTCTTTACCTTTGTGCCAGCCTTTACAGGTTTCGGAGCACCTTTTACCGGCAAATCCTTAATCACAACAACAGAGTCTCCATTCTGAAGTACATTCCCATTCGCATTTATTACTTCTAATCCTGTATCTTCTTATAGTTCATTCGGGCTCCACTCATTCCCACACTCAGGACAAGCATAAATCTCTGCACCCATCGAGTAGCCATATGGTGAGCTACATTTTGGGCATTGTTTCATTTCTTCTGACATCTTATTAATATTTCGTTTTGTGAACGTGCTTAGCCATGAGCAGAAGCATCCCGCAGGGGGCTGTTGCTTATAGGTTTTGTTGTGGCCAGTTTTTTATATTGGTTCAATACCAACGTTCTTCTTAAAAAGTAGACAAAAATTCTCGCTACCTGAACCGTAAAATTTCTCGTAGCCCTTCAGTTCGTCTAAGTAGTGATTGAGCTCAGGATTGGTCAAAGTGCTATTATGTTCTAAGTTATTATACCTGAACGGAAAATTGTCATGGTTAGGATTTGGTGTATGGAGAAATAAAGCATCGCTATAGCTGTCAAAATCTAGAATCACAGCATAAAGCTGAAATTCCTTTTTAAGCTTTTGGGTCTCCATTGCGAGAAGTTCAAAATGTCGGAACAGTTTGTCCAGATGTGGTTTCCTTCTTTTAAAGCTGGTGTTCCCAAATCCTTTCCAGTCAAAGTGTAAATGCCAGTTGTCCAACCATGCCTTTGGGTCGGCAAGGTTCAGCCAAGTTATTTTTTCTAAGTCGTTTTCTGTTTGAAGTCTCCTATAGTACTTCTTAAGTCCGCGTTGTTTTTTCATCTTCAAATTAGCCACAACATACTTGGCTTTGCGTTGGCGTAGCTAACGTGAAGGTGTGGTTGGCCTTTCGTTTTTCTTTTATAACCCTCTTCAATTAAAGAAAATTTGTCCGTCCCAACTACTTTCACCACCCCTTAAGATAGTCATTTTTAAGGCTACCCAAACAGCAAATGCAATCGAAAACCAAATTACTTGTTTCCCCTTTCCAGACATTATACTACTTGTTCTTGTAGACAGGAAGTAGGCTAAGTCTACCACAATCATGACCGCTACTATCAATGCATCAATTAAGGCGTCAGCTAGACCTAAACCAAAGCGAATCTTACCACTCCAACTTAATATAATAATTGTAGTAAGAAATGAATTCCAAAACATCAAGTATAGGAAAGGAGAGGTTATCTTTCGCTTTGATGTTTCCATTTGATGCTCTTTTTAATTTAAATGAATGCCAACGCTCTTGGCCATAAGGCGGCGCAGCTAGCTTATGAGTGTGGTTAGCACAGTGTCGTTTTATTCTTCTATTTAACAAAGTAGTTGAACTGAATTGGGTAAACCTGCCCGTCCAGCATTACTTTTGGTTCGAAAGTATTAACTCCTTTCTTTGGTGCTTTGGCTCTGTAGAGATACCTAACACCATACTCTCCCTCTTCCCGCTTAACTGTATAGGCTTCTTCATGTTTGATACTCACAGATGCGTTTTTTATGTCAGTAGGATTCAGGTAAATAGAAGCTTCAAAAGGGACTGATGCTGACGCAGTATCATTGTTAAAGCTCACAAAAAAGTCTTCTTTCCTGTATTCATACTTGAAGACTTCCTTCTTCTGGTAACCTGCATCCTCACCTTTAGCAAGTCTATAAAAGACATCCCCATTCAATGGGCTATTAACCAACTCGACAGATTCACTTACCGTGTCTCTTCTTGTAAATATCAGCTTCCCGTTTTCATCATAAGCTTTAACCACAGAAGTGTCAGCCATCATTTCTTTTAACAACTCCTCAGATGAACCCTCATAGAACTCTACATTCCTGTTAGGCCTTAAAAGATAAAACAAGAGTAGCGATAAAAGACCTACAAAGACAATCGCGATTAATACCTTCTTCATTAATTATCTATATGTGCTAACGATTAGTCTAGATGGTGTTTCGTTGGAGGATCGCTGTGCTCTGCAAGGTTCCTCCTATGGCATCTAGACAGTGTTGGTCGAGGTTGTTTTCCCTTTTTAAGTAATGACTGTGAGTAATTTATTCTTTTTATTTAGGGAAAACAACCTGCATGGTTGGGTTATTTTCTCCTATTAAATTCCTTCTAAGTGGCGCTTTAGCCGGCGGCAGTACTGTTAATAGCGGGGTATTAGCAATGTTGCCGCCGGCGTCAGGCTCGGGGCTGGTCCAAGGTCTAAAGAAAAACTAACTAAATCATTGGCCTCTCTGTTGCAGGCAACTCTCTGTAAAAGAGCCACCTCGGGCCGAAGCTAGCCCCTTGACTTTGTCAAGTCCCAACGCTAACTTCGCCCCACCAAAGTCTTGCCTGGACGCTTCCGTCCGAAAGCCAGCTTTCTCCCGGCACCGCCGCAGCAAGACTTCCCGGCACAAACTCCATTCATGCCTTTGGCACTTTTTCTGATCGTTGCCCGCTTTAGTGGCCTTTGATGCCACCCAGCCCCTAAAAAGCCTGAAAGACACGCCACTTTTAAACTCTGAAAATAATCCCAATCACGGCCAACTAGTGTATAAACGGAAGTCTATTCGGCTTATCTGCTAAAAACAACAGATAAACCGAATAGATACATGAATATAGTATAACCTGAATGGATCTACAACAAAAAAGCCTGCTGCAACTAGAGTTACAGCAGGCTTCCATACTTTGAGTTTTCAAAACTTAAGCCCCACCAACCTTATTCTCCGGATCATCCGGAATATTAGGGTAGTATTTCTGGAAAAAGGCACAAAAATGGGTTAATGGGCATTCTTCGCATTTAGGGCGGCGGGCAACGCAGATGTAGCGGCCATGAAGTATAAGCCAATGATGCGCTTTGGCCACTAAGTCTTTCGGAAGATTGGTTACTAGCTGCTTCTCAACCTCCAGTGGGGTTTTAGCTGTTTTAGTTACCAGCCCCAGTCGTTTGCTTACCCTGAACACATGCGTATCCACAGCCATAGCCGGCTGGTTCCAGATAACCGATACAATAACATTGGCAGTTTTGCGGCCCACGCCAGGCAGCTTTACCAGTTGCTCTACTGTATCAGGAATCTCAGAGTTAAACTTCTCAACCAACATCTTGCCTAAGCCAGCCAAATGCTTTGCCTTGTTGTTGGGGTACGATATACTTTTGATGTAGGGAAATATTTCCTCAGGAGTAGCTGCTGCTAAATGCTCGGGCGTAGGAAAAGCCTCGAACAGGGCAGGAGTTACTAAATTAACGCGCTTATCTGTGCATTGCGCGCTTAGCACAACGGCAATTATAAGTTCGTATGGGTTAGTATAGGCGAGTTCAGTTTCAGGCTCCGGGAAGTTCTGTGTAAAATAGTCTACCAGCAGCCTGTAGCGTTCTTTCTTGAGCATAAAAAAAGTTTGCAATCGTTAAGACTGCAAACTTAAGCTTTTTGAGTAATTAAGTATATTTTGTACAGTACGCTCATGTGGGGTTTTGAGTGCACTGTCTAAAAGGTTCTGGATCTGCAGGAGCTCCGAGCAGCTTTCGGCTAATTCATCGTCGTGCATAAACGCTGCCTCCAGTTGTTCGCAGGCATCTACTGCCAACTCATTGTAAACGTACTGGATCAGCTCATTCTGAGTAGAGGTTTTTATCATAAGCAATATTCGTGTTTAGCATCTTCTTCCTCAGGTTGATAAGCGCATAGCGCATACGGCCCAAGGCTGTGTTGATGCTCACACCGGTAGCGTCGGCTATTTCCTGGAAGCTCATGTCGGCGTAATGGCGCATCATAAGCACTTCCCGCTGCGACTGCGGCAGCGTCTGGATAAGCTCTCTCAGGCGGGCATGTGTGTCTTCTTTTACCTGTAGCTGTTCTGCAGAGTCTTCTGCAAAAGCCATGGTATTGAACACATTGCTGCCATCTTCCAGCGTGATCATCGGGCTACGTTTTTCTTTACGGAAAAAGTCGATTGCCAGGTTATGGGCAATACGGCATATCCATGAAGAAAACTTGCCTTCCTCGTTATACCTGCCGCTCTTCATGGTGTGGATAGCTTTAATAAAAGCATCCTGCATCAGGTCTTCGGCTGTATACGTGTCCTTAACTATTAATAAAATTGTAGTGTAAACTTTGTTTTTGTGTCTGTTTACTAGCTGTTCAAACGCATTTTCATTACCTGCGATGTAAAGCGAGACTAAAGCAGAGTCGCTTACTTGCGTCGTTGTATTCATCTTAAAGCTACATTAGTTTAACGTAGAGCTTTATATCATATTGTAGCGTTTAGGTTTTTGAACAAAGTTTTTTCGAAGTGAAGAATCAAATATATGTAATGCATTTTATTTGTGCAAGAGCAAACCGCTGCTCCTGCCTAAATTAAATTTTTACCTTCAGCACTAGCAAAGCTTCCTTTGGCAGAAAGCATTTATACTTGATTTTCTCTTATACGGTAGTAGAATATAAAAGAGTGTTAAAATCCTTCAATTTAGTTTTCCACATATAGTAAATAGGCCTTATTTTATAAATAGAGCGGTTTTTAGTTAAGGGCCCTTAAAAAATTTATGTGCTTAAAAGTTTATTAGAAGAGCCCATTGCAGCAGATATGGTATCTAAACAAAAACTTTAGCTGGTTATGGGTAATAAAAAAGATCCTACACGAGGACCTTTCTTGAAGATTTTAGTACAGGAGGTAATTTTTAAGCGCAAGCTTGTGTAGGTGTTTCTATGTATATCTGGAAGCTACAGAGCAGGCTGTTTAATTAGGATGTCACTCATACCTAATCTTACCTGGAAAACATGCGCTATACTTGTGGCCTTTTGTTTTGCTTCTGTAGCCTTATTGCCCTCAAATAAAGTATCTGTCGTTTTGCAGAAAAGCTCTACCCAACGAGAAAAGTGGCGGCGCTCTATAGGCAGGCTCATGTGCTTGGGAAAAGGCTGACCTTTGTATGCCATACTTCCCAATAGTACAGTGCTCCAGAAGGAATACATTAGTGGGAGGTGCTTTTCCCAATTTATTCTCGAAAAATCGTTAAATACAGGAGATAGTAACTCATCCTGATTAACGGATTCGTAAAAAGTGTTCACTAATAGCTTTATATCTTCTTCGTTTTCCAAATCCCGTTTCATGTCTTGCATCTGCTTAAACCACTTTGCACCTTTATTATCTAACATTACTCATTACTGTTCTTATGCGTTAAGGCAAATTTACCGGCTAGCCTGCTCTAAGAAAATGACATACATCATCTTAGAGCAGGCGTGGCAGGAAAAGTATGGTAAAACTGTAGCAGAAATGTGGCGTAAACCTGCGGGCATAAAAAATCCTTCGTAAGAGCTGAGGAATCTTGCCGAAGGATAGTCTGGTTTTACTTAAGTATTATTTTCTGCTGTAGCCTTTTAAGCGGTTCAGGATTAACAGCAGTTTGCGGTTTATCTCGCGCTCTTCTACAGGTTTGCACTGTGCGGTAATGTCGCACGGTTTCTGTAGTTTCTTTTCTACAGCTTTTAAATGCTCCAGATAGCACTCGAGTGTTGTGCAGGATACATTTTTAAGAAAATCATCGGTTGCGCCGCTTTCGGCTTTATACTTTAGGTTTATTGCTTTCGAGATCTCAACATTAATCATCTTCGTTAAGTCAGTGTCAGTTTTAATCTCTTGCTGGTACACCTTCCGCTCAATATTTTCTAGTAGTTCACGTATGTCCAGTTGCTTCATAATTCAAATATTAGTTGTTGTTAATATATTATAGTTGCCTGACGGCATTCCTAAAAATACGCTTTTATGATGCGCACGTTTAGCGGAAAAATTAAAAATTACAGTAAGTTAATTTTAGTAACAAGACTTTTACAGAATGGTTACTCTGAGTTTATTTTAAAAAAACCTGAACGGTTATAGCTGTAATTTGCACAGGTGGCTAGCTATAAAATTTTATACTATGGTTAAGTAAGTTGAGTTGCCTTATAACACCATAAATAAGTTAAAAAACTTGCGAGTAGGCGGCAGCTAAACGGCAACACTATACATTATAAAGTATAACTTATTATTTAGCAGATGCTTGCACATAGGAGAGCAATTTTTAAGCTATAGCTATTTAGTAAGGTTAGTCATAGAACACAGCAGAGGCACCCTAAAACGCAATTGCTTAGGGTGCCCCTGCTGTGTCTGGTTTAGAGTTTACTACTTGGCTGTATCCTGCTGTTCCTGCTTAGCCTTATTTGCCTTGCGGGGACGTCTGTTGCCGTAGGTGCCTTTCGTGATTTTACCTTTGCGTGATTTTTTATCGCCTTTTCCCATAAATATTGTTGGTTAGTATGGTTAACAACTATCCACGCTTACGAATAAAGTATAAAATCGGATTAACCGGCTGCTACTCTAGTATTACACGTTGCTGCACTACTTCATTACCGGATGTTGCTGTAAGTATAAATAAACCTTTGCGGTTGTTTATTTCGTCAGCGGTGAATCTGACCAAACCATTCTGCACCACTTTAGATAGCACAACCCTTCCCGACATATCCTTTAACTCCAACAGTGTTTGTGTGCTTTGCCTGTTGCCTCGCACAAGTACTTCACAGTCTCCGCCACGGCAAGGGTTTGGATACATCATTACTTGCATCTCCTCTGGTATTATGTTGTTTACTGCAATTGTTTTAGAGTATTCAAATTGGCCGTCGAAGTCAGCCTGGCGCAGTCTGTAATAGTTTTCTCCAAATTGAGGATTTGTATCGTTAAAGGAGTATTTAATGACAGTGTTCGAGTTGCCATTGCCCTCTATTTTAGCGATTTTCTCGAATGATTTTCCGTCGGTGCTTCTCTCTACATCAAAGTGGCTGTTATTCTCCTCGCTTGCTGTGCTCCATTCCAAATTAATGCCGCTCTCAGTAGCCTTGCCAGTAAAGCTGATCAGTTCTACAGCCAGCGGTGTAATAGGGAGGCATGGGTCTTCAGAATCAAGTCGGGCTTGCAAGTCTACGATAGGCGGCATTGGCACAGGTATGACAAACCCAAAAAATGGAATGCGTCTGTACCTGAAAGGCGATATCAGAACATCTGGTGTTTCTGTAAAAGTTTCTCTGTCCACGGTAAGCTCTACAAAGGAGTTCTCTGCCAACTGTGCTCGCGTTAGTAAGGTCAAAGCGCCACCTGCAGGTTGAAAGACGAGCCCATCGTAATTAGAGCAGTTGCCGCTATTATTCAGGAAAACACTTAAAACAACCAGAAGGGTAGGTGAATCGGGGCTCTCTTCCTGTATCGTTTCATAAGCTATAAGCAAACATTCGTCTTCGTAGCTGCAAACAGCCTCTTCTACAACCTGAGCTTTAGCATTGCTTGCCGAAAAGAAAATTAAAAGAGAAAGTACGGCAGATAGCCGAATTAGGGAATATATGTTTTTCATAGTTAGGGTCTTTTAAACGTATTACATTTTTGTGGTACCGGCTCTTGTATATAACAGAAGTATTGGTCTGCTTTAAAGGCAGTTGTATACACTAGAGAACCAGGTATCAAATAATATTTTCGCAGATTCAGGAAGGGTGGTGGAAACCTGAACCGATACGTTGGCCATTGTAATGTGCAATTTTATAATGCACTACTGGCGCAACTGTACTGTGCAGTGGCTATATAGATTAGTACGTTACTTGTTATATCATGTTAGTTCTATAGAGCAGCTTTTTGTTAAATGTTGGTTTTGGTCTATCGGAAATGCCTGGGGCTTAGTTAAAATAGTGCAAATTCCTAAACCTTTTTATAGTTGCTGCTGTTACAAAAAGATGCTTTAGCGCTTTTTGTGAGAAGGTTTTACGGCGGTTTCAAATAGCTGAAAACGGTTGTAGAATCTCCTTCAAAAAGAAGGCAGCTATTTGTAACTTTACAAAATTATCTAAAGAGAAAAAGACTTGTGCTGCAGGATAAAGACCTGTGGTTTCAGCTCATGCTTTTATGGCAAATATTCCTGATCAAAACTTAGAAGAACTAGACGCGCGTCAGAACATCATCATCAAAGGGGCGCGGGTGCATAACTTAAAGAACCTGAGCGTGGCGCTGCCCCGTAACAAGTTTATTGTAGTTACGGGTCTTTCCGGCTCTGGCAAATCATCGCTTGCCTTTGATACGCTATACGCCGAGGGGCAGCGCATGTACGTAGAAAGTCTCAGCTCTTACGCACGTCAGTTCCTGGGCCGCATGGACAAGCCCGATGTAGACTATATCAAAGGCATCAGCCCGGCCATCGCCATCGAGCAAAAGGTAAGTATTAAAAATAACCGCTCTACAGTTGGCACAAGCACTGAAATCTACGATTACCTGAAGCTGCTTTATGCCCGTATTGGCAAAACATACTCGCCTATATCAGGAGAGGTAGTGCAGAAAGATAGCGTTGCAGATGTGGTAGACTTCATTTTTTCGCTAGAGGATGAAGCACGTGTGATGATATTGGCGCCGCTGCTGCTGCACAAAGACCGCACCCTGGCTAAGGAACTGGACCTGCTGCTTCAAAAAGGTTATTCCAGAATCTATGCCAAAGGGCAGGTATACTTTATTGAAGAACTGCTGGAGGAGAAGAAGCCAAATCTTGGCAAAGAGGTTTATATTTTAGTAGATCGGGCGGTTATCTATAAATCAGATGAAGACCTGCAGTTCCGTATTGCAGACTCAGTACAGACAGCCTTTTTTGAGGGGCATGGCGAGTGCCGCGTAAAGTATGGAAACGACGAGGAACGTGTGTTCTCCGATAAATTTGAGCTGGACGGAATCGTATTTGAGGAGCCATCTGTAAACTTCTTCAGCTTTAACAACCCCTACGGTGCCTGCCAAACCTGCGAAGGCTTTGGTAGCGTGCTCGGTATAGATCCTGATCTGGTTATCCCGGATAAGAGCCTCACAGTTTACGAAGGTGCCATTGCGCCTTGGCGTTCTGATAAAATGAACGAGTGGCTGCAGCCACTGCTAAAGAACGGCATTCGTTTCGATTTCCCGATTCATAGGCCATACAACGAACTTTTGGAGGCAGAGCAGGAGCTACTCTGGACGGGTAACAAGCACTTTGAAGGCCTGAATGACTTTTTTAAGTTTGTGCAGCAGCAAACGCATAAAATACAGTACCGTGTGCTATTGTCGCGCTACCGTGGCCGCACCTCCTGCCCCGACTGCAAAGGTTCTCGTCTGCGCAAAGACGCCAGCTATGTAAAGGTAAATGGCAAAAGTATAACCGACTTGGTGCTGATGCCCATCACTCAATCATTGGCCTTTTTCGAAAATCTGCAGATTTCAGAGCACGAGCATAAAGTGGCAGAGCGCCTCGTAACAGAAGTAACTAACCGCTTAGGCTACCTGGTGCGTGTAGGGCTGGGGTACTTAACGCTAAACCGTCTGTCAAACACCTTATCTGGTGGCGAAAGCCAGCGCATAAACCTGGCAACCTCGCTGGGTAGTGCCTTGGTAGGATCTATGTATATCCTAGATGAGCCAAGCATTGGCCTGCACCCTAAAGACTCTGAGCAGTTAATTGGAGTGCTGCGCACACTGCAGCAGCTGGGCAATACCGTAATTGTAGTGGAGCATGAGGAGGAGATGATGCGTGCTGCCGATCAATTGATCGATATTGGTCCGGAGGCTGGTTCTGGTGGCGGTAACCTGATGTTTCAGGGTACATTAGATGATCTGACTAAAACAGCTGATACGTACACGGCCAAATACCTGAGTGGCCGCCTGGAGGTGCCGGTGCCAGCGCAGCGACGTAAATGGCGCAATGCAATCGAGATTATCGGCGCACGCGAGAATAACCTCAAAAATTTGAGTGTGAAAATTCCATTGAATGTAATGACAGTGGTAACAGGCGTGAGTGGCTCAGGTAAGTCTACTTTGATCAAGAAGATTTTGGCGCCGGCTATGCAGAAGTTGCACGGTTCATCATCTGAGGCTACAGGTAAATTTGATAAGCTAGCCGGTGATTATAGCAAGATTGAACACGTAGAGTTTGTAGACCAAAACCCAATCGGTAAATCTTCGCGCTCTAACCCGGTAACATATGTAAAGGCTTATGATGCTATACGTACCTTATATGCGGATCAGCCATTGGCAAAATCCAGAGGATTTAAGCCTTCTCACTTCTCATTCAACATTGATGGTGGTCGCTGCGAAGTATGCCAGGGCGAGGGGCAGGTAAAGATTGAGATGCAGTTTATGGCTGATATCTTTTTAACCTGTGAAAGTTGCCACGGCCAACGTTTTAAGCAGGATGTGCTCGATATCAAGTATAAAGATAAAAGCATTTCTGATGTGCTGGATATGACCATTGCCGATAGCATTCAGTTCTTTGCGGATCAAAATAAAATTGTGGAGAAGCTGAAGCCATTGAACGATGTTGGCTTAGGCTACATACGCTTAGGTCAGTCTAGTAATACATTATCAGGCGGTGAGGCGCAACGCGTAAAATTAGCGTCTTTCCTGACTAAAGGTGCTCAGCCGCACCAGTCAAATATTCTCTTTATCTTCGATGAGCCAAGTACTGGTCTGCACTTCCACGACATCAGCAAATTGCTAACATCTATAAATGCTTTAATTGAAAACGGCAACACTGTTGTTATCATCGAGCACAACATGGATATTATTAAATCTGCTGATTGGATTATCGATCTAGGCCCAGAAGGTGGAATAAATGGTGGGCACCTGCTATTTGAGGGCACACCGGAGGATATGGCTAAGCTGGGAGATAACCACACAGCAAGATTCCTGAAGACAAGATTGGAGTAGAAAGTATAAACTATAAGTATAAAGCCGCTGCAAAGTATAAATGCAGCGGCTTTTTTGTTTTCAGCAGTATTTGTCCCATCACCCCTGCCCCTCCTTAACCAAGGAAGGGAGCTCTTACCTACATATTTTAGCTATTTAGCTTATAATAACCTGCCCACTTTTAAATATGAAAGTTTAACCCAACTTTAGAAAAGCAGATTAACGGATGTAATAAATAAACTCCCCTCCTTGGTTAAGGAGGGGCAGGGGTGGTTTGTTATACACCTGCTACAAACTATAAATCATATTTTATTAACTTGCCGTACCTGAAATCAAATAAAACAAACATCAAAGTATAAAACATGAGAAGACGTATAGTTGCAGGAAACTGGAAGATGAACAAAACCTACGAGGAGGCGCTTTCGCTGGTATCGGAGATCGATAATATGGTGAAAGACGAGGTAAACGGTGATGTTACCGTGATTGTAGCCCCTCCATTTCCTTTCCTGCAAAGCGTAGGCAAGTTAACTCAAGGCAACGACCTGATGCACCTGGCTGCCCAGAACGTAAGTGAGCACGAAAGCGGTGCGTTTACCGGTGAGGTGTCGGCAAGTATGCTGAAGTCTGTTGGTACAGAGTATATAATTATTGGCCACAGCGAGCGCCGCATGTACCACCACGAAGATGCGCAAACGCTGTATAAGAAATTAAAAGCTACCATAGCACAAGGCTTGAAACCGATATTCTGCTGCGGTGAGCCATTAGAAGAGCGCGATGCAGACCGCCACTTTGAATATGTTGGCAAACAGTTGCACGACAGCCTTTCTTACCTGAGCAACGAAGAATTTGACCAGGTGACGGTAGCTTATGAGCCGATCTGGGCTATTGGCACTGGCCGCACAGCCAGCAGCCAGCAGGCACAGGAAATGCACGCTTACATTCGTGAGCAACTGTCTCGTATGTTCGATGCAGAGGCGGCAAGCAACACAAGTATACTATACGGCGGAAGCTGCAACCCAGGCAATGCACGGGAGCTTTTTGCGCAGCCTGATGTAGATGGCGGTCTTATAGGTGGTGCATCACTTAAATCTAGAGACTTTACTGACATTATCAGGTCGTTCTAAAAGCGAAAGTATAAAGTATAAAAGGCTGCCAGCTTAATTAGTTGGCAGCCTTTTTGTTTTGGATAAAATTAATTTGAGTAACTTTAAAGTATGCAAATCCTGATTACATTTTGGTTTACCTTGCTGCCGCTGTTTTTGGCAGAAAACGAGGCTTCAGCGCCTGTTGAAGAGGTAGTTGCTGCACGTGATTTCTGCAAGGTTTATGGTTCTGTTTACCTGGAGCGAGACCCAAAGTATAAGAATACGGCTTCTTATACTGTTTTTCTGGAAGAAGATGAGGCTTTTGCTAATATGGTAGTATACCGTGAGAGTAATAAACTTTTTGCCGATGCTACTGCAGTTTGGTATATTACATCCAAGAAAGCGTTTGCCGACCACATAGTATATGTAACCGACAATCGCAATTTTGCAGATTTTACTGTGCATTTTACTAAAGTACGGTCGTTTGCCGCATGCCGCGAATAATACACATATGGATTTTATAGAAGTTACCCTTAAAGTAGACGCCGAATACGCGGACATACTTACAGCCGAGCTGGGAGAGCTGGGTTTTGATGCTTTTGTGGAGACAGAAGATGGTTTTAGTGCTTACATTGACGAGGATAAGTTCTCTGAAGAAGATTTGAAGGAGGTGTTCCATCGTTACGCAGCCCTTGTGCAGGTGGAATATACTACTCAAAAAATTGAACGACAGAACTGGAACGAGGAGTGGGAACGCAACTTTGAGCCACTTTTTATCGGAGAGCAGGTTTCTGTTAGAGCCTCTTTTCACGAGAAGCCAGCTAACGCAAAGTATGATATCGTGATCAACCCTAAAATGTCGTTTGGCACGGGGCACCACGAAACTACCACTCTTATGATAGAGAACCAGCTGACGCTGAGCCACCAAGGTAAACGCGTGCTGGATATGGGATGCGGAACTGGTATCTTGGCAATAATGGCTGGCGAACTGGGCGCTTCTGAAATTGTAGCCGTAGAAATAGAAGACTGGACCGTAGAGAACGCCCGCGAAAACGCTGAATTAAACGGCTATGAAAATATCGATGTACGTTTAGGCGGAGCCGAGACGATAGAAGGAGATAAAGCCTACGACATTATACTAGCTAACATCAACCGAAACGTTTTATTAGAAGACATGCCGGCTTATAAAGCTGTGCTTGCACCGCAAGGGTGGCTGCTACTAAGCGGTTTTTATACCGAAGACCTGCCAATAATACAGGAACGGGCAACCGAACTTGGGCTTAATTACATTTCGCACCGGGTAAAGAACAACTGGGTGTCGGCAATATTTAGAGCAAGCGAATCTTAATTATACTGCTATGAGGCATAAACTTTTACCCTTATTTTTTTTATTATCGATTGTAGTGGCGCAGGCGCAGTCTAAAATAACTGGTAAGCCTGATGATTTTGTGGCGGAAGTAAAGGCGATGCTGATAACGGGTAAAGCAACCAATGCCGATAAACTTGCCGCTGATCTGGAAGGTGTCTGGAACAGCGGCACACTTACCTCTAAACAGCAGAAGGAGATCATAGACATTACGCAAGGGCTATACCGCAAGCGCATGCGCGTTAACCCGCACTATGAGCAGTTCTTCGTGATGGTAACGGCTGGTATAAATAACCAGAACATGCGGGGCAAGCAGCTCGATGAGATGCTGAACGTGGTGGCAAAGTCTGTACAGAATGAAGAAGGCAAGCAATTGGAGGCTTTCCTGCATATCGCAAGCCTTTATCTCCAAACCAATCGCATTTACCAAAATACCTATTATAAGCTTAACACCTCCGGCGGCAGCTTTAGTTTTGCTTATGAAGGCACCAGCAAGCCAGCCGAAGCGAAGGCAGAAGATCCTTGGGCAACATCCTGGGATGATGAGGTAAATGAACAAGGGGAGGTACTGGAAGATGATGGCTGGGGAACTCCTGTTGCTGCTAAAAAAGAAGACAAAAAAAAGAGCGAAAAGAACAGGAAAGAAAGTATAAAGCGTCAGTTTATTCCTGCTATGCCCTCTGTAAGTGGTCCTGTTCTAAAGCTGGAAAATGTTAACCTTACCTTTGTTACCCCCTGGGACTCTACCGGTATAAAGAAAACAAACGGGCAGCTGATGCTTGCCAGCAACATTTTTGTAGGAGAAGGAGGTAAATTCGATTGGCAGGCAGGTGGCACCCCAGCCTCTGCCGAAATCAGGAAGTATAGTTTTAACACATCGTTTGCAGGATTCAAGGCACCAGATGTAACAGTAACTTACGCATCTGTACTGGAAACTCCTGTTGAGGGTGCTATGGAGTGGATCAGCGGGAAACGCAAAACAAGTGAATACCCATATCCGAAGTTTTTCTCTTTTACAAACGATGCAAAGCTTAACAACCTCGGCAATAACATAGCTTATACAGGTGGTTTTTCGATGCAGGGCAACCTGTTAGGCAGTAAACCACTCGACAATAGTTTATCTGAGATTGTAGTATCTTATAACGGAGAACGCAAGTTCCGTTCGCAGGCCCGCAACTACAATGTAAACGATTCGCTAATAATGGCAAACCGGGCGTCGGTAGCTATTTATCAGCAAAAAGACTCGCTTACGCACCCAGCAATGCAGTTGCGCTACTCCAAGCCCAAGCAGGTACTCACCCTTACAAAAGATAAAGGCCCATATGCACGCACTCCCTTTGTAGATACTTTTCACAAGCTTGAGATCACAGCAGAACGGCTTCACTGGGATTTAAGCTCTCAGGAGATAGATTTTTCTATCATCAACTCTAAGTCGCTGGTGCCGGTACAGATAGAATCTTCTCACTATTATTCTAATAACCGTTATCAGCAACTGGTAGGGGTAGCTCCTTTTCATCCGTTGCAGGTGCTTATTGGTTACGGGGCTAAGGCCAAGAGCAATACATTTTATGCCGCAGAAGTAGCCCGTTCTACCAAATTAAACGAGCAGGCGATAAAAGAAGCAGCTTTGGCTATGCATCACGCTGGTTACCTTAAGTATGACCCGGCAACAGGATACATTGAGCTAGAAGAAAAAGCCTGGCATTATGTGCGTTCTTCCCGCAACATTAATGATTACGATCACTTAATTATTAAATCGTTGGTGCCCTCCGGAAGAAATGCTACCCTTAACCTTGCTGATAATAAGCTAACAGTACGGGGCGTAGAGAAAATCACCTTCAACAACGATACGGCAAGTGTATACATACATCCAACAAAAAGTGAAGTACACATTCTTAAAAACCGTGATATAGAATTTGATGGGCATGTGTTCGCCAGCAGCCTCGCTTTTAAAGGCTCTAAGTTTAAGTTTAACTACGACGAGTTCTCCATCGACCTGACCAAACTGGATACAGTTGCCTTAATGTCGAGGAAGCGCAGGGCGCAGGGCGGCGAGGTAACAGACCAGGTACTGACAGGTAAGGGAGGCTCTATCTCTGGTAAACTTTACATTAACAAGCCAAATAACAAGTCAGGCAAAGAGCACTATGCTGATTATCCTAAGTTCGATGCGCCGGTAGGAGCACAGGTGGCTTTTGCAAGGCCCGATGTGGCAGGTGGCGCCTACGATAGTACCGTATACTTCGATATGCCGCCGTTTAAACTCGATAGTTTAGCATCCGGGAAGAATGTGATCGGATTTGACGGTACCTTTAACTCTGGAGGCATCTTCCCGTCGATTAAAACAAAACTGATCATGATGCCTGACGAAACATTAGGCTTCTACTACCAGCCCGGGCCAAAGGGATTGGCAGCGTTCGGTGGTAGAGGTATGGCTTATGATACTATAATGATGAGCTCCAGTGGTATACAGAGCAAGGGCAAGCTTACATACCTCACGGCAACACTTCAGGCCCCGGTTTATACTTATTACAAGAATGCAGTAGTTACAAAAGAGGGCAAAACAGCAGAGATAGCCGAGGGGACATTAGGCGGAACACAGTTTCCGGTGGCTAAAGTTTCTAATTACCACATGAACTGGCTGCCGCAGGCTGATACCATGTACATCCAGACGCAGAAGGAGCCAATGAAAGTGTACAAAGAGGAGTTTGCCTTTAAAGGGATAGCCAAGCTTGCACCAGGTGGTTTGTACGGTGCAGGCGTTGTGGATAATCCTGTGGCAAACGTAACATCGGCAGAACTACACTTTAAACAGCGCCACCTAAGCGGTAACCACGCCACTATGATTGCTAAAGCTGATAAGGCAGCAGGGCGTCCGGCTATTAAAGCGAAGGATATGGCATTTGAGTATGACCTGGTAAAAGGTATAGTAGACTTTGAGAGTGAGGTAAAGGGAGCTGCAAGTATAGAATTCCCGCACGCGCAGTATACAACCTCAATGAGTAGTGCCCGCTGGGACATGAACAAACAGCGAGTAAGCCTTAAAGCGGACGAAAGTGGTAACAAGAACTGGTTTTACTCTCAGCATCCGGCGCAGGAAGGGCTTATGTTTGCAGCCGCCAGCGGAGAGTACGACCTAAAAGCTAACACCATACTTGCAGGCGGCGTGCCATACATTACAGTAGGTGACTCTTATGTGATGCCGGATAGTGGTAAGGTAGCTGTTGCCGGTGATGCCACTATCAAAACACTTCGCAACGCAAAAGTAGTTGCCGATACATTACAACAGTACCACAAGCTCTACGCCGGTAATATTGACGTGCTGTCGCGCAATTCCTTTAAAGGTACTGCAGTGCACGACTATTTTAACGCGGCTTCAGACTCCTTTAAGCTGACTTTTGCAAACTATGTGTATGGTAACCCTCGTGGTAAGAAAAAGCCAATTTATACTTTTGCAGATGCTCAAGCTGATGAAAACAGCCAGTTCTACATCTTCCCAAGAATTCTGTACCGTGGAAAAATATTGATGCATGCCAACAAGGAGCACTTTGACTTTGACGGTGACCTGAAGCTTAACTTTACAGGTAATCCTGCAGACTCAGACTGGTTCTCCTACAAAAAAGACTCGCTGAACCCAGCAAACGTTCGTATCCCGATTATGAAGCCCAAAGCTGCCGACGGTACACCGCTGCACACGGGTCTGCACATTTCGCGGGGTAGTTCTAAACTTTACAACACCTTTGTATCTAAAAAGCAAGACCCCGAGGACCTGGATCTCTTTACTGTAGATGGCTTGCTATCCTATAACAAAGAGAGAACAGAATTTAAGATGGGCCGTGAAGATCGCGCTTACGAAGGCTCTTTTGAGGGTAATCTGCTGCTCTACAACGAGGCCTCTAACACAGTTAGGTTTGAAGGAAAGTTAAACCTGGTAAAGCCAGTAAAAAACTTTAAGATAGAGGCTTCGGGTAGCGGTGATGCAAACGTAGACAGTAGCCGTTATAAATTAGATGCCTTTATGGCTTTTGATCTAGCAGCTCATACCAGTATCCTTACTGCCATGGGAGAATCGCTTAAAGATAATGTGGGAGGTGCAGGCGAAGCATTGGATAAGAGTGAGGCCACTATGTATAAATTGGCAGAGTTTATAGGCAACAGAGCTGCGCAACAGTATGGCGCTAGTATGGAATATATGCCACTGCCGAAGCTGTCAAAAAAATTAATACGAAGCCTGATCATCAACCAAGCTGACTTACGATGGTCTAATGAGCTGAATGCATGGTATAGTATAGGCAAAATCAGTGTGGCTAGTATATTAAAAGAAGATATCAATGCCCAACTGGATGGCTACCTGGAGATAAAACAGGATATGAACGGTGAGCCGGCAGTTACGCTATACTTACAGGCAAACCCTTATGCGTGGTACTACATCAACTTTCTGAATAACTCACTTACTATAGCCTCTGCAGACGAGAAACTAAACAAGCAGGTGCGATCTAAAGGCAAAGGCATTTTTGAAGGTGGCGAGATAGACAAGAATACTTTCCTGGAGCACTTCCGCAAAAATTACCTGAATGGTGAAAGCGGTTTCAAGATTGCAACAGGACAACCACTTAACGAGCCGATCAACAATACAAACTACGCTGAAGAAGAGGAGGATGAAGGCAAGGGTAAGAAGAAGAAACGCAAAAAA
The DNA here is from genome assembly GCF_037892465.1 of Pontibacter sp. H249. Taxonomy (NCBI): domain Bacteria; kingdom Pseudomonadati; phylum Bacteroidota; class Cytophagia; order Cytophagales; family Hymenobacteraceae; genus Pontibacter; species Pontibacter sp. H249. The sequence goes on along the minus strand of NZ_JBBKTR010000026.1, from coordinate 26,632 downwards.
GATAAGAAAGATCCTTTTGAGGTAGGTAGCGAAAATAACAACTAAACCAGGAACTATGATATAGGCGTATATAGTTTGAGATATACTTGTTTTGGCGTTTAAATTAAGATTTGCCTATATTTGGGCTTGTTTATGCCCGGGTAAAAGTAAAGTAGTGCCATCTGGTATGATACTGCAAAAGCAGCCTGGCAAGGTTAAAGTATAGATTACACATGGATTTTCTGTTGATAGCTGTATTAGGCTTACTAGCTTACTTAATTGGTTCTGTTTGTACAGCTGTATGGTTGGGTAAAGCCTATTATGGCATAGATATTAGAAAGCACGGCAGTGGTAATTCCGGGGCTACCAATACCTTCCGGGTATTAGGTAAGAAACCGGGTACTATCGTAATGCTGATTGATATCTTTAAAGGCTGGGCTGCCACATCGCTTGCTGGTTTGTTGGTAATTTTTAATGCCATACAAGCTGAAAACTTAGTGATTTACCAGCTTTTATTCGGCGCTTTGGCAGTAGTAGGGCACATATTTCCGGTGTACGAACGCTTTAAGGGTGGTAAGGGCGTTGCAACTTTATTAGGTATGATGCTGGCCATTCAGCCGGAGGTGGCGTTGGTATGTATGGCCATTTTTGTAGTGGTACTGTTTGTGTCGCGTTACGTATCACTAGGATCTATGATTGCAGCGCTTGCCTTCCCGATGCTGCTGCTGTTGCACCCACGCTTTCATCCGGACAACCCAATCCTGATCATCTTCGGATTCATACTTTTTGCTGTGGTTGTGTTAACACACCGCAAAAACATAAACCGCCTGATAGCTGGCGAAGAGAGCAAGGCAAACATTGGCCTGGGCCGCAAAAAATAAAGATCAAAGTACAACGATATGCTAAAAAGCCATCCTTTACTACAAGGGTGGCTTTTTTTTGTAACTTTAAGTCGAAACCAAAACGTAACTGCTAACTATGATAAACCAATATATCAACGAGAACAAAGACCGTTTTATTAACGAGTTGCTGGATATGCTGCGCATACCATCTGTAAGCGCCGACCTAAAATTTAAGCAGGATGTACTGCGCACAGCAGAGTTTGTAAAGCAGCGCCTGATCGATGCAGGAGCAGATAACGTGGAGCTGGTAGAAACACCTGGCAACCCGGTAGTATACGGTGAGAAAATAATAGACCCAAGCCTGCCGACTGTAATTGTTTATGGTCACTACGATGTACAGCCAGCCGATCCGTATGAGCTCTGGACCTCGCCTCCGTTTGAGCCAGTAATCAAAGACGGTAAAATTTACGCACGAGGAGCCTGTGACGATAAAGGCCAGATGTACATGCACGTAAAGGCATTCGAAGCCATGATGAAGACCGGTACGCTTGCCTGCAACGTGAAATTTATGATAGAGGGCGAAGAAGAAGTTGGCTCTGTAAACTTAGCCACCTTTGTAAAAGAAAATAAAGATAGGCTGCAGGGCGATGTAATTCTTATTTCGGATACAGGCATGCTGGGCAACGATACGCCTTCTATCACAGCAGGTCTGCGCGGCCTTAGCTATGTAGAAGTAGAGGTTACAGGACCAAACCGCGACCTGCACTCAGGGTTATATGGTGGCGCTGTGGCCAACCCGATTAACATTCTTTGCCAGATGATCGCCTCTTTGCACGACGAAAATAACCACATTACCATACCTGGTTTTTATGACAACGTGCAGGAGCTAAGCCAGGAAGAACGTGCCGAAATGGCCCGTGCCCCATTTGACCTGGAGAAGTATAAAAAAGCGCTTGATCTGGGAGATGTACATGGGGAAGCCGGTTATGTAACCATGGAGCGTAACTCCATTCGCCCAACACTTGATGTAAACGGTATCTGGGGCGGCTATACTGGCGAGGGCGCTAAAACAGTAATCGCTTCAAAGGCATTTGCCAAGATATCTATGCGCCTGGTACCAAACCAGACGTCAGAAGAAATAACAGAGAAATTCCAGAAGCATTTTGAAAGTATAGCACCGAAAAGCGTGAAGGTGGTGGTAAAGCCGCACCATGGTGGAGAACCTGTGGTTACACCTACAGATTCTGTAGCTTATCAGGCAGCTGCTAGAGCTTATGAGGATACTTTCGGAGTAAAGCCAATTCCTGTTCGCAGCGGTGGCTCAATTCCGATTGTGGCAATGTTCAAATCTGAGCTTGGCCTTGACTCTGTATTAATGGGCTTTGGATTGGATTCGGATGCGATTCACTCGCCAAACGAGCACTTTGGTATCTTTAATTACATGAAGGGTATTGAAACGATACCGATGTTCTACCAGCATTTTGCTGAAATGAGCAAATAGTAAAGTATAAAACAGTACAATTTAAGAGGCCTGGTAGTTTACTATCAGGCCTTTTGTTTTGTTAGCTGTTAAGGTAGCAAAGGTGCAAGTAAGTAACCTACACTTATTTTAAAGCCAAAATTTTTCTGGTCTAGCTCTTTAGAAAAAGATTTAAAGCCGCCGAAATTGTGTACACTCATAAAGAAACCACTATCTAACTGGATGCCTAGACCTACAGTGTAACCATAATCCCATCTTTCAAAATCATCTATACTTAGCGGGTAATCAGCGAGTATAGTAGGTTCTGGTTGGTTGGCTTCTGCACGGTCAATAATGTTTACTTTGGCAGTTTCTGCTAAGAGATATCCTAAATAAGGTCCACCTTGAGCAAATAACCCACCTTTCTGTATTTTTAGCATAAGGGGCAATGTTATGTAGTGCAAGCGGTGATCATCTACCAAAGCTTCAGTGGCATTTATGGGGTAGCCATCGTAGGTAAAGCCTTTCTGCTCATACAGCAACTCTGCCTGCACCGCTAGCCTCGACACAAACTCATAACTGCCTATAAAGCCGCCATGAAAACCTGCCAATGAATTAGTTACATCCGTTGAGCCATCGTCGCCATAGGCACGGGTAAACCCAGCTCCTGCTTTTGCTCCAAAGCGGGCAAACTGCGCTTGAGCAAGTTGTGCCGTTAAAAGTATAAATAGCAGAAGTAGAAAAGTCTTTTTCATAATATTGATTTTATAGGGAAGGCTACTATGTATTACTAACGCAAGTATAAATTTATTGGCTGGCCTTGTTACAAATAAAAAAAGCCAGCCTTACGCTAGGTAAGGCTGGCTTGTAAAGTATAGTTTATACTTTGTTATCTGCCAGAAGGAATAGTAAAGCCTAAGGTTAGCATAATGGTAGAATGTCTTGCGTTTGTAAGATCGCCTTCAAAATAATCTTCAGCGTTAGTATCAACAAAATCTGTTAAGCTGCCGTTGTAACGCACACCTATGCTGATGCCGCTTCTGGCCATAAGACCAATACCAGCCGCGTAGCCAAACTCAAAGTCTTTTAAACCGTCTTTGTCTCTCTCTGTAGTAGAAGAAGATTGCAGGTTTCCATTAAAATACTCTTTAGTTTCGTTGTTAACGCTTAGCAGATAAGAAGCCTGCGGGCCACCTTCAAAGTATATTGGGCCAGCTTTTATTCTAGCCAGTATAGGCAGTTCCAGGTAGTTGTAATTTACCTTGCCTGTACGTCTGTAATCACCTAAAGGCGTTGAGAATTCTGTGTCACTGTTCTTAAATCCTTTGTTAGAGTAAAGCAACTCCGGCTGTATGGAGAAAAAGTCTCCTACAATACCAAAGTTCATGGTAACACCGGCATGAAAGCCTACTTTATTCTCGTAACGATCTTCGTTGCGCAGGTCTCCGGAGAGGTTAGAAAGATTTGCGCCACCTCTTATGCCAAACGACTGTGCTTGGGCAAAGGAAATACTGGCAAATGCAAAAACGAATACAAATAATAGCTTCTTCATAATCATTAAAATGTTTTGTTATGCTCAGATAAACGTGGTTTATACGCTTAACTAGATACATAGAGGTTTAAATTTTAATACAATCTTTTAGTGTACACTGCAAACACCTGAATTTTAGATACTAAATTTTTAATGTGTCTGCAGCGGTTGCGCATGCAATGAAGCATTAGCAACAAGTAGGCCAAAAGTATAGCGTCAGCCTATATAGTTTTACTAAATGCTCTGAGCTACTTTGTAACAGGTTGTTAAACTGATTGTTGTAAGGTTGATTAGTTTAATGTGAGATAAGTGGGGCTTAATGCAATCTTAGTTGTGATGGCTTTGCTGCTGAACCTGCTCCTATACAATAGAAGAGCCCTGCAGGGGCAGGGCTTTCCATTCATAGTTTATATTTTATACTAAAGACATCTCGTTATTATCTGCCGGTAAACATGTAGGCAAGAGTTAACATAAACACATTGTTTCTTGCATCTGAAACGTTAGCGTTGTCATATAGTTTTGAAATATCTCCATTATATCGTACACCTACACTTAAACCAAGTGGCGTAGCAGAAAGACCAATGCCAGCGGCATAGCCAAAACTCGTTCTTTTAAACTGATCCAGGTCATCATCAATGTTAATACCATTAGATTCTATGTCGCCACCTATTCTGAAAGAAGCCTGAGGGCCGCCCTCAAAGTATAACGGACCTGCATTTACGCGGGCAAGTACAGGTACATCTATGTAACTGATTTTGTACTTGAAAGTATCATCATCAGATTCAGCGCCTTTTGTAGAGAATAATAATTCTGGCTGTATAGCAAAAAAGTTATCGCTTGTTAGGTAAAACTGCGAAGTTAAACCGGCATGGAAGCCAAACATTCTGTCAAGGTTATCTACGTCGTCGCCGTTGAAGCCAGAATAGTTTGCGCCTGCCCTTATGCCTATGCCCGGAGCTTGCATTTGTGCCTGAGCTGTAACTGTGGTTATGAGCGCAAGCAGTACTAAGGTTAAAATCTTTTTCATAACTCTAAATAATTTATAGGTTTTACAATTGCGTCGTGTTTAGATTTTGCTTTTTATGTTTGATTCTATTACGAGCTATTCTGTAAAAAGTCTAAAATGTGGTGCAATTTTAAGGGTGATGCCATAAGAAGCAGATGGGTGCTGTATAAAAATTAGTGCACAAAAAAAGCGGCGCAAAAGACCGCTTAATATGTATAGATAGCTATTTAACAGTTGCTTAATATTGGGGTTTATCAGCCTGCCCAGCCCTCTCTATCCAAGCTTCTATACTGGATAGCTTCTGCTAAATGTTCAATTTTTATTTCTTGGCTGTCAGCTAAATCGGCAATGGTGCGGCTAACTTTCAAAATGCGATCGTAAGCCCTTGCTGAAAGGCCTAAGCGTTCCATAGCGGTTTTAAGGAGTGTCCGGCCGGCATCATTTATCTGGCACACTTCTTTTACCATCTGCGACGGCATCATGGCATTAGAATGTATCTGCGGCATCTCCTTAAACCTGGATGTTTGTCTTTCTCGGGCCTGCACCACGCGCTCACGCACTACAGCACTTTCTTCTGCTTTACGGGTAGCGGTCATCTCATCAAATGTAACAGGCGTAACCTCCACGTGCAGGTCTATTCGGTCTAACAAAGGGCCACTTACTTTGTTCAGGTAGCGCTGTACCACACCGGGGCCGCATACACATTCTTTCTCGGGGTGGTTGTAGTATCCACAGGGGCACGGGTTCATGCTAGCAATCAGCATGAAGTTAGCCGGAAAGTCCAAAGTGGTTCTTGCTCTTGAAATGGTAACTCTGCGCTCTTCTAATGGTTGGCGCATTACCTCCAACACGGTGCGTTTAAACTCCGGCAACTCATCCAGGAAAAGTACGCCGTTATGTGCCAAAGATATTTCGCCAGGCTGTGGAATTCCTCCACCGCCAACTAAAGCTACATCTGAAATGGTATGGTGCGGCGCGCGGTATGGACGTGTGGTTAAAAGCGAGGCAGCCTCTCCTAATTTACCGGCAACGGAATGGATCTTGGTTGTTTCCAGGGCTTCGTGCATGGATAGCGGAGGAAGCACCGATGGCAGGCGCTTGGCCAGCATGGTTTTGCCTGCACCCGGAGGGCCGATCATGATTACGTTATGTCCACCAGCTGCCGCTATCTCAAGGGCACGTTTAATGTTCTCTTGGCCCTGAACGTCGGCAAAGTCGGCTGCATATAAGTCAACGCTGTTCTGGAAAACTTCACGGGTGTCAATTATAAGAGGTGTTATATCACGGCGATCATCCAGAAACTCGATTGCCTCCAGAATGTTAGTTACTCCTATTACATCCAGGTTATTAACGATAGCAGCTTCCTGTGCATTCTGGGCCGGAAGTATAATACCTTTAAATCCTTCTTTGCGTGCCTGTATAGCAATGGGTAATACTCCTTTTATGGGGCGCAGCGAACCATCCAGCGATAGCTCACCCATGATCATATACTGCGAAACTTTATCAGGTTTAATTTGGGCAGATGCTGCTAACAATCCCATAGCGATAGGAAGATCGTAAGAAGAGCCTTCTTTACGAATATCGGCAGGTGCCATGTTGATCACCACTTTTTGGCGTGGTCTTTTGTACCCGTACTGTTTCAACGCCGATTCGATACGGAGTTCACCTTCTTTAACCGCGTTGTCCGGCAATCCTACTAAAACATAACCTGCTCCGGCACTTACATTAACCTCAATGGTGATAGTATAGGCGTTAACGCCCTGAACGGCGCCACCGTACGTCTTGATCAACATGCTTCTTAAGTTTGTCTAATTTTGATGCGGAACACTTAAGTATGGCATTTAATTCCGGCTTATACTTTAAAAGTATAAAAGTACGAATTTGATTTACAGAAGGGTAAAGGAGAGGCTAAGCTATAGTCATAAAGTATGTCTCATAGATCGCATCAAAAAAGCCACAGCTACTGCTATGGCTTCTGATAAAGTATAATGTGGTTGTTGTACCAGCCGCTGTTTAGGCTACTTTCTGCTCGATCAAAAGTATAAGTATGTGTATTACCTTGATGTGAATCTCCTGCACGCGATCTGCAAAGCCGAAATGTGGCACACGTACCTCAATATCGCAGAGTGGAGCCAGCTTACCGCCATCCTTACCTGTCAGGCCAACTACTTTCATGCCTTTAGCCCTGGCAGCCTCTGCAGCTTTAATTACGTTGCCGGAGTTGCCGCTGGTGCTGATGGCCAGTAGCACATCGCCATTGTTACCAAGTGCCTCTATGTAGCGGGAAAAAACAGAGTCGTAGCCGTAGTCGTTGCCTACGCAGCTCATGTGGCTTACATCAGAGATAGAAATAGCCGGAATGGCTTTGCGGTTTTCGCGGTAGCGGCCGGTCAGTTCTTCGGCAAAGTGCATGGCATCGCACATAGAGCCGCCGTTGCCGCAGCTAAGTATTTTTCCGCCTTGCTGCACCGATGCTGCCATTGCTTCGGCGGCCTGCTCGATGGCGGTAATGTTTTTAGGATCTGATAAAAATGCGCTGAGCACTTCCTGTGCCTGCGTTAGTTCTGCCAATATAGTGTTAGCGGTCATGCTTGTTTTAAATATTCGATCTCGGGCTCTTCTTCCCGTTGCTTATAACTGTTGCTCCTGAATGCCTGACGCTTTTCGTAAAGGTCAGCCTTTAATTCATTGATCTTGAGTTGTGACAGGTGCTGCTCATACTTCAGGTCGGCCACATAAAGACGCGTTACCAGTAGCTTTGCCAGCATCAGTACTCCACCAACAGCTACGATGGCTTTGTACAGCTGTAGTACCTGTTCTTCTGTCTGAATATCAAATATTGTGTTTTCGTTAAGTACAGTAGCCAATAGCAAAACTGTAAACACAACATATCCTATAACCAGTACTTCAAGAATAGTTTTAAGCGCTTTCATGTTTTATGCGGTTTTTAGTACAACAACACGTTTGCTTAAATCTATAAATTAAATATGGTTATTTCGCAATGCTTAGTGTTAATTCATTGATATGCCCACTATTAACAAATAAATAATGCTATTTATCCGTTATGCTGTAAGCTGCATCTGCGTTAATTTGGCGTAAAGTCCGCTGTTTTGCTGCAATTCTTCATGTGTGCCTCGCTCAATAATGCGTCCTTCCTGAAGTACTAAAATCTCATCGGCGTGCTGAATGGTACTTAACCTGTGTGCTATCACAATAGAGGTTCTGTTCTTCATCAGGTTGGTCAATGCTTCCTGTACCAGTTTCTCCGATTCTGTATCTAGTGCCGATGTGGCCTCATCTAGTATAAGGATAGGAGGATTTTTAAGTATGGCTCTGGCTATACTCAAGCGCTGGCGCTGCCCACCTGAAAGCTTGCTGCCACGGTCGCCAATCACGGTATTATACCCCTCTTCTGTGTTGATGATAAACTCATGGGCGTTGGCGATTTTAGCGGCTGCTATTACCTCCTCCATGGTAGCATCTGTCTTGTTAAAGGCGATGTTATTGAAGATGGTGTCGTTGAAAAGTATAGACTCCTGCGTAACCACCCCCATCTTATCGCGCACCGACTCCATGGTATAGTTCCGGATATCGTGCCCATCTATTAGTACTGCACCGGCAGTCGGATCATAGAAGCGTGGTATCAGGTCGGCTAGGGTAGATTTACCGCCACCCGAAGGGCCAACCAGTGCCACAGTTTTGCCTTTCTCTATAGTGAAGTTAATGTCCTTTAATACTGGTCTGTCGCCATAACCAAAGCTTACATCCACAAACTCCAGCTGGTGCCCGAACTCAGGCAAAACCTTGGCATCGGGCTTGTTCGTAATCTGTGGTTCCATATCTATAACCTGCAGCACCCTATCGCCGGAAACCAAACCACGCTGAATGTTACTAAAAGAAGCAGACATGGCCTTTGCTGGCACCAGTACCTGTGAGAATAAGATGATATAGGTAATAAACTCAGCTGGAGATAGCTCCGACTCCTGGTTTAAAACAAGATTACCGCCAAAGTATAAAAGACCTGCTACAACGGTTACACCCAAAAACTCAGAAAGCGGAGAAGCCAGGTCGCGTTTATGCGCAATGGAGCGCTGGATGCGGGCATAGCGGTTATTCTGGTCGTGGAACTTGTTAAGTATAAATGGCTCTGCGTTAAAAGCTTTTATCACGCGCATGCCGCTCAGGGTCTCATCTATGATGGTAAGAATAAAGCTAAGCGAGTCCTGGCCTTGCTGTGCCTTGCGTTTAAGGCGTTTTGATATACCTGCAATCACACCACCTGAAAGTGGTAAAAGTATAAGCGTGAACAACGTAAGCTTAACCGACATGCTGAATAGTACAGCAAAGAAAGCGATGATAGCGATTGGCTCCCTGATTACGGTTGTTAAGGTGCTTACCACTGAGTTCTCCACTTCCTGTATATCCACTGTAAGGCGTGTCATAAGGTCGCCTTTGCGCTCGTTGGAGAAGTAGCCCAGGTGCAGCTGCGTTACGCGTTCATAAATGGCATGGCGCATGTTTTTTACCACATGTGCCCTTAGCTCGCCCACAATCCTGAAGGCTAGGTAACGGAACAGGTTAGCCAGGAAAATAGAGATGATCACCACGATACACACGAAAAGCAGGGCTCCCTCACGGCCGTTCTCAGCAATCACCTGCCCAAAGTAATAGCTGAAAAAGTTTTTAAAGAATTCCAGGCTAAAGTTAAACTCAGGGCGCTGCGCCACAAGCGTAACTCCCGATTCGCCGGTGCCTATTGTTCCAAAGAGCGTGTCGAGCAGCGGAATAATCAGCGTGAAGTTGAAAATGCCGAAGATGATGCCGAGTACCGTGTATATGGTGTAAAGCGGCACAAACCTGCTGTATGGTTTGGCATACTGAAGTATGCGAAGGTATGTCTTCATGGTATATGTTCTGCTGTGGCCAGGTCTTCTGCACAATGCCTCGGGGCCGGCCAGCAACTAAAGCTGCAGCAGTGCTGCAGTGGTAAATATTCTGATATTGTTATACTTATACTTTTAATTGGAGCCAAATCCGATTCCGGCGCAAAGATACTTAATAAAAGATAGAAAGGTAGAAAAGTAAAGAGGTAGAAACTTCCTTCCTACCTCTTTGTCTGCGTTTATACTTTATGTATTTTAAAACTCATGTAGTCGCTGCGGAATGTTCCATCTTAAAGCGAATGAGGCAAAAGTTGTGTTCTTATCCAGGAGGTTATCCTCTGCATCTGTCCTTCTAAGTATACCTTTTAGGTCGATGAACACATTGTGACGGAACTGGTAGGTAGCTGTGAAATCGAGGTGGAGCTGGTTTGTGGTAATGCCTTGCCCGATCTTGTTGCCGTAGTTATTTACACGTGTAGTATAGGGTAGCAGCACATTTCCGCCATAGTTAAGCGTATCTCCATCTACGATCATATCCTGGCCAAAACGTGTGGCAATGGCTTTGCCGGTTAGCATCAGGCGTGGTATGGGCTGGTAGTGCACAATACCGATAAACTCAGCCAGGTTTGCTCCCATCGGGTGTGCCAGCGGCTGGCGGTAGTGCTGGTAATTGGTTACTGAGTTGCGGTGCTGATATGTGTAAGGGCGAATAATATTCACCTCACCCTGCAGGTCTAGGTTGCTCAGGCCAAAAGCATCAATATACTTGGCACCGATCTGGCCTGCCTGCTTGTTGGCCCACCAGCCATTGCCGCTCTTTACCTCGTTCAGTTTAAACTCATCCAGCTGTAGCTGGCCGTACAGCTGCACACGATTTGCAATGTTCCAGCGGAAATCTGCACCCAGCATGGCATTATCCTCGCTACCTACAGCTTGCTCTATGGCTCTGTAGAAAATAACAGGGTTAAGGTACTGTAGCTCAAAGCGGCCTTTCTCACGGGCAAATACCACCTGCTCAAATACACCAATATTAAAGTTATCTGTTAGATTTAAGCCTAAACGGTGCAGGGCCATATACTTTTTAGGCAGTAATCTATCCCCGCCGCTTTGGCTTCTGTTCGATTCCGAAATCAGTTCCTGGAACAGGTTCATGTAGTGCAGTTTCCAGACACGCGTGTTCAGCTTCAGGAAGAAGGCCGGTGGCGCATAGTCGGAGTAGGCAAGAGAGCGGTAGCCATCGCCGATAAAGTGGCGGTCGTGGCCCAGCTGTATCTCCACGTGCTTGCTCAGGGCGTAGTTCAAGTAGCCGCGTGCGGTAATAAAATCGTAGCCGTCTTCTTTAAATTTCTTCCAGAAGCCTTCGTGCGGCACAGCATTGTCGCGCAGAATACGGTCGTTTACGTAGCTCGGGAAACGTGCCTGGTTCTCGCCTATAAAAGTATAAAAGCCAAATTTCTCATCTATGCTGCCTTCTATTTGTAAGCCACGTGTGTTCACATAGCGTATACCATCAGACTGGCTATCGTGACCCAGTTCCAGGTGTAATACCGGGTTTACGCGCAGGGTAAAATCATTGCTCTCGTAATGGTATAGGTCGGTTTTGTTTTGATAAAAATACTTTAGTATTGGTCTGTCGCTGGTGTTATCGTCCTGGTCGGTATAGTTCCAGTTGTCATTTAGCAGGTACTGTGCGTTAAAATCTTCAACAGTGGTGCGGGCATTGCGGGCACTGATCTCGGCTAACTCAGCCACATCGCGACGCCCATAAGGTCTTACTGCTGTTTGCAGCGATGGTACCTGGTCGCCATACTTTATCTGGTAACGGTCAATCCAATGGTAAACATCACGATTGTATGGCACATACACGTCCTGTGCCTGCGCGGCAAATCCTGAGAGTAGCGCTACGGTAATAACGCAAAGTATACTTCTCATCATAAAAAGATATGGAAAAATAGGAGCTTTTAAAGTGCGAATTTACTCTTTTATCAAAATAAAATTCTGTAAAACGCTCTTAATTTATACTTTAGCGGGAAGAAAGACTGCAAACACTCATGCTGCGCTACCTGCCACACAACGAGATAAACGAAAAAAACTGGAATGATTGTGTGAAGGCATCCACTCAAAGTATAATCTACGCCTTTTCGTGGTATTTGAATGCCGTTTGCAAACGATGGGATGCCGTGGTTGAGATGGATGAGCAGGGCATGTATACTTCGGTGTTTCCGTTGCCGCTTGGCAGGCGCTTTGGGCAACTGGGAGTTTTGCAGCCATACTTTACGCAGCAGCTGGGCCTGTTTACCACACCGCAAAGCAAGTATAAAAGTATAGCCGACTACCTGCCGCTTATACCCCAAAAGTATAAAAGTATATACCTGCAGCTAAACACCGCAAACACAGAGAACGCTCTACACAACCCGCAGCGCCTGCTTGCTAAAGAACGTGTGACTTACCACCTGCAGCTGCAGCAAAGTTACCCAGAACTGTATAGCCGTTACAGTACAAACCAGAAGCGTAATATCAGAAAAGCAGAGAAGGCAGGTGTAGCAGTTTGTGAGCTTAAAGATATCAAAACGCTTATATCACTTTTTAAAAGCACAAAAGGCAAAGAACTGACGGAGGTAAAGGAGAAACATTACAGGATGCTTGCAAACCTGTTCGCAACTTTGGAGCAGCGTGGCTTCGCTGACTTGGTGCAGGCAACTGCCGCCGACGGAGAGGTGCTGGCGGCTGCGTTACTGGCGCATCAGCCGGATAAGATCATTTTTCTGTTCGGAGCATCTTCTGATGCTGGAAAAAAATACGGAGCCATGGCCTTTTTGCTTGATAGCATTACAAAGAAGTATAGCGCCACCAGCCGCATCCTGGATTTCGAAGGAAGCATGGAGCCTACGGTAGCTAAATTTTACGCTAACTTTGGCGCCACGCCTGTTACCTACGTATCTTTATCCCGACAACATACGCCTTGGTATCTTATATGGAAAGAAGCAATCTCTACATCTTAACAGAAAAACCTTCGCTGGCCAACCATTATGTGGCAGAGCTACGCGATATTCATGTGCAAGGCGATAGCCTGCGTTTCAGAAGAAACCTGGAGCGCATCGGGGAGTTGCTGGCGTATGAGATATCTAAAACACTGCCTTATAAAGCGGTAAACATAACCACACCACTTGCCCAAACCGAAACGCTGCTGCTGGCAGAGCAACCTGTGCTGGCTACTATACTTAGGGCCGGTTTGCCGATGTACCAGGGCATGCTTAATTATTTTGATAAGGCCTATAGTACGTTTGTAGGTGCTTACCGCGTAGAAGAAGAGAATACAGAACTGCAGATAAACATGGAGTACCTGGCCTCAACAGACCTTCACGATAAGATACTTATTCTCGCTGACCCGATGCTGGCAACCGGCAGGTCGCTCGTGAAGTCGTATAAGGGAATGCTGCGGCACGGTAAGCCGGTGCAGGTGCACATTGCTGCTGCCATAGCTGCTCCGGAGGGGCTTGCATATATACAGCAGGAAATTCCGGAGGCGAATGTATGGCTGGGGGCACTGGACCAAAAACTTAACGAGAAATCTTACATAGTGCCGGGCTTAGGCGATGCAGGCGATCTGGCGTTTGGCCCTAAAGTCTGATCTTGACAAGTGCCAGCTGGTGCAGCATGTGCTGCCGGGTGCATACAGCACGTTCATATAAACGGAAGCTTAGCTGGTACATAATATAATAAAGCTGTGGTGGTAGAGGTCTTAAAATATCTGTCGGTGTACCTGATAAGCATGGTGAAGTTTATTGGCGGGCCTGTAGCAGGTGTATCCTCAGGGTTAAGTTACCTGGAGTCTGTGGTGCTTACCATTGCCGGCATGATGACCACAGTGGTTATTTTCTCGAACATTGGGAGGGCTTTTGCTAAATGGTGGTCTGAGCGGCAACGGGCACAGAACAAACCGATCTTTAACAAAAATAACCGGCGCATTATTAAAGTATGGCGAAACTTTGGCGTGGTTGGAGTTGCCTTTCTTACACCAGTTATTTTTACGCCGATTTTAGGTACGGTAGTGGTGGCATTGTTTGGTACGCCCCGCAAGCAAATCTTCATTCATATGCTTTGGAGTGCCGTTGTGTGGAGTGCTTTGCTTAACCTGATGGTGTTTAAGTTTGGAGATATTGCTTCTAAATACTTTTAGTAAAGCCAGGATTGGTATAGATAAGATAGAGGCCCAAAGTACACTTTATACTTTGGGCCTCTATCGTTTATTTTTTGCGGCTGCCTTTCTTCTTGGTTTTTTGCCAGAACGAGTTTTTAGGATCTCCTTTCTTTTTGCCTTTCTCGAAGTTTGACTTGTGCCGGCCTCTTTTCTCATGGAAAGCACCTTTAAAGTCAGGGTTTGCGCTTCGCTTCTGATGGTCTATGTCACGGGCTATGGCTTGCTGCTCATCAAAAGGAGTTTCATAAATTTTTATCTCTGCCGGCATTGGCTCCTCTGGTATCTGCATCCGAATTAGGTTCTCTATCTTACGGACATGGTACATTTCGGCTGGATTGGCAAAGGTAATGGCAGCGCCCTCGTTTTCGGCACGACCTGTGCGGCCAATGCGGTGCACGTAATCTTCGTACACAAACGGTACATCGAAGTTAATCACATGGCTTACCATTGTTACATCTATGCCCCTGGAAGCTACGTCTGTTGCAACTAAAAAGCGCACATCCCCTCCCTTAAAAGCCTCCATTGAGTTGATACGGGTGTTCTGGCCTTTGTTGCCGTGTATAGCGCGTACTTCGCCATACTCTCGCCGTTCCAGAAACTTAGCCACATCCTCTGCATTTTTTTTGCTCCTGGTAAAGATGATAACACGGTTAAACGCTTCCTTATCGCGGATAAGGTGCTCCAGCATGGCAATTTTAGTGCGTAGGTTAGGCACCTGGTATAATACCTGGCTTACGGTTTCTACGGGTGTGGCCTGTGGTGTTACCTCTATACGCGTCGGGAACTCCAGAAACTCCTCTGACAGCTCCACCACTTTTGGGTGCATCGTGGCCGAGAATAGTAGATTCTGGCGTTTGCGCGGCAAAATCTCAAGCAACTGACGGATCTGCGGCATAAAGCCCATGTCCATCATCTTGTCGGCTTCGTCCAGCACCAGCGTTTTTACTTCTTTAAGTATAAGTTCGCCTTTTAAGTAAAGTTCCATCAGGCGCTTTGGTGTGGCAACCAGTATGTCGAGTCCTTTGTTTATAGTTTCGATCTGGGTTTTCGGGCCCAAGCCACCATAGATAACTGTGTGACGCAGGTCAGTATATTTGCCTAAGAGTGTGATGTTCTCCTCTATCTGCATAGCCAGCTCGCGAGTAGGAGCAAGTATGATGGCGCGTGGGTTATTGCCTTGCGCATATTTTACCTTCATCAGTATTGGCAACAGAAACGCCGCTGTTTTGCCAGTTCCTGTCTGGGCAATGCCCATCACATCGTGGCCACCCATTATAACCGGAATAGCCTTCAGCTGTATAGCTGTCGGTTTTTTGTAGCCGGCATCGGCAATGGCGTTCAGCAGCTGTTTGTTCAGCTTAAAATCCTCGAACGTTGTTATCTCTTTCTCTGCTTCTTCGGCCATGGCGGTAATGTATACTTTGTGTTGATGTACAAAGGTACGGGAAAAATGCCAAATGGAGTTTGGTGGGATAGTACACTCCTGATGTTATAGAAGTATACATGCATGCAACCATTCTCCAGGCTATCGGGTCGTACAGAAAAAGAGGCATACTTTATGCACTCTACTAACCTAGCTGACCATGAACAGAAGCTCACTCATATTAAGTATAGCAACAGCGGCTGCCGTATTATTTACCGGTTGCCAGCAAGACGAGGTAATGGATAACACGCCAAATACTCGTCCGCTTACAGTGCAGGAGCAAAAAACAGTGGAAAGCTCCAACGATTTTGCCTTTCGCTCTTTTGCCAGCTTAAGCCAGGAAGATGAAGCAGAAAATATCTTCATCTCGCCGCTAAGTATAAGTATGGCTTTGGGTATGACCTACAACGGCGCCGGAACCGATACCAAAGAGGCTATGCGCCAGGCACTGGGTTTCGGCATAGCCTCAGATGAGGACATTAACAAGTCTTTTAAGGAGCTGGATGTGCTGCTAAAGGGTATCGATAAGAAAGTAGTGTTTACCTCGGCCAACTCATTATGGTACAGAAATGACCTTAAGTTACAGGCTCCGTTTATAGAAAAGAACAAAATATACTTTAATGCCACCGTGCAGGGACTCGACTTTGCCTCTCCGGCTGCTAAAGACCAGATAAACAACTGGGTAAAGAGCAAAACCAATGGTAAGATAGAGAAGATTGTAGAAGAGGTTCGGCGGGAGCATGTGCTGTTCCTGATCAATGCCATCTACTTTAAAGGCGCCTGGACTTATCCATTTGATAAAAAGCTGACAAGCCAGAGACCGTTTAACCTGGAAAACGGTGGCACCGTTACCCACGATTTCATGACGCTGAAAAACGGGAAGTACCTGTACTACCAGGATGCCAGCAAGCAACTAATAGACCTGCCCTACGGAAATAAACAGTACAGTATGACTATTGTAGTGCCGAAAGGAGATAAGCACGTGCACGATATTGTGCAGGAACTGAATGCTGCAAACCTTAACAGCTGGCTTTCCGGTGCAGATACCTCAAAGTTGGAACTGCACATGCCTAAGTTTAAGCTGGAATACGACAAAGAACTAAAAGACCTGCTGAAGCAGATGGGCATGGGCATCGCCTTTAGTCCGCAGGCAGACTTTAGCTATATGATTGAAGGTAACGCAGGTCTGGCTATTTCAGAGGTAAAGCATAAAACCTTTGTTGAGGTGAACGAAGAAGGCACCGAGGCGGCTGCGGCCACGTCTGTCGGAATGATGGTGACCTCCCTGCCTCCTTCTGTGCATATCAACAGGCCTTTTGTATTCATGATCCGGGAGAAATCATCCAACGCCATACTTTTTATCGGTAAGCTGATGCAGCCAGAGTAAAGTACAAAGTAAAACAAGCGTGATTTCTGCAGGAAACTTAGATAATGTGTTAATTTTGTTCAACACGTATCTTAGCAAGCATGAAATCAACCCTCATAAAAAACGCACAACTCGTTAACGAAGGAAGAATAACCACTGCCGATGTACTGGTAAAAGACGGACGCATTGCCCAGATTGGCCAAAGTATAACCGCCGAAGCCGACGAGACCATTGACGCCACAGGTTTGCACTTGCTGCCCGGTGTGATAGATGACCAGGTGCACTTCCGGGATCCGGGGCTAACGCACAAGGCAAACATAGAAACAGAGGCAAGAGCAGCTGTAGCAGGCGGTACCACTTCTTTTATGGAGATGCCGAATACGGTACCCAATACACTTACGCAGGAGCTACTGGAGGATAAGTATAAGATTGCTGCAGAAACATCGCTGGCGAATTACTCTTTTTACATGGGAGCCTCCAACGATAACCTGACCGAGGTGTTGCTCACCAACCCGAACACTGTTTGCGGTATCAAGATCTTCATGGGCTCCTCTACGGGCAACATGCTGGTAGATAATGAAGAGACGCTGGAGCAGATCTTCGCCAAGGCTAAGCTGCCAATTGCTGTGCATTGCGAAGACGAGCAGACCATCCGCGATAACATGGCCATTTACGAAGAAAAGTATGGCGATGATATTCCGGTAAAATGCCACCCCGAGATACGTAACGAAGCAGCCTGCTTTAAATCGTCGTTTATGGCGGTGAAGCTGGCCGAGAAGCACAACACACGCCTGCACATCCTGCACATCTCCACAGAAGAAGAGTTAAAGCTTTTCCGCAACGATATTCCGCTGGAGCAGAAACGCATTACCGCTGAAGTATGCGTGCACCACCTTTGGTTCGATAAAGAAGACTACGACACCTATGGCACACAGATAAAATGTAACCCAGCCGTAAAAGAGGCACGCCATAAAGCTGGATTGCTGAAAGGCCTACTGGAGGATAAGCTGGATGTAATTGCCACCGACCACGCGCCGCACCTGTGGGAGGAGAAGCAGGGCAAGTATAAACAAGCGCCATCAGGTGTGCCGCTGGTACAGCACTCGCTGCAGATGATGCTGGAGTTTGTAAAACAAGGCAAGCTGACACTGGAGAAGGTGGTAGAAAAGATGGCGCATGCACCGGCTATACTTTTTAACGTGCGCGAGCGCGGTTATATCCGCAAAGGCTACTGGGCCGACCTGGTGCTGGTAGATCTGAACAAGCCATACAACGTTACTAAAGAAAACACTTACTATAAATGCGGCTGGTCGCCTTTCGAAGGCCATACTTTCAGTAGTAGCATTACACATACTTTCGTTTCTGGCCACCTGGCTTTTGCCAACGGCACATTCAATGAAAGTAAAAAAGGAGAGAGGTTGCTGTTTGATAGATAACTGTTAGGTATGGGCAATACTTTGCTGCTGCAGTATGAAATGGTAAAGCAGTCGCGGGAGGTGCTCCTGCAGTACTGCGATACCATAACAACAAAAGATTTCTGTGCGGAGAACAGCTCTTTTGGGGGAGGAAGTATCAGAAACCTGCTGGTTCATACTGCCAATACTTATGAATTTTGGTTGGGAAAGCAGGCGCTGCAAAAAGATTTGGCATTTACAGCCTATAAGTCGGTGGAAAGTATAGCGGCAACATGGCAGTTGTTTCAAAGTATTGATTTGTTGGTAGCCGAATTTATTTCAGCGTTTGCACATGATTACCTCTCTGAGCTTGAGGTGCGCATTAATAACATTCCTGCCAAAGCAAGTCCGCTTAAGTTGTTCACGCACGTTATCACACACGAGTACCACCATAAAGGGCAGGTCCTTTCGTTAAGCAGACACCTGGGCTATACTCCCGTTGATACTGATGTTATGCGTTAGTATCTATTCAATGATTATTAGTAGAGATTATAAATGAAAGAGCCTTTCTAGGTTGAAAAGTATAGAGTTATATGGAGTTAGAGAAATTCAAAGGCTTGCATGTCCGCTTTTTCGGGAAGGAACTACCAGAGGAAGTAACAGCTTCAGAAGAATACGAAGCTTATGTGGATGCTATACATGAAGATGAGGCCTGTTACAACTGGGCAACTGCTGAGAAGTTAAAAAGCAAAGGCTTCGATTACGAGAGCTTCTGCTGCATGATGATGGCCGATAAAGTATACGGAAGCCTGGACGAGGATGGGGAGATAAAATATGATGAGCCGGAAGTTATCATTAACAAATGGGACGAAGATCTATATGGCATTCCTGTACACAATGGCAGCGCTACAATGGTAGTTATTAACTACTGCCCTTGGTGCGGCACAAAGCTAAGCGCCTGATTTGATTAATCTTTGATACTTACCATATTAAGATATACAAAGTATAACTGCCATGGAAAACAAGCATAGCTTTTGGGAAATTTATAAGCAATACACGTTTAGCAACAGCCGGGTTATTCCGCTTCTGTTTTTCCTGGGTCTTTGGAATATACTGATCTTTACATAGGCCGAATTTGATAGTGTGCAGATGTCCAAATGGTTACTCTTTGTAGTGCCCCTTTTACTGGCCGAACTAGCATACATGTATACTTGTATGCGCAAGTATAAAAGAAGTTTGAAGTAAAATTTTATGCAAAAAAAGCGCATAGGATATTGCATAATGTGATTTACTGCGTATATTTGCACTCTCAAATGAGACACGGTGGTTGTAGCTCAGTAGGTTAGAGCACCAGATTGTGATTCTGGGGGTCGTGGGTTCGAGCCCCATCTTCCACCCCAAGCCCTTGAAGCGAACCTTCAGGGGCTTTTTTATTTATTTTAATTGCTAACTTGCTGAAGGGTTAAATTGCTGATATCAAGTATAAACCCATTCACAATTCTTAATTCGTAATTCATAATTAGCAAAAAGATATGAGCTTAGTAGTAGTAGGTTCGATGGCGTTTGATGCGCTGGAAACACCCTTCGGGAAAACAGACAAGATTGTAGGCGGTGCGGCGACGTACATTTCTTTATCATCTTCATACTTTGTGAAGCCGGTAAACGTGGTATCGGTAGTGGGTGGCGATTTCGACCAGGACCACATTAACCTGATGCACCAGCGCAACATCAGCACCGAAGGCGTGCAGGTAAAAGAGAACGAGAAGTCTTTTTTCTGGTCTGGCCGCTACTTTAACGACATGAACAGCCGCGAAACGCTTGTTACCGAGCTTAACGTGCTGGGCGATTTCGATCCGATTATCCCTGGTGCTTACCAAGGCTGCGAGTACCTGATGCTGGGTAACCTGGCACCGCAGGTGCAAAAAACAGTTATCGAGCGTTTAACGGAACGCCCCAAGCTGGTAGTAATGGACACCATGAACTTCTGGATGGACATTGCCCTGGGCGAACTGAAAGAAACGCTGAAGCTGGTAGATGTACTTTCTATTAACGATGAGGAAGCACGCCAGCTGAGCGGCGACTACTCTCTGGTGAAAGCTGCCAAAAAGATCATGGCCATGGGGCCTAAATTCCTGATTATCAAGAAAGGTGAGCACGGTGCCTTGTTATTTAACGAGGATAAAGTATTCTTCGCGCCAGCGCTTCCTTTAGAAGAAGTATTCGACCCAACCGGAGCCGGTGATACTTTTGCAGGTGGCTTTATCGGTTACATCGCCAGCACTGGTGATATCAGCTTTGATAATATGAAGCGTGCTATTATTTATGGCTCTGCAATGGCATCTTTCTGCGTAGAGAAGTTTGGTACAGAACGCCTGAAAAACCTAAGCCACGAGGAGATCGAAAACCGTGTACAGCAGTTTGTAAACCTGGTTGCATTTGATACCGTGCTGCAGTAAGTACGGCAACATATAAAGTATAGAAAAGGGAGGCTTCGGCTTCCCTTTTTTGTTTTCCAGGGATTGGTTAATGCAGGCTATGTCTTAGTTAAGTTTGTAACAAAATCCAGAGCAAAGGGGTAAAACTAAGTATACATTAACGAGGAGATTGGATTATGAGCATAAAGAATCAAAATAATAAAAATAAATTGGATGAGTTGAAGAAGAATAACCCAAACCAGGTGGATCCTAAAAAACCTATGGGTAATATCGAAGACAATCCTGTACGTACTGCGCTGAACAAAGACGCTACTAAAGTGCAGAACCCTAATCGCAATTTAGCGAAGGGGGGTAACAACATGCCTTACGATAAAAAGTAAAGTGCATTAAAAGCAAAATAATTCTATGAAAATACAGAAGGAGGATGGCCTTAGCGGCTATCCTCCTTTTTTGCTTACAGTTTCTGGAGCTACAACTAAAACTCCTGCTTCAGCCACAGCTTAAAACTCTGCTTTTGCTCTTCAGTAGCATCAGCCAACTTCTCAATGGTATACTTGCTGTAGTATAAATTGCCGTCTGGCTGCAGGTTTATACTTCGGAGCTGCCTCTCACGGAAAAGCATTAATTCCACCTTCTGCGGCTGCAATGCCAGCAAATGCTGCAGGTTGTTGTCTATTTTGCGGCCATTCAAGGCTATCAGTTCATCATCTATGCTTAGTATGCTGCTGACAGGTGAATCCGGAGCAACGGCAGTTACTTTGGCTGTACCCTCTGATGTTACCTTAAAGCCATACTTTCCCTCATTGATGATAGGATTCTCTGTCGTTTTTAAAGTGCAACCAACAAAGTATAAAGCCTCATCCAGTGCCTTCTCAATGGGTGCGGTGCCATTAATATAGTTCTCAAAGTATGAGTTAAAGGATGTACCGGCTACCTCATCTACCAATTGGGCGTAATCAGCTTCGGTGTAACCTTTTCCTGTTACGCCAAAACGCTGCCAAAGCAGGCGCATTATCGTATCCAGGCTAGCTTTGTGCTTGGTTTTCTGGCGCAGTTGCAGGTCCAGGAGCAGGGCCGTTAATGCACCTTTTATGTAGATGGATACTTTGCGGTCTGGTGTGCCAGGTTTATAGCCATCCAGCCAAAGATCAAAAGACGAGTCGGCTACAGAGAGGTTATTACGGCTGTAGTCGGCGAAGTAGCGTTGTAGTGTGGTGTTTAGCTCGTCAAAGTACTGTTGTGCTGTAAGCACTCCCGATCGGGCCAGCATATAGTCGCCGTAATAAGTGGTAATACCTTCTGCCACATAGCCGGTCTTAAAGTAATTCTCCTGCGCAAAATTGTAAGGCATCATCTCGGCAGGCCGTATTTTCTTGATGTTCCAGGTATGGAAAAGCTCATGCGAACTTACTCCCAGGAATTCCTTGTACAGGCTTGGTGCCATCAACAGTTCGCCAGGGCCAAGGGTGATAACAGTAGAGTTGCCATGTTCAACACCATGATAAGTGCGGTAAGGCAGTATCAGGTTTAGGTAATGATAATCCGTCACTGGGAAGTCGCCAAATACCTCCAGCTGCTCTTTGGTAAATGCCGCAAAGTCATGTTTTATTCTTTCCCAGTTCGGCTGGCAATCGCCTTGTATCCAGACATGGAAGTTAATGCCGTTGATTGTATAGGTCTCTTTGCTTAAGGAGGGGCTGGAGATAAAAGGGCTATCGGCTAATTCATCAAAGTTCTCTGCCTGCAATGTATGTGCGTCAACTTCAGGTAGGCCACAGGCAATTTGCCAGCTTTCAGGAATGTCCAGCTTCAGAAAGTATGGCTCATGCTCACGCCCCTCTACTGCCATCAGGCAGTTAATGGGGTTTACGTACAGCAGTTCCTCATCCAGCCACGATCCGCCTGCGTCCATCTGCCGTGCGAAGAAGCTATACTTTACCTCGAGTGTGTCTGCTCCGTTAGCCTGTACCAGCCACCTATCTTTGGTTACTTTGCTGATATTTATACGTTGGCCATTGGCTGAGGCGGTTACAGCTCTTAGCTTCTGGGCAAAGTGCTGTAGCTCATACCGGCCAGGGCGCCAGGCTGGCAACTGCAAGTATACTTCCGTGGCTGTGTTATCAGCAATGGTAAGTGTAATATCCAGGTAGTGCGATAGCGGATTAGTGTAGGAGAGGTGGTAGGTTATCATAATTACTTGTTGTTGAATGACGATACTGTGAGTTATCGTTTTATAAACTTTAGATTTGCCTGTTGCAAAGTATACTGCATGCTGCTATAGCAGTTTCATAATTTAGCAGTGCAGCAATTTGGTTGCTCAATAGTAACAAAATTATATAGCCAACACGCTGTTGCTGCGGCTTTAATATACATTTTAGCAAAAAAGTGGAAGCATACTTTGTTAATTTAAAAAGGTTGTCTAATTTTGCAGGCCATAATAAAACCATTGGCAGACGATGAAAAGAACATTCCAGCCTTCGCAGAGAAAAAGAAGAAACAAGCACGGTTTCAGATCAAGAATGGAAACCGCTAACGGCAGAAGAGTATTGGCTAGCAGAAGAGCCAAAGGTAGAAAGAGACTAACAGTTTCTGACGAGAAAAGACATAAGGCGGCTTAATCCCTTTTAGGGGATATGCCTTGCTTCTATAATCGTAGCCGCTCATGCATATAGAGCCAGCTAACGAGCACAAAGCAGAGCAGCCAACTTCCTATACATTTTCTAAAGAAGAACACTTGTGTAGCAAGCGCCTTATTGCGCTGCTTTTCAGCAAGGGTTCTTCTTTTAATTTGTATCCGCTGCGGTTTATATATTATTCACCGCAGGATATGCCTCCTGTACAAACTCAGGTACTCATCTCTGTTTCCAAGCGCTATTTTAAGCGTGCCGTAGATCGCAACCGCCTGAAGCGGCAAATACGTGAGGCTTATCGCCTTAACAAGCATTTACCTGCCCAACAGCCGGAGCAGGCGCCGCTGTTATTGGGTATTCTTTACATTGGTAAAGAAAAAAAATCCTTTCATACTATCCAGAAAAAACTAATTTCAGGTTTGGAACGTTGTTTGAGTAAGTAGTCTTACCACGTCCTTAACCTGCGAATTATGTATAAGAAGTCTATAGCCGCCCTTTTAGTAGCTGTACTAACTTTAGGGCTTTTCTCCTTTAAAACCGATTCTGAGCGCTATTTCGAAATAGCCAAAAACTTAGATGTGTTTGCTACCTTGTTTAAAGAAGTGAACACTTTTTATGTGGATGATGTGCCTCCTGCCAAAATGATGCGCACGGGTATAGATGCCATGCTCAAATCGCTGGACCCTTACACCAATTACATCCCTGAGGACGACATTGAGGACTTCCGTACAATGACTACAGGTCAGTATGGAGGTATCGGTGCTTTGATTGGTAGCTACGACGGTAAAATCACAGTGCAAATGCCTTATGAAAACTCTCCTGCCCACAAGGCAGGTTTAGTTATCGGCGATCAAATACTGAAGGTTAATGGCGTAGATGTGACAGGTAAATCTACCAGCGATGTTACCAAACTTTTAAAAGGCCAAGCTAATACTTCGGTAAAACTAGAAGTACGCAGCTACGGTCAGAATAAATCTAAAACACTTGAGCTTACCCGTGCCAATATTATGGTAGACAATGTGCCATATTATGGTATGATCAATGATCAGATTGGCTACTTACAATTATCCGGATTTACTGTTGATGCCTCTAAGGAGGTGAAGATGGCGGTACAGAAGCTAAAGGAACTGGGCGCAAAGAAAATCGTATTTGACCTGCGCGATAACCCAGGTGGTTTACTGCATGAAGCTGTTAACATCTCTAACGTTTTCGTTGACAAAGGCAAAGACATTGTTAGTACAAAAGGCAAGGTTAAGGAGTGGAATAAAACTTATAAGGCATTAGACGAACCATTAGATAAAGAGATCCCATTGGTTATACTTACTAGTTCGCGTAGTGCCTCCGCCTCAGAAATTGTGGCTGGCGTTATGCAAGATTACGATCGTGCAGTATTAGTGGGAGAGCGTACATTTGGTAAAGGACTTGTGCAAGCTACCCGCCCATTGTCTTACAACTCACAGCTTAAGGTTACTACTGCTAAGTATTACACTCCAAGTGGTCGCTGCATTCAGGCTATTGACTATGCTCACAGAAACGAAGATGGCAGCGTTGGCGCTATACCGGATTCGTTAAGAGTGCCATTTAAAACTACTGCTGGCCGTTTAGTATATGATGGCGGTGGAATTAGCCCAGATGTGGAGGTAGAAAAGAAGAACTATTCAGAAATAACAAAGACAATTGCCCGAAAAGGATACTTCTTTGAGTTTGCGAACAAATACAGAGCTGAGCATACTTCGATACCTGCAGCAAAGCAATTTAAGCTTACAGATGATGAGTATCAAAAGTTTGTGACTTATCTAACTAATAAGGACGTTAGCTATACTACAGCTATAGAAAACGAATTGCAGGATCTGTCTTCTAAAGCAAAAGAGGGTAAGCATTATGATGATATCAAAGCTGAACTGGAAGCAATTAAAATGAAGGTGTCACATAATAAGTCAAACGACCTGATGCGCTTCAAAACTGAAATCAAAGAAATGTTAGAAGCAGAGATCGCTTCGCGCTACTACCTGCAGAAAGGATATATTGAGTCTAGTTTTGATGATGATCCGGATATCATCATGGCCTTGGATGTGCTGAACGACTCTCAGAAGTATAATTCATACCTGAAAGTGAAGTAAGAGGAAGACCATAAATGAAAGGGCCATACTTATATATTAGGTGTGGCCCTTTTATTATTAATAGCGCATAACTATGATAGAGTTTTGTGACTTGAACCCCATCAATTAATTTTGTTCCATACTTTACAATACACTACTATGCAAAGCCCTTTACTGCTTGCCCTCGAAACATCAACAACTGTATGCTCTGTTGCTCTTTTTAAAGGAGAGCAACTAATGGGAACTTCAGAGCTGAGAATCGAAAAATCACACTCTTCTCATATAACTGTAATGATGGAGCAATTGGTGAACAACTGTGGTTTTAAAATAGAAGACGTAAACGCTATAGCTGTATCAGGTGGGCCTGGGTCTTACACAGGCTTAAGAATAGGAACCTCTACGGCAAAGGGATTATGCTATGCTCTTGAAATTCCGCTAATAGAGGTGTCTACGCTCTATAGTTTAGCAGAACAGGTAATAAACTATACTGCAAATCCTGAGCGATACTTATTTTGCCCAATGCTGGATGCGCGACGAATGGAAGTTTATACTTGCGTGCTCAACCATAAATTAGAAGAAGCAACACCAATTGCACCTGTAGTTCTAAATGAGGAAACATTTCAGGATCTGCTATACAAAAGGGAAATTATATTCTTCGGCAGCGGCGCTGATAAGTTTAAGGAGCTGGTGGCAAACAATCAGAATGCATTATTTGTTGGAGAGGTTGTTCCTTCGGCTGTTCCTGTAGGCAGGTTGGCGCTTAAAAAGTATGAGCTGGAGGCTTTCGAAGACGTAGCCTATTATGAACCCTTCTATTTAAAGGATGTTTATATAACAAGTGCCGGTATGAGCACTAAATAAATCAACTATCATGACTGAATTTATAAATAGAGTAGCCCAAAGCGCATTGGTTACAATTAACTTGGAGGAACTGCTTCATCCGGGAGAGCGTGTACTATATGATATAAAGGAAAACCTGTTTCATGGGCTGATCTTAAAAGAGAAAGATTTCAGGGCATTTGTGAAAGAGCACGACTGGACTAAATATGATGGCAAGAATGTAGCTATTATATGTTCCGCGGATGCTATAGTGCCAACTTGGGCCTATATGCTATTAGCAACTAAACTAACAGGCCACGCAAATTATTTTGTTTTCGGAGATATGGAAGCATTAGAGCAGGCGCTGATGCAGGAAGCTATTGCAAAGATTGATGTAGAAGAATACAGAGATGCAAAGGTTGTAGTAAAAGGTTGTGGTAGTATACCAGTTCCCACGTATGCCTATGTGGAGATTATGCGGAAGCTATTGCCGGTAACCAGCAGCCTTATGTATGGAGAGCCATGTAGTACAGTACCTTTATACAAGAAGCCTAAGAGCTAATAA
>NZ_JBBKTR010000025.1:0-48599 GCF_037892465.1 Pontibacter sp. H249 | reverse complement strand
GCTCCTTTGTTGTTTTAAGCTTATAGGAACTCCCTACTTTTACTGATGCTAGGCACCCTTAACCGGAAAGTATACTTTAAACTCGGTGCCCTCTCCTACTTTAGAAGTTAACTTGATGTGCCCTCCGGCATTATCCACAATCCGTTTAACAATGTAAAGCCCAATCCCCGAACCATCTACATGGTCATGAAAGCGCTTGAACATGGTAAAGAGGTTTTTCTGATCTTTCTGGCTTATACCAAGTCCGTTGTCTTTAACTGCCAGCACAACCCAGTCATCCTCCCGAAAGGTTTTTACTTCTATTTGGCACGGGTTGGTTTGGGAGCGATATTTTATTGAGTTACTGAGCAGGTTGTACAGGATACTCCGAAAGTTTTTCCGTGAAAAGTATAAAGTCTTTACTTCAAAATTGCTTTTAATCTGGCAAGGTAGTTCAAACTCTTTACTCAAAAACATTACATCGGCCAGTATATCATCAAAAACAGTCTGTACTACTACCTGTTCCTCTTTGCCTTCTTCATCCAGGGTTCTTTTTAAGCGACTGATGGTGGTAAGGTCTTCAATTGTGCTCTTAAAACGGTTTACTGATTTTTGTATGTACCCTACCAGTTTTTCCAGTTCCTGGTCTTGTATGCCCTTTTGCTCAAAAAGATAAGTTAAGCGTTGCACCAGGCCATCAATGTTTAGAATAGGAGCTTTCAGATCATGTGAGGCGGTATAAATAAAGTTATCCAGGTCACGGTTTGTAAGGGTTAGCTCGTTGTGTTTTCGGGTTAATTCTTCCTCGGCAAGGCGCTTGTCTGTTAAGTCTTTTGTAACTTTAGTTAAACCTATTAGCTGTTTCTCTTCGCTGTAGATGGGAGTAAGTGTAATATTTGCCCAGAACAAAGAGCCATCCTTTTTTTGTCGCCAACCCTCGGCCATAAACTGCTCCTGGTGCTTTGCCTCTTCCAGTTCCTGCTCCGGCTTGTGCTGCGCCCTGTCTTCGTCGGTAAACAGCATGCCGTAGTACTTCCCTATAACATCCTCTGCGGTATACCCTTTCATTCTTTGAGCCCCTTCGTTCCAGGTTTCAATAATGCCATTGGCATCCATGGCAAAAATGGCATACTCTTTTACCTGGTCTATAAAATTAGAGGTAATGCTCTCGCTGATATACTTCGACTTCATACTACGCTATGTAGGGGTAACTATAAACGGTTTCAAGTGCCTGCTATTATAATTTAAGAAGCACACCCAGAAACTAATTAAAATTTAACGGGAAAGCGATACCAGAAGTTGATACAGAATGGCTTTGGCGTGGCATTAATTTAGCAGCTGCAGAACCATTTGTTTTGTTAGAGTCAGGCTGACGTTATACTTATAGATAACTGGGGCAGGTTATAAGCTATTCTTCAAGAAAGCACGTTACATTATGCCAGGCAACTAAGTGCAGGGATATAGATTCAGTTACGAGTGCCTTGTACCGATTGCCAACAATAATCTGCGAAATCAGGACACTTAGAAGCTCTTGTTTTTTTGGACCTTTTCGTAGTTGTAGTGCTCGCACTTATAAACCAGGAACTTCCGTATAGGTGTTCCGTTTTCATCGGTTATGATAATTGGCTCCAGCTCTGTAACTTTTTCAAAAAACCTGTTCAGTTCATCGTCTGTCTCATTGGATTTTAGCGTGTCGGTAAACCTGGATTTAGAATCGAGAAAGATCGCGTTTTTCCCGTTAAGATGGCTTAAATCTGCATGAGTTAAAGAGAACTGCAATCCATGCTTGCCAATGACATTGCCTGCATAAATAGGCTCGTCCATGTAAAAATTCAGCACAGCAGAGGTCTTGTATCCATCATCAGACACTACAAAATAGCCCGGGTATTCTCTTTTTAAAGACTTTACAGAAGCCGCCAGTTTATCCCAGCCCCACCAGGTATCATCTGACTTAACAGGTACAGGATAGAAAAGCACCTGAACCAAAAGAACAAGATGAAACACAACAGACAATATCAAGTGCCATTTTAGCTGTTTCTCTACCAGGTACATGCCCACCACTATGGCAACTGCAATGTAGGCCGGCAACAACCAATTTGATTTTACCCAGTAAACAGACGATAACACAAAAAAGAAGCTGATAACAGGCACCGAAAAAGAGAGCAAAAAGAGTTTCCTGCTGTCTGGCAAACTTTTACTGTAAAGTGCTTTTATACTTAACTTCCCTAAAACAGTAAACATGGCCACAAATAGCACAGGCATGAGCAACAGCATTTGCAGCCCTATGTTTGCGAAGAAATACGTTGGCTTAAAGTTGAATTCTGAAATAGTGCTGAACCTGCTTTTCGACTGAAAGGCAAATGATATCCAATCATTCTGCATGTTCCAGTATACTACAGGTGTTATGGTAAGTATAAAAACCAACAGCAACAGCACAAAACGCCTGGATACAAGGAGCATGCGGTGCTGTCTAGAAACCAGTAAAAACAGAGCCAGGACAAACAAAAGAAAGACAGCGGTATACTTGCTGTTAAAGGCCAGGCCCATTGTTAAGCCCGCCATTGCCCAATACAAGTATCCCTTGCTTACAAATAAGGCTTTGTATAAAAGCAGCAACGAGAGCGTCCAGAAAAACACCAGCGGAACATCCGGCAACGACACCACCGACAGGTTTGTAACCATGATGGTAGAGCCTAAAAGTATAAGGGTATTACTCGCTTTTAGCTTATTTAAAAACTGCCTCGAGAGCAAGTAAAAAACAAGCAATGTGAGGGTAGTAAGGGTAAGGTTCGCAAGCTTTATAACAAGCTCACTTTTACCAAACAAAAAAGTAAACGACTTAAGTAGATAAGCGATCATGGGCGGGTGATCGTAGTAGGAAAGCGCCGGGTGCTCGCTGTAGTAGAAGTAGTAGGCATCCTGCGGCATCAGCCCCATGTTTTGTGCAATCAATATTCTGATGATGCCAACCAGAATAAAGAGCACCAGCAGGTATTCTGCCAGTATGCGTTTGCCATAACGCTTACCAGAACGAAGCGGCGAAACTACAACAGACGGGTTGGTCATTATCGGATGTACAAAGGTTAGCCTAAACCCTAAAAAGTATAGTGTTAAGATGATAGCCTGCTGCATGCACGCAGCACTTTAGATGCTACTAAATTGCTAGATTCCCTTTGCGTACTTTACAATAACCCCTCTCCCTTTTTTGCCTCCTTCACTAGCAATGTACATCTCGCCGGAACTGCTAAAACTTAACCCCTCTGCCTGCCGGAAAACCTTCTTATCTAGCGCTACAACCCGCTTAATCTCACCCTGCTCACTTACCAGCATTATACTTTCGTTAACAGCATCTAACATATACAGGTCTCCGGAAACCGGGTGAATTTCCAGCGACGATGGCTGCAACACCGCATACTTGTCTTTTTTCTTCTTTGTGCCAGCCTGCAGGTTTGCCTGTGCCAGCGGAATAGAGATTACCGGAGACTCCTGCATTTTTTTATCACCCAGCGAAAAAGCAAATATGGCTTTGGTATCGCCCAGCTTTTGGTCATAGCCTTTGCAGGCAATTAGCAGGCGGTTGTTTTTACTGTCGAAGGCAAGCCCCTCTGTGTTTTGGCTAGAGGCTAAACCTGAAGTATATTTATTTACAGTAGGCTTTGAATCTCTGAAGTTTTCTACTTCAAAAATGGCTCCGTCGCTTCGGAGTATGTAGGCAGTGTTGCCGTTAAGTGCTATCCCCTCATAATCGCCTGGTCCGGCAAAGGCAATCTTCTCTGTTACTTTTTTCTGCTCTAAATCATAGAGGTAAATAGCGCCTTCCTCGTCCTGCACGCAAGCCATCAGGTTTTGCTCCAGCAGGGCAATTCCGGATACTTCTCTTAGCTCTTCCGGTAACTCCCACTGGGCTATTGCACCTGTAAGTTTATCTGTGCTGGCACTGTCAGGGTTAAAGGTAGAGCGGTTGCTGCTATATGAATCGCAGGCTCCCAGGCTTACACTACTTACCAACAGAAAAGAGCATATGGCGATGTATTTCTTCATAGTAATTCTCATAGTTTGATTTGATAAAACGCAAGCAGCCAAATAATTTAGCCTATCAGGTACCTGCCTTTTTAAACCAGCGGGTGCCTGATAGGCTAAATTATTTAGTCCCAATATGCAATGGCTGTCTGCTCGTTTCCCGAGTTGTCTAATACCAGATTTTTATCTTCTGTCTGGCCCTCCAGTTCTACTTGGTAATACTGCTGGCCGCCTTTCTCCAACAGCTCAATATCGTCTAGTTTATAGCTCTGATATTTTGAGCTGATCGTGTTTTTAATGGCTTCAGGAAGCTCTGTTTCAGCAACATCATACTTTGTTTGCATTACATTGCCGGCAGTGCTTAACTGCACAGTATATTCTTTACTATCAACTTCAAACTCTGCTTCATAAGTATCTTCTACTTTTTCCCACTCCACGTTTGCAGCATTTGCGTAATTGCTGCTTAAAGCATTAACAACAACAGAAGGCACCTTATTTTGCGGCACGCTCTGGCTAACACAAGAGAGAAGAAATAATGAAGAGAATGAAGCGGTTAAAACAGATACGGCTATTCTTTTCATGATTATTCTACTTTAGGTTTAATAATTTATTTATCACTAAAGTAATAGGCGAATCTGGAAAGAATTGGGAATAAGAAACGATACGTTAAATTAATCAGCTATACTTACCGGGCCGGCACCTGAAAATACACTGTTAGCTTATGCACCTCATCAAAAGCATACTGTACCCGGAAGTTGTACAGATCAGCAATGGCTTTTACAATGGGAAGGCCAAGGCCGGTTGAGCCATCGTTTTTTATACTTTTATTAAACCTGGAAAACATGCGGTTTTCATCCAGTGCGTTTTTATCGCCTGTGTTTTCTATGGTTAGTTGGTGCGCTTTTATACTTACCGTTACAGCACCGTTATGATGATTGTGTACAATGGCATTTTTGATCAGGTTGGTTAAAAGCACTGTGGCCAGATCGGGGTTCATTTGTAAGCGGCACTCCTCTTCTTCGTGTAAGGTTATACTTACTTCTTTATAAGCTGCCTGCGCCTCAAAATCATCCAGAAGGGTTTTGGTTAATTTATTTATACTTACTTCTTCCTCTGCTATAAATTGCCGGTTCTCGATTTTAGACAGCAGCAGCAGCGACTTGTTTAGCCTGGCCATGCGCTCCAGGTTGTTTATGGCTCCGGATAAGAGGCGCAGTTGTTCTTCTGTGAGGTTGTTTTCTTCTACGAGCAGCTCTAGTTTGTTTAAACTGATGGCCAACGGAGTTTGTAACTCATGAGAGGCATTCTCGATAAAGTGTTTTTGACTCAGGTAAGTATCTGTGCTGTTTTGGATAAGTTTTGCTACTGCCTGGTTTAACTCACGAAATTCATCCACGGTGGTTTCTTCGAATGTTACCTGCTCCTGTTTCTCCAGCTTAAATTTTCTGAGCTGGTGCACCAGTTTGTAAAACGGTTCCCAGGTTTTCTTCAGCAGAAAATTATTGAGCACAAGTATAACTGCCAGCAAACCCAGGTATAGCCAGAAAATGGAGTACATCAGGTCTGCGATCAGGTCATCGGTTTCGACCATGGTGTTTATGACGCGCAGTTCGTAGTAGCTCCCGTTGTGCTCAAATACCGTCTTCAGCATTCGGACCGGCTCCATGTCCTGCTCATTTTCCATGAACATTAGCGTGTCGGTGTAAACATCTGTATGGCTGAAAACCTTGGCACCTGAAACTGGTTTAATGGCATAGTTAAACTCCCCGAAGCTATGGCGCTGCAGAACAGTGCTGTCCTGCTCCACCCGCTCCATGATGAGTATTTTGTAGTTTTCCAGGCCGTCGTCCAGGCTGTCGTAAATCTCATCCAGCAGGTTGTAGTATAGTAGGGCAGCCCACCCGGTAACAACTACAAACAGGATGGCAGCCAGGTACGAAATGGTGTGGTTCAGTAGCTTCATGAAACCAGCAGTTTATACCCTATGCCGTAGATAGCCTGAATTTCCAGCTGCGCCCCGTACTCCTTTAGTTTTTTGCGAAGGTTTTTTATCTGCGAGTAAATAAAGTCAAAGCTGTCGGCTTCGTCTATCTGGTCGCCCCACACATGCTCGCCTAATGCCGTTTTGCTGACCAGGCGGTTTTTGTTTGAAATAAAGTATAGCAGTATATCATACTCTTTGCGGTTTAGCGTAAGCAGCTCTCCATCTACGTAAACTGTACGTTCGTTGGGGTCTACTTTCAGGTTGTTTAGCTCCAGAAAAAGGTTGCCCTTGAACTTACGCCGGCGCAACACCGACTTTACCCGGGCATGTAACTCGGCCATATGGAAAGGCTTCGGCAGGTAATCATCGGCACCCAGGTTTAAACCGGCTACCTTATCATCCACAGCATCTTTGGCCGATACAATAATTACACCCTGTGTGGCATTCAGCTTTTTAAGTTCTTCCAGTATCACCAAACCACTGCCATCGGGCAGGCTGATATCCAGCAAAATACAGTCGTACTGGTAAAAGTGTATTTTCTCTGAGGCGGCATCAAAGGTGGTAGCTGTTTCTACTACATACTTCTCTTCTTCAAGAGAGCGGACCATGTTGTCCAGCATTTCAGGCTCATCTTCTACTACCAGTATTTTCATAAAGTATAAAGCTAAATCAGAATTCTGAATTCTTTCTGGAATGTATAGTTTTACAAGTGCATATTACAACTCCTGCTTAGTGACGGATGCTGATTATGCTGTAAAGCAACTTATAGTTCAAGTACCGCATAGCTTTACTATAGGTTGGATTTATACTTTACGAAACGAACCAGGTTAGTAGAACTACTAAGATTATTTGAACAGGCGCTCTGGAGATTTGGTAAAAAGTTGACGCTGGTTAAAGAGTTACGGTACCTGTTCTGTCGTTTGGATCTTCGGGAGAAATCTGATATAGTATAGTTTCAGATTATTCACAGCTACGCTGGCTCTTTTCAACACACGGCCCAAGTATAGTTGGAAAGGCAAATTACCCGTGCACGATTCGGACAGGTTGCGACCTGTGCCTACGAGTATTAATTTTCTGCTATACTTTCTCCTTGAATTTTGCTAAACTGCAACAGCAAAACCATACTTGAATACGAAAGCAAACCATGCCTTAACACATACCAGCCCCTGTTCCTCTCAAACCGCAACTTTAACCTGACTGCCACTGTACAAAAGTGTACTATGAAAACTGCAAAGAAGGCTACCTTCTACCTTGCCATACTTTTAGGTACGCTGCTAATACTGGCAACGCTGCTCTCCCTGCTCTACGACCTGCCCTACTGGTACATTAAAGCACTTGATTTCCCGAGGGAGCAAATGTTAGTGGGTTTACTCCTTTGCCTGATCCTGTTCTTGCCCGTAAATAACAAGTGGCGTTTTTCGGCTGTGGCTTTTGTAGTTGGTTTAGTAAGCGCTATTGCAATTCAATCTACCTTTATCCTGCCCTATACTTCTTTAGCCGATAAAACTGTTGCATCGGCCAAGCCCTCGGCGCAACAGGCAGATCGTACCTTTAGCTTGCTGATAGCCAACGTCTGGATGGAAAACCGGCAGGCAGACCAGTTTCTGCAACTAGTACAGCAATCAGACCCTGACCTGGTGTTGGCCATGGAGACAGATCAGTGGTGGGCAGACCAACTCAGCCCGCTCCGGCAGAAGTATGCGCATGTGGTTTCTTACCCGCTGGATAATACCTACGGCATGGTGCTATACTCCAAACTCCCCCTGAACAAAACCCAAATCATGTTCCTGAAGCATAAAACGGTACCCTCCATTCATACGAATGTAGTATTGCCAAACGGAGAAGAGTTTATACTGCACGCCATGCACCCGGTGCCTCCCAAGCCCAGCGAATATCCCGATAATGTAGGCGAAGAAGAAGTAGCGCTGCTGAAGGTAGGCAAAATGGTTAGCAAAGCTGATAAACCCTCCGTGGCAGCCGGCGATTTTAACGATGTGGCCTGGTCGCGCACGTCGCGTATGTTCAACACAGAAAGCCGGCTTCGCGATGTACGGGTGGGTAGAGGTATATATAACTCCTTCGGGGCAAAGAACATCTTACTCCGCTATCCCCTTGACCATGTATATGTGTCGGAAGAGTTTCAGGTAGTCGAAATGGATCGTCTGCCTAAATTCGGCTCTGACCATTTCCCTATACTTGTAAAACTAACTTTAGCTGAGTAATCATACTTGCTAACTCAGTGCAGCCTTACTATCAGCACCTGGGAGATGCCGTTTATACTTTAATCTTCCAGATGAATTACTACTGATTTGCACTCACTTCTGGCACATGTCGGGTATATTTCTATCTTTGTTAAGATAAGCACCTACACTACACCCATGAAAAAATTTCTACTCCTTCTGCTGTTCCCCTTGCTCACATCCGGGTACACTTTCTCTCAACAAATACCAACTATACTGCCCCTGCGCGAAAGAGCAGCCATAGAAGATGCACTGTTGCAGGAACGATTAGAAAAGCTCCTCCCCGACCTGATGCGCCGCGAAGGCATTGATATGTGGGTGATTGTGGCACGGGAGTATAACGAAGATCCGGTGGCTAAAACCATGCTGCCCGCTACCTGGCTGGCCGCGCGCCGCCGTACCATTATGCTCTTCCACGATAAAGGCGCAGGAAAGGGAGTAGAAAAACTGGCTGTAGCGCGTTACGATATCGGAAACCTGATGAAAGGAGCCTGGGCACCGGAACAGGAGCCAAACCAATGGAAGCGGCTGGTGCAGCTGATTGCAGAACGCAATCCCAAGAAGATCGGCCTGAACTACTCCTCCACCTATGCCCACGCCGACGGCCTTACCAAAGCCGAGTACGATAGCCTGATGCACTACCTACCCGCAGCCCAGGAAAAAGCTGTAGTATCGGCAGAGCGCTTAGCCGTGGACTGGCTGCAAACACGCACAGACCGCGAATTGGAGATTTACGAGCAGATCAGCCGCATCGGGCACAGCATTATAGCAGAAGGTTTTTCGGAAAAGGTGATACAGCCGGGAATAACTACAACCGAGGATGTGATGTGGTGGTACCGTGAACGCATCGCCGACCTGAAGCTGAATGCCTGGTTTCACCCAACGGTAGATGTGCAGCGCGCCAACCCCGGAGCCGGCGATTCGCAGCGTTCTTTCTCACAGCGCCCCGGCGTGGAAGTGATTATGCCCGGTGACCTGCTGCACGTAGATTTGGGCGTTACTTACCTTGGCTTAAATACCGATGTGCAGCAACTGGCTTATGTACTGAAACCCGGCGAAGCAGAGGCACCGGTTTACCTGCAAAAAGCACTCGCCACCGGTAACCGCTTACAAGACATCCTAACCTCAAAATTTAAAGAAGGAAAGACCGGCAACCAGGTGCTGAAAGAGGCACTGGCGCAGGCACAGAAAGAGAAAATAGTGGCCAGCATTTACTCCCATCCTATCGGCTACCACGGCCACGGCGCCGGCCCGGCCATCGGTATGTGGGACATGCAGCAGGGCGTGCCCGGCACCGGCGATTACCCACTGCGCCACAATACCGCTTACGCCATAGAACTAAACGCCAAAGTAAACCTGCCGGAGTGGAATAACAAAGAGATTCGGGTGATGCTGGAGGAGCAGGCAGTGCTAACCCCAAACGGGGTTCGCTACATCGATGGCCGCCAGAAAGAGCTGCTACTGATACCACGTATTACTACCCATTTAAAGCAATAGCTCCAGCTGTTCTACCCACTTAATCGATAAGAGAGAAAATCCCCGCCTTAGATTAGTGAGAACGCGAGTTCGAAACTTACGAGCGCAGCTTTGAGGGGCTGGGGTGGTTGGACCAAGCAATGCTTAAACCAACAAGAACAACTGGCCTGGTGTGCTTAGCTTTAGCTGCCGTTATTTAGAAAGCTCTTCGATGATCCTGCGCTTTACACCGCGCTCTATTTCGCGCTCCACATTTATCGTATCAGCCGCACCAATTTTGGTAGCCAGCGAGTCGATACCGGTGTGTCGTTCAAGTTCTTTGTTGGCGGCCTGGTGCAGCGAATCAATGGCCATGTTAGCACCAGATTCAACGACATTGTAAAGGGTATTTTCCAGATTATTTTCTGTGGAGCAGGCTGTAGCACTCAAGGCTATGGCTACATAAAGCAACTTTTTCATTTTTTAAGCTATTGGTTAAGGCTAAGATAACACTATAACCTGCAGGAACCATACCAACTTGCATAAAAGGTTAAAGCAAGTAGTTTTTAATCACCCTAACCTTGAGGCAGTAACTTACAAATACTCCTTAATTAGAGACGTATGTGCTGCAGCAGATAAATAGCACCTAAAACACAGCTGCTGTTAGTGTTTAACCCCACTGGTTAGGCTTTCTGGTACGCATGGCAATACCTCCTATACCCATTCTCCCGGAAAAAATTATTTCCAACTCATCGGCTTAAATATAGAATTGGCCTAATATTTGCCGTTTCTTCTGTGGCTAAAGTATACTTCTTGCATACTAAAAATCAAGAAACACCAGCGCCGAAGATTATCAACTAAACTTAAACTAAATATCTATGAAAAAGGCATTTACCTTGATGCTGCTGGCTTCCAGCCTCAGCTTTACTGCGCAGGCGCAGGAGCACCCTGTAACACAGGCACAGGTACAGAACTACCCTGAAGAATACCTGAATGTTGTAGTATACGGCAATACGCTCCGTAAAAAGCTTGAAGTGCAACTTGATGCCGGCGAAGGCGAAAGTCCTAAAAATTACATTAGAGATGCCGACGGGAAGAAGCGTGAATTTGCTTCTGTTGTAGCCGTGATGAACTACTTAAATACCCAAGGCTGGGAGTTTGTTGAGTATACTCCGGATTCTGATGGAAAGCATGATTACCGGCGCTTCCTGATGAAGCGGCATGTTGCCATGTAAAGCTAATGTAATACCAAAATGCAGCAGCTGTAGCTCCTTATCTGCTAGGCTGCTGCATTTTCTTATAGGTTATGGCACACACAGCACAACCAATGGCGCAGAACTTTTTATGCGACCTGCCCATACTACTACTCCAAAACACTATTAAACCAGAAATGCTATTTCAGGTGATCTTACTTCAGTGCGTTTTGTTTTTTCATGATCTTCAGCACTTTATTTAGGGGCAGTGCCTCTACTACGCGTTGCTCTTTACCCTTAGTGGTTTCTGCGGTAAACAGAGAGTTGATAATAGCCTCTTCCGTGGCTTCTATCACTGCCATAAACAGTGGCGACATTTCGTCGTTGCGAAGCAGGGTAACCGTTTCGGTTGTAGCTTCGGAAGTATAAGGTATGCGCAGTTCGGGGTGAGAAGTAAAGGCTATTACGTAATCGCCGCTGCCGTTAGACGCAATGCCACCTGTTCTGGCCAGTCCCATCATGGCACGTTTGGCCATTCGTTCCAGGTTACGGGCATCTACGGGAGCATCGGTGGCCACTACAATCATGCAGGAGCCATCGGCTTTTTCGGTTATCTGCTGCCTGAACAAGAATTGATTCAGCTCCTCTCCCACCGGCACGCCATCTACCTGCAGCACGCCACCAAAGTTACTCTGCACCAACACTCCCACCGTATAACCGCCCAGGCTTGCAGGCAGCTCCCTCGACGAGGTACCAATGCCACCCTTAAAACCAAAGCAAACCGTGCCTGTGCCTGCCCCTACGTTACCTTCTGCCACTGCTCCGGCCTTAGCCTGTTTTATAGCCTCCAGCACATGCTGCTCTTTTACATGCCTGCCCCTTATATCGTTCAGGTAGCCATCGTTTGTTTCGCCCACCACCGCGTTCACCGACTGTACCTGCTCGTTTCCGGGTTGCTGCAGCGTATAGTCTACTACCGCATTCATGGCAGTACCTACACCCAATGTGTTTGTAAGTATGATCGGAGTTTCGAGGTTGCCTAGTTCCTGTACCTGCGTAGTGCCGGCCAGTTTACCAAACCCGTTGCCCACATACACGGCAGCCGGTACTTTTTGCTGAAAGATGTTGCCCTCGTGCGTAAGTATGGCTGTTGCGCCTGTACGGATGTTCTCGCCCTGCACCAGTGTGGTGTGGCCCACCTTTACACCTTTTACATCGGTAATGGCGTTTAATTTACCGGTAGGCAGCACACCAATTTTTACGCCATAGTCTCTGGCCCGTTTCTGATTTTGCGCAGCTGCCTGTGTCAGGATTGTTCCCATCAGCATGCAAAGTATAACTAACCTCATACAGTATACCTTTTGGTTTTTATAAAAGTATAAGATTTTTCTGATGTTTGGCAACTTAAGTATGGATGGGTAGCTAGTAGATTTTTCTATATTCAAAAAATAATGCATCCTCCTAAAGCTGCTTCCACTGCTTTGCAAAATTGGAAGGACACTTGGTGGTAGTGGTCAGGAATAAGAAAGGATACTTCCGCAAGTATAAAGTATAAACCCTATGTATGAAAAAGCTGGCAAAATCAGGCTTTAGACCCGCTTTTGCCAGCTTTTTTAGAAGTTAACCTTTAACTGTGTTTATCTATATCTTTACCCATGTCGTGCACCTGCTTCATAAAATTCTCAACGGTTTCGTCTGAGTAGGTGCCATAGGCATCTGAAATGGTGCCTTTGTGCCCTGAGTTTGTTTCGATTACATAAAGTATGGCCATATCATCGGGGTTGCTCTCCCCCTCAAAACGATAGAAGTTAACGATGTTCACCTCCTCGGGCCCAAAATTGTCTTTGCCATTTATTGTACTCATACGGCCGTCATCAGTTATCGTGTAATCCTCGGTATAACCTTCCTGACGCAGCCTTTCCAGTACCTTGACCATTGAGGTCAGCTCAACTTTATCCTGCATAGTTTTATTTGTTTGTATTTAAACAGTATACGGGCAAGTGATAAAATGGGAGAAAAGCCGGGTTATGCTACTGCAGAAATAAGCCTGTATACTTCATCCTTTCCTGCTTTAAATTAAAAAGCCCTCCCCTAAAACAGAGGAGGGCTATAGCAGAATTATCTGCTCCTACATATACGCTGTTTCGCCTAGTTGGCTTAGTCGCCATGGCGAGCCTACGATCCAAACAATATCGCCTTCGGCAAAAGGAGTTTCTATATCAGGGTTCAGGATACGGGTGCCTTCGCGCTCTACCCCAACTACAAGCCCTTTCAGTTTTTCGCGTATGCCAGACTCCCGTATGGTTTTATGCAGCAGCGGCGAATCGGGTGTAATGATAATCTTCTGCAGGTCTACTTCCTCTCGTTGCTCTTCTGCTAGTGCAGCGGCATCCACGTTCTGTAAAAATTGGCCGAAACGCTCTAGCTGCTCATCGGTACCAAACACATACAGTCTGTCTCCGGGATAAACGCGCTCCTGCCGTGTAGGTGGCATAATAGTAGAGTTGCCGCGTTCTATAACTGCTACGTTTAACCCGAATCGCTCCCGCAGTTGCAGCTCCAATAAGGTTTTGCCCACTGCCGCAGCATCTGGCAACACTTCAAAGCTGGTCAGGTGTGCATCCCAGGGTACCAGATTACTGTGCGGCCGGTCTGCCTCACTTAACTCCCGGGCATTCAGGTTTGCCAGAAAACGGTCTTCGATGCGGATGTAAAAGCGCTGTATTCTTTTGTAGAACATACCGAATAAGGCCAGTAGCACCAAACCTACCACTACGGCTATACCTGTAGGCAGGAACTGGTTTAGCAGAAATCCGATAAGCAGAATGGCAATCACCACCCGGCTAAACTCCAATACTATAATCAGGCCACGGTAACGCTTTTGCGCCCAAATACGACCCTGCGCAGCCTTCTCCGGGTGATATACTGCCAAGGCCCACAGAAACGGAGCCATAAACGCAAAGGTGATCAATACTGTAACAATATCGCCCCAGGTGCCATTAGTAAGCACCTCCCTGATGATGGGATCCAGGAAGCGGGCCGATAAGAGCGCAATGGCAATGATAATTACGGAGTAGATAACCATGTTTCGGATGTAGGCCTGCAACACCAGTTTCCAGTCGCTGGCAGCACCAATGGTTTGGGCGCCACTGCTGTAAGTATCAAGCTTGTTCTTCCATTGTTCGGGCAGCATTCGCTCAATTGCCTGGTACAGGGGCTCTGCAAACCGGATCATGTAGGGTGTGGTGAAGGTAGTGATAGCAGAAACCGCTACTGCAATCGGATATAGAAAATCGCTGGTAACGTTCAGGGTTAAGCCCAGTGTGGCAATGATAAACGAAAACTCCCCGATCTGCGACACACTCATACCCGACTGAATGGAAGTCTTAAGTCCCTGCCCTGCCATTAAACCGCCTGCACTTATACTAAACAATTTACCTAGTATGGTGATGATGGTGATCAGGGCAATTGGTCCGGCATAGGCAATGATCATCGATGGATCGATCAGGATACCTACTGACACAAAGAAAATGGCTCCGAACAAATCTTTTACAGACGTAATCAGGTGCTCTATTTTCTCGGCTTTAGTGGTTTCGGCAAGTATAGAGCCCATAATAAAAGCGCCCAGTGCAGGCGAGAAACCTGCCTGCGCTGCCAGAATCACCATCAGCAGGCACAAGGCAATCGACACGATCAGGAGGGTTTCGTCGTTCATCAGCTTACTGGCCTTTTTCAGGAAAGTAGGAATCAGGAAAATACCACCCAAAAACCACAGCAGCAGGAAAAAGCCAAGCTTTAGCACAGACTCCAGCATTTCGCCGCCTGCAAATTGCTGGCTTACGGCCACTGTGGAAAGGAGCACCATTAACAGGATTGCCACCAGGTCTTCGACAATGAGCACACCAAACACTAACCCGGCAAAACGCTGCGACTTTACTCCCAGTTCATCAAAAGCCCGGATGATAATGGTCGTGGACGATATCGAAAGTATACCACCCAGGAAAATACTATCCATCGTGGACCAGCCCAGCAGTTTACCAGCCAGATAGCCCAGCAACAGCATGACGACCACCTCTACCAACGCCATAATAGAGGAGGCGCCACCTACCTTGGCCAGTTTCTTAAAGCTAAACTCCAGCCCCAGGCTAAAAAGCAGGAAAATAACGCCTATCTCTGCCCATATCTGAATGTTCTCAATCTCGAGGACAGTAGGGAAAAGTGCAAAATGCGGCCCTATCAGTAAGCCAGCTATAATGTAACCTAAAACTAGCGGTTGTTTTAATTTTTTGAAAAGCAGTGTTGTAATACCCGCTGCACCAAGCAGCAGTCCCAAATCGGTGACTAAGTGCGGTAAATGTGCCATTAGTATAGAGCGTAGTTTTTAGCGTGTTGATGAAATTGCCTCTAGCAATACAAAGATTACGAACGAAGCAGTAAGTATATAAAAGTACAAAATACAGGACCTTATTCTGGTTTTATTTCCTGTATACCAAAAAAGGCTCAGATTAGGTGAAAATATGCCCACCATAAATCCCAGCATCGAAAAAAACGAAACGATTAATGCGATATCTTCCATGTGTGTTTTGCTTAACAGAAAGTAGCAGCACGCAACTATAAGGCACTCCTGCATAATGGAATACCTGTACAGGTGCTGCCAAACTAAATACAAGAGGCCGCAGCTAATCAGGATCTCGTGTAACGTATACCTGAGCAGTTGCTGCAGCAAAAAAGGTAGTATGGAAGAAGTACTAGGGAGCGTTGGGAAAAAGTGAATACAGCAACAGTTCTGCCAGCTGTAAACTAACCGCTACTGCAAGCGTATGGTTGCCGGTATGAGTATTAACGTGTGGTGAAAGGCAGAAAAACTGCAGGAGTTGTAGTGCAGCAGGCCCAGCTTGCAAGTGTAAGTAAGAAGCATGTTGCGCATCCCAGGATACTGCCGATTCGGCTGCCGTTATACTTTGGTTATCTGCGACTGGTGCTGTTGCTTCTCCGCTGCCAGTGGTGCTGCCATTTACCAAAAACCTATAAACAGCCTCCTCTTGCCCAGGCGAGGTAACCGCCCACAACAACATTACCCACATAAGCGGGTACCGGAAAAAGCGCTTAAACAACTTAGGTAGTGGCATCAATACAAAAATAGCACCTCCCGCCGTACTTTGGAAATATGTTTGGCTTTTTAGTGAGGTAGCTACCTACTTAAACAATTGCAATTTTGTTAGGAGTGTTCTGGTACTGTATTTAGTTTTACCAGTTGTTGTGCATGTTGGTATTGTCTTCGCGCATCTTACTGCTTTCTTCAGTTTTGCTGGTTGCATTAGGGTAATGGCTTATACCAGAGCCGTTGTAGGATGTAATTGCTTGGCTCGTGCCAGGTTGATTATTTGCATTTTCACCAGTACTAGTTTTATAGCTTTTTTTGGTTTCGCTGGTAAACTGCTTTACCTTGCTGCCATTAATCTCACCAGTTCTTATCTGGCTTTCTGTTAACGTATACTTCCCAAAACCGGGCTCATACGCCTCGTTTGGTTTAAGTTGATAAAGATGGTTGGCTGGCTTGTTATACTTCGGCTGCTCCTCCCCCGCTACTTTCTTTTTATCGCTGTCGTACATGATGTTTAATGCATTGGTGTAACACTAGCATTTACGAAATATAAGTGTGCAGGATAAGACTATTATATGCTTTACCAGGCATAACCTAACCTGATAAGGCTTTTATTTGTTTAAGCTTAAAGTACCAGCCATTAAGTATGGAGATGAAAGCATTTACCGGTGCTTTTCCGAGAATTTGGCTGCTTATGATAACGAGTAAAGTATAAAATTTTGAGATGGTAACGCTAACTGTACTTTCTGCTATGATAACGCCTGTGGTGCTTATACTTGCCACAGGCCAGCTTATACTTACCACCTCACAACGCCTGGCCCGAAGCGTGGAGCGTGCACGAAAATTATCAGAACAGTTTGA
This sequence comes from Pontibacter sp. H249, assembly GCF_037892465.1. Taxonomy (NCBI): domain Bacteria; kingdom Pseudomonadati; phylum Bacteroidota; class Cytophagia; order Cytophagales; family Hymenobacteraceae; genus Pontibacter; species Pontibacter sp. H249. Next base: position 31,763 of record NZ_JBBKTR010000025.1, on the reverse strand, counting down.
GCAGTTGGTACAGCAGGAAGACCGTGAAAAGAACACCGAAAAACGCGAACTATTGTACCAGCTGCTGCTAAGGGCCGTTAACAGATCCCGGAAACTGCAACGCGCTATGAGCCTGCTTTACGTCTGCCTATCTGTGTTTGTGGCTACGAGTGTTTCTATTGGCATACTGGAGGCACTGGATATCCTGGTGTTTTGGGTACCTGTTGGGCTGGGGCTGCTTGGTGCAGGTGTCCTTTTTTATGCTACTATCCTGCTTATCGCCGAAACCAGGCTCGCTTTAGGCGCTATCGATAAGGAAATGAACTACTTGGTCCGGAACTATGCCGAAGAAATTGCACCAAAGTCTGCTGCAGAAGGCAAAAGCACCAGTTAATAGAATCACATAAAGCTATGAGTATCAACAAGTACTCCAAAATATAAATTATATAGTAACTGTATAATGCAACATGCTCCAGAAGTAGCAAGTATACTTTAAAAAATATACGCTCCGTCTTCGGCTTTACCTGCTGGGCCAAGTCTACTTACAGATCTTTAGCTCTCTCAGGTAAAACCGTTTATACTTGCTACAGACTTCAATTCTTTACCTTATGCCACCACTCTATGAAACAAACTTTACAAGGTATATTGCTTTTTGCAACAGAACGATGTTTTTGCGACCATACAACAAAACTTAAACCCTTACCATTTGGGCTTCTTTTCTTTTTTATACTTTTCGCCGGCAGTACAAACAGTTTTGCACAGTTCAGCCAGCAATGGGTAACACAGCCACTTTTAAGCGGCGCCGAACCATACGAAGATTTTAGTAGCCAGGCAGTAGACAATCAGCAAAACCTGATCACAGCTACCTACAACGGCACTTTCCGGACCGATACACGAATTGCTCTTTTTAAACATAACCCTAACGGGCAAAAACTCTGGAGCGCCACTTACAATGATGGTACCTCTATCTGGGACACTCCTATTGACATTAAACTGGATAAAGCCGGAAATATTTACCTGCTCGGTTGGAGCCAGCTAAGTAACGAAGGTGAGTCCGGCATAGCCTTTATTGCCAAGTACTCGGCAACAGGGCAGAAACTTTGGTCCCAGGCTGCAGGCAGTAGCAGAATTAACGAACATGCGTTCACGGTTTCGGAAAGCGGAGAAGTATATGTAATCCAGACTGTTCAGGAGACAGTAGGTACTGCTTCGCAGATCAGAAAATTAAATGCAAACGGCAACACCGCCTGGACAGCTAACTTTATTGGCACCGATGGTATAGGAGGCAACCCATCTGCCCTCGAACTGGATGGAAAAGGGAACCTGCTGGTAGGAGGATCAGTTGCGGATTTTGTGTCAGGATCAGGGTATGTTCACTTCGCACGCCTTGTAAAGTATAATGTACAGTCTGGAGCCAAAACTTTTACAGGGCAATATAGTGCAGCAGGCGCTCAGCACGATATAGATTATAAAACCATGCAGCAGGTACTTATTGCCCCTTCCGGAAATATTTACTTTGTATCACAGCAAAGCAGCATTTACGTGTACCAGGTTATACTTTATAAATTATCTGAGGCTGGCGATTTAAGCTGGATGAAAGCCGTTGGTAATACCGATGAATCTACCCACATAAAGGCAGTGCTAAGTGCGGAAGAGCAAGTAACGCTGCTTTGCCGGGAGTTCAAGTACAGAGATGTTTGGGATTACTTCTTGACTGCTTTCAATTCGCAGGGCGATCGCCAATATTACCATACTTACAACGAGTACATCCCGCAGACAGCTAACATCAGGCGTGTGGTGCCGCGAAGTATAGGTTTATCGGCTAACGGAAGTGTAGCTTTGGTGGGTTACAGAGATTATATACAGAAGCCTCCCACCTGGTTCATGGACCCAACAATTATAGAACCTCCCCGCGAAACGATCATTGTATACAATACTATTGGTGAGGAAACCTGGAAAGAGACAAGCGGAGACGATGCTGAAGCCCGCTCTAATAGCCTGGCATTGGACTTTATAACAGCCAATAGTTTTTATATATCCAGCAGGTTAGTAGAAAACAGTGAGCTTGTAGCTGCACGTTACACCAGTTGCGGCAACTTTACTGTTAGTGCAGGTCTGAACCAGAGTATTTGCCAAGGCGGCGAAGTGCAGCTTTCGGCAACAGCGGCAGGTGCTACCACTTTTTCATGGTCGCCGGCAACTGGTTTGTCTAGCGCAACTATAGCCAACCCGATAGCCTCTCCTGCTCAAACAACTACTTACACTGTAACAGCCACTAATGCCGATGGCTGCACGGCTACGGCACAAGTTACGGTTACTGTAAATCCATTGCCTGCTGCAAGCATAACAGCTGAAGGTGCTACTACCATTTGCCAGGGCGGAAGTGTAATGCTGAATGCAAATACAGGATCTGGCATAACAGGTTACCAGTGGTTCCGTAACGGAGCAGAAATAAACGGGGCTACAGGAAGCAGCTACTCAGCAGGTGCATCCGGCGCTTATACCGTGCGTACATCCAGCGGCACATGTACAAAGACATCCTCCCCTATCGAAATTTCGGTAACGCCTGCTATCGCCAATAATATCATCTTACAGAACCAAAATATCTGCACCGGTACAAGTGCACAGGCAATTATAGGAGAAACACCAACCGGAAGCAACGGCACGTATACATATCAATGGCAACGCAGCACTAACGGAACCGATTTCAGTAACATAGCCAATGCAACCGGTAAAAATTACGAGCCAGGTGTCTTGCAGTCAACAACCTGGTTTAGGAGAAGTATAGTTTCCGGAGCTTGTGCATCCATGAGCCAGCCTGTTAAGATAACGCTTAGCGCCTTGCCAACCGTAACGCTCAATGCCTTTGCCGAAACCTGCCTGACAAATGCAGCTTTCGCTCTTACAGGCGGGGCTCCTGCCGGAGGCACTTACTCGGGTAAAGGTGTAAGCAATGGAATATTTAACCCATCTGTTGCCGGTGCAGGAACACATACTATCACCTACACTTATACTTCTCCGGAAGGTTGCCAGGCCAGCGCGGCCCAGACCATTGTGGTAGCCAGTTGCTCCGTTACAAGTATAGACGAGGATGAGCTAAAACAGCCGGTTAGTGTTTACCCAAATCCGACAACCGGTAATCTATACATCGAAATGGAAATGCCATCGAAGTCTGCTATTGAGGTTCGTGTAACTGATGTAAGCGGACGCGTTATCTATAGCAAAGCCTATCAGCAACAGCTTAAACTAGAGGAAACCCTGCAACTGGAGAAACAGCCAAGAGGTGTGTATCTGCTACAGATCACCACATCTGAAGGAGTGATCCAGCGCCGAATCGTGTTACAATAAGTATAAACAAAGTATAAACCAGATGCGCAGCCATAGTATAAAATGTACTATGGCTGCGCCTGTTTGGCGTAAAGTATAAAATGCTGCCTTAGCCCATCCTGAAAAGAATTCGTAAGGATAGTAACGAACAAGGGAGAGGCCTGTTTAACCCCAAGGCTAAACACAGCACGATATGCAATCGCTTTTTACAACCACATACCAGGCAGCACAAGCAATAGCAGGCACTATAGAGGATCACTTTGCCAGAATGCTTCAGCTGGAGATGGAAAAGCAGGCAACAGACCTGGCGCCGGAACCAGTTGCAGACCATATTGAGCTTCTACTTGATACTGCTTTCTGGGTAAGTTTACGCCATGAAGAGGGTTTGTCGCCCCGCATATCGTTAGCCTACATCTCCCCCGAACATGTGCCACACCCACTGCTCTTCGAAAAGCGGATGCCTCTTAGTTCGGCCTCTCTTACTAAAATATCCCCCGGTGTTGAGCGTCCGGGCATCCATCTTGGGGTATGGCACGAAAATAATGAGCTCTATATCTGGGGAACCACCAGCACGATACCCAGTCTGTGCATGGTAGTAGATGTCTCGGAGCCGGGTTTGCTGGTAGTTAAGCACCGCCGCACAGATGGCTTTGGAAAATTTGCGAATGTTGCCGTACTAAAAGGCGACGAAGTAAAAATAGTAGATGAGCAAGCGGCGCATATCCCCGACTGTCCTTCTGTTGTTACATCGCTGCTAAAGTTTAACGGTACCTACAACTGGGACAACAGCTACAATATACTGGTGCAGCTGGCGGTATCGATGCGGGCACATAAGCGAGGCGGCATACTTGTGGTAACTCCTTCTGAGTCTGATACCTGGACATACTCTATGGTTCAGCCATTGGCCTATGCTGTGCAACCTGCTTTTTCTGTACTGGCAGACTTAGTGCGCGAGGCCGAAAAAGAGGAAAATAGGTTAAGTGTGCAGGATGCGATCCGGAGAGAGGTTGATTTAATTGCCGGGCTTACTGCTATCGATGGCGCGACTATAATCAATGATAAGTATGAATTGCTCGCTTTTGGGGCTAAAATTGGCCGCTTACAGGGTAATGAATCTGTGCACCAGATAGTGCTGACAGAACCTGTAGTAGGTGGCGTGGCTAAAACTGTACATCCGTCACTTAATGGAGGCACGCGCCACCTGGCTGCAGCACAGTTTGTGCACGACCAGCGGGAGGCCATTGCCTTGGTAGCCTCACAGGATGGCCGCTTCACCATTTTTTCGTGGTCTGTGTGCGAGGAAGTTGTGCAGGCGCACCGCATAGATATCTTGCTATTGTAGGCATAAGGAACAACTGTTGTTGGCAAAGGCAGCACAGATAACCTCCAGCGTTTATACAACGTTTCTGGCAATATGAGCAGAGCATTTGTAAAAGAAGATGATGCGGGTCAGGCCCCAATTATTCCACCACGAGCCGCCTTACCTCCCGGAGTAGCCAATTACGTTACACCACCTGGGCTGGAGCAGCTACGCACCGAACTTAGCGAACTGGAAGCAGAAAGAGCCAGAGCCGAAGCAAACCGCGAAGATGAGGCAGAGCGAAGTCGCCAGCTGGTTATACTTAATGGCCGCATCAGCGCCCTTACCAGCAGAATATCCAGCGCCAAAGTTATAGACCCCAAAGAGCAACCTGCAGATGAAGTACGGTTTAGTGCTACCGTTACCCTACGCACTATTAGCGGCGGCAAGAAAGGTTTCAGGCGCAGGTTTACCATAGTGGGTGTTGATGAAGCCTCTGTAGAAAAAGGCCTGATCGCTTTTGTGGCGCCTATCGCTAAGGCAGTGCAGGGTTTGAAAAAAGGAGAGCAAACAAACCTGCCTATGGGCCGCGGCGAAGAAGTAATTGAGGTTGAGGAGATCACCTATGACCACGGGAAAGAATAGCGCCTTTGCCTACTGTAAAGTATAATATCTGTTAAGGCTGGTGCTTATTTGTAGGGACAGGTCGCGACCCAATGTCGGCAACTTAAGCTTTTTTGTCATCTCGACGATAGGAGAGATCTTTCTAGAATTCCTTCTGCAATAATTTTAAATAGATTTCTACAGCTACGCTGGCTCTCATCGGCTCACGCCTCAAGAGTATTCGAAATGACAGCTTTTTATCAAGTTGACGGCATTGAGTCGCGACCTGTCCGGACGATGGCCGATGCTATACTTAACACTTCTCAATTACCAGTCAACACACCCCTGCCCCTCTCAAGAGGGGAATCTGCAAAGTATACTTTTTCTGCTTGTGCAGAAAGCCTTTACAAACTGGCATCAATGTAAGCCACAAGTTATGCTTCGCTAAACTTTCGGCATGATGTATACTTTGCAACAGCCTATCTGTTCGGGCAGGTTTCCTTTTCCAGGTTGAAGAGGGCAGTCAGGCTTTCGCTTAGCTCCGACACATTACCGCGCTGGCAAGCTGCTTTTAGTTCTATGGCCGGCAACTTTACAATTTTGTTCAGCATACTTTGCGTGATCGCCTCCACCAGCTGGGCCTCTTCTGCACTTAGCTTTTTAAGGTAACGGGCAATCTCCTGCTGCCTGATCTGCTCCAGGTGGCTTTTAAATTGCTGGATAACCGGAGTAAAGGCATTTTCGTTGGCCCAAACCTGAAACTCCGATACAGAATCCGCAATGATCTGCTCCACAGCCGGAATGGAAGCCAGGCGAAGTTCCAGTGCCTCTGAAGTGCGGTTCCTAATTTCATCAATGTTATAAACAGAAACACCCGGTATATTCTCCAGTGTTACGTCTATACTTCTTGGCATAGACAGGTCGAGGAACAGCTTTGGTTTACCAACGTTAGAGAATTGGCCAAGCTTGTCTCCAGAGATAAAGAAGCAATTGCCGGGAACGCTGCTGATCACTACATCTGCCTTCTCAATCTCATCCCAAACGTTTTCCCAATAAGCTGTGGTGGCACCTACTCTTTGGGCAAGTTCAACTGCTTTATGGTGCGTTCTGTTTACAATGGTCAGGTGGTTGATGCGCGACTTCTGAAAGTTAAGGCATACATCACGGCCAATGTCACCTACACCGATCAGCAACACACGCGGTTCTTCGACATTTCTTGTAAGCTCTTCCACCATCTCCACAGTAGCATACGACACAGAGGCAGCGCCATCGCGGAAGTTCGTGTTGTTAACGGCAAGTTTGTTTGCGTTGAAAACAGTGTGCAGTAAACGATGCATGAACGGTCCAACCGCATCAGCTTCAATCGCCCATTGGTAAGCGTTTTTCACCTGGTTCATGATCTGCATATCGCCCACTACCTGCGACTCCAGCCCGAGCGCTACCCGGAAAAGGTGCGTCATGGCGGCTTCGTGGTCTGTTATACTTTCAAAGTATGGCAGAATCTTCTTGGTAGCGATAAAGCCTTTCTCCAGGGCGATCAGCTTTACAAGTTCGTTAGCGTACTCCTCATCCGCAGTATAGTATACTTCGGTGCGGTTGCAGGTAGATAATACCATTGCCTCCGTACAATTAGTAAACTCCTTTACCTTATCCAGGAGGTTGCGGCAGCCGATCTCGTTTAGCGAAACAGCCTCACGAACTGCAATTGGTGCGTTTTTATAGGATAACGTAAGTACTTTGAACTTGCCTTGCATCATGTTTCTCGTTTTCAACAGGACAAATTTCAGCAAAACCAAAGGTTAAAAAGATGACTTTTATCACATAACAGGATGATCTTAAGCAGGAGAAGCGAGTGAGTTTGGAGAGTTTTAGAGATCACACTTCTTGTTTTATTGCTACCGTGGGCCAACCACCCCTGCCCCTCCTTAACCAAGGAGGGGAGTCCTGTTGTTACTTTAGCTTAAGTATAAGTTTAATAGCAGCGGCCATTGGCGAACAAGTCGCGATCTATACTTTGGGTATAAGGTTTAAACTCGCCTTAACTAAGATTCTACAGGATGACAAAATGAGATGGCTTGTGCTGCTATGATGTCAGATGAATCAGTAGTAGCAGGCTCCCCTCCTTGGTTAAGGAGGGGCAGGGGTGGTTGGCCCACGGTAGCAATAAAACAACAACAGCCGGCTCACAAGAACCAGCTGCCATTTCAAATCCTAAAAAATCAATCAAATCAATCTAATCCACATTAATCTGTGGTCCTAGTTGCGCATTCTTCTTAGCTTTTCGCTATTGATGATGGTGATCTTGCTACCCTGGCTTTTGATCAGGTTTTCTTCTTTAAAATCAGCTAAAGTACGGATAACTGTTTCTTTGGAAGCACCAACTATACTTGCCAAGTCTTCGCGGGAGATGGACACCTGTGTTTCTTTGTGATCCAGATTGCCGGCATACTGTTTCTCTACGAACAGCAGCGCTTCGGCCACTCTTTTTCTTACGGAGTTATACGCCAGTTTAAGCAAGCGTTCTTCCCTGTCAGCCAGGTTATCAGATAAGATCTTAATGAACTGATTTGCCACCAAACGGTTGTTGTGCAGCAGCAGGAAGAAGTCCTCTTTAGAGATAACATAAATTTCAGAATCCTCCATTACCACAGCCGATTCACGGTAAGCTTTATCTTCAATCAGGTCGAGGTAGCCGATAAAGTCGCCAGCTTTGTAGAGGTTGGTGATGTACTCGCGGCCCTCTTCGTTGGACTTGTAGGTTTTAACTTTTCCCTTGTTCAAAAAGTATAATGCGTTCGGATAGTTACCCTCTAAAAACAGTGTCTGCTTCTTTTTAAAGTGCTGCAGTTTCTGCTTATCAGAGGTTAGTTTCTCGAGGTTCTCCTGCCCTTTTGCCTCCTGTAAAAAATCATTCAGGCCTTCGGCATTTTTCTGGAAACCCAACTTCAGGTTCTCACTTTTCCTTAAGCGCATCTCCACGGCATCCAACAACTCCAGGTCGTCGAACGGCTTGATCAGGTAATCGTCGGCACCCAGGTTCATGCCTTTTCTAAAGTCCTCTTTCTCTGATTTAGCCGTAAGAAAAATGAAAGGTATACTGGCTGTGCTGGTGTTGCCGCTAAGCATGCGTAGTACGCCATAGCCATCCAACTGAGGCATCATGATATCACAGATGATCAGGTCGGGCAGCTCACGCTTAGCCAGGTCCACGCCCACTTTACCGTTTTCGGCCTCCAGTATTTCGTAGTTTGCCAGCGTCAGAATTTCGGCAATGTTTTCTCGGATTTCATGGTTGTCCTCGATCAGCAGTATCTTTTTCATCTAAGTATGATTTGGTTTCAGAAGACGGCAGGTTATGCTTCTCCGTCTTGTTATACTTTTAAAGTATGAATTTAGCTTTGTTCCTGTGCCTGGGGTAACGATACAAAAAAGGTAGTGCCCTCGTCAAGCTCACTTTGGTAATCCATTTCGCCTCCCATTATATCCACGTAGCGCTTTACGATGTTTAGCCCCAGGCCGGTACCTTGAATGTTGGTTACATTCTGTGCCCTGAAAAACGGCGTAAACAAATGTGTTTTATCAGCTTCGGGTATACCAATGCCCTGGTCCTGCACCACGATCTTAATAGTATCGGCTTTGATTTCGGTTGTAAAATTAACCTCTTTGTGCTCGCCAGAATACTTACTTGCATTTGACAGCAAGTTAAACAAGATATTCTTTAGCAACTGCCTGTCCAATATAGCAGTTGTGTCACTGCCCAGGTGTCGGTAGTTTATCTTTTGCCCCAGTTTCAAAACTCCCTGTGCCTCGTCTGCTACCTGTTCTGCAAAAGCCTTCAGATCAAACGTAGTCGGCACGTTGTAAATCTTCCCCTCCTCAATGCGGCTGATAGAAAGGAAGTCATTTAAAATGCTGGTTAGGTTACTTACCGCCGACTTTATCCTTTCCACGTGCTTCATACGCTTGTCGTCCTCTTCGGTGGTTTTATACTTTGCGATAAGCGATACCGAAGACAGCACCGTACTTAATGGCGTACGAAACTCATGGGAAGCAATCGTCACAAACCTCGACTTTAACTCGTGCAGTTCTTTCTCTTTTTGTAAGGCTTTACGCACCTCCTGCTCTGCTTCGTAAAGACTAAGGTTGGTTTGCTCCAGCTTTTTAATAGCCGTGCCCAGCTCCTGCGTGCGTTCTTTTACACGCTGCTCCAATTCAGAATTAAGGCGCTGGATAACGGCAAGGCTTTTGGCGTGCTCTATACTATAGCGTATGGATCGCTCCAGCTCGTTAGGCCTGATGGTGCCTTTTACAAGATAGTCCATCGCACCGGCACGCATCGCTTTTTCGTCGGTTTCGCGATCGCTCTGGCCGGTTAAAAGTATAAAAGGTGCTGCATAACTATGCTTCAACGCTTCTTTTATCAGCTCCAGGCCATCATGTGCGCCAAGGCGGAAGTCTACCAGGTAAATATCGTGCTTCCGTTCTGCAATAATATCCAACGCCTCGTTAAAAGAGCCGGTCCAGTCCAGCACATAGTTACGGCCAGGTATATCGTCAATTATATCCCGGGTGATGATAAAATCATCCTCATCGTCGTCTACCAGCAGTATGCGGGTTCTATCAGGCATGCTTTATACTTTGCTATAGTTTAGGCAATTCAACAATCTCAAACCAGTACTTGCTCAGGGTTTTCATTACATCCACCAGCGAGGTAAACGTTACCGGTTTGGTGATAAAAGAGCTTACGCCCAGGTCGTATGTTCTTAAGATGTCTTCCTCTGCCTTAGAAGTTGTTAGCACCACTACCGGAATAAGCTTAAGGCGGTCATCTGATTTTATCTCTTTTAAAGCCTCGCGTCCGTCCTTCTTGGGCATGTTCAGGTCCAGAAGTATGAGCCCCGGCGTCGGATACTCATTAAGGTCAGCGTACTTGCCGCGGTGGTGCAGGTAGTCCATCAGTTCCTCCCCATTCTCTACAAAGTTGATGCTGTTTTTAAGACGGCTTTCTTCCAACGCGTCTTTCACCAGCATCCGATCTTCTGCATCGTCGTCGGCAATAAGAATCACAATCGTATTTTTTTTAGTTGACATAAGGTTATTCCTCCGGATGTGTTAATGCAAGTGTAATGATAAAGCGCGTGCCTATACCCGGCTGGCTTTGCGCAGTAATATCGCCGCCGTGGCGTATGGCTATTTTACGGCAAACAGCCAGACCAATGCCCGATCCCTCATACTTCTGCCCTTCCAGGCGTTGAAATATATTAAAGATACGGTCAAGGTATTTTTCATCAAAGCCAATGCCGTTATCCTCCACGTAGATCTCGGTTACCTCGTCGCCGGGTGTGGCGGTAAGGTGGGCCTGGCGCTGCAGGTTTTTTGCATAGATATTTATGATCGGGCTTTCGTTTTCTTTGCGAAACTTAATCGCATTGCTCAGCAGGTTCTGGAACAGCTGCCGTATTTGAGTAGGCTCGGCTTCTATCTCGGGCAACGGAGAACGTATGATCTGTGTGTTGGTCTGTTCTATTGTCACCTCCAGATCTGAGATCACCTCTGTCAGAATATCATCCAGTTTCACCTTCACAAATGGCTTCGATTTGGTAGTAACCCTGGAGAAGCCCAGCAGGTCGTTTATAAGGTTTTGCATACGAGATGCCGCATTCAGCATACGGTCTACGTAGTCCTTACCTTGCTCACTCAGGTTGTCGTATTCCTTTGTCAGAAGCCTGTCGCCGAAGGCCTGTATTTTGCGCAGCGGCTCCTGCAAATCATGCGACGACACATAGGCAAAATCCTGTAGTTCGCGGTTGCTTCGCTCCAACTCAGCGGCATAGCGGCGCAGGCGTTCTTCTGTCAGTTTTTGTTTGGTGATGTCGTGCACAAAGCCGGTGTATACTTTGCGATCGCCGAGCTGCACTTCGCTTATACTTAAGTAAAACGGAAAAATGGTGCCGTCCTTCCGCATGCCTGTCACCTCTCTGCCAATACCTATAATACGCTTTTCGCCGGTAACGTGGTAGTGGTGCATGTAACTGTCGTGCAGGCTGCTGTCCGGCTCCGGCATCAGCATGTTTATACTCTGACCCAGCAACTCCTCGGCATTATAGCCAAACTGCTTTGCTGCTGCAGGGTTTACCATTTCGATGATGCCCCGCTTGTTGATCGTAATGATTCCGTCTACAGCACCCTGAATAATAGAATTGATCTTGTTTTCGCTTTCGCGCAGGGCAGCTTCGGCTTTTTTAAGCTCTGTAATGTCGTGCACGATGCCCGTGAAGATCTGTTTGTCTTTCAGGTTTACCTCGCTTATACTTAGCAGAAAAGGAAAAACGGTACCGTCTTTTTTCTTTCCCAGCACTTCACGGCCTATCCCGATTATCTTGCCTTCGCCGGTGCGGTGGTAGTTTTCGATGTACTGGTCGTGCAGGCTGTGGTCAGGCTCCGGCATCAGCATCTTTACGTTATTACCGATAACCTCCTCTGGTGCATAACCGAAGATTCGCGCGGCAGCCGGGTTTACGGTTTCTATGATGCCTTTATTATCAATGGTGATGATGCCGTCGATGGCTGTGTCGATGATGGCCTTTAGCCTGGTGCTGTTGTCGAGACTCTGGTTGTATTTATCTGTTGGTTCTTCCAAGGATCGAATTGTTTTTCTAAAAATAGCTACTTCGGCAAAAAATTACTACAGAACTGGCAGATAATGTTGCTTTATGACAAATATCACCTGCGCAGCTGCCAATCGTCATCACATTACCCTGTTGGCTCTGCTAATTTTACGTCATTGATTACCCTGCTATACCAGTACATTTGCCTCTTTATCGGTTCTGTAGTGTTGGAAATTGGCGAAAAAAGGAATAAAGCATGAAAAACATACTTGTTTCGATAGACTTCTCATCGTGTGCCCGGATGGTTGCACTATGCACAGCAGAGCTGGCACAGGCTGCCGGGGCAAGGCTTATACTTTTTCATGTATACCAGGCTGAGGCAGCAGAAACCGAAGGCGAAACAGATACCAATAGTGAGCGTTTTGTACAGGAGCAACTAGACAAACTGGCCCGTAAACTACACCAGAAAACAGGTGTTTCCATTACCCGCCTCATGAAGCCCGCCTCTGTAACAAATGAAGCCTTGGAAGTAGCCAAACTTGTGAAAGCTGATATTGCCGTAGTATGTGATCACTCGCTGCAAAGCAAGGACATTATACTTTACAACTATCACAACCTGCCTGTCATTACAGCTGCTACAGCTTTCACGCTGGATACTGATAACTTTAAGAGACAACTTTCTACGCAGTTAAACTCCCTGGGCTGCTCCCCTGCTCCTTTGCTAGAGGCAATTTAAATCACAAAGTATACCTGGCTCCTGTAGAGCCTCAGCTTCAAAAGTATAGAACTCGAGCTGCATTTAACCCACCCCTAACCCCTCCTCGGAGGGGTTAGGGGTGGGTTCATCTCTACAAGTGTTAATTTACTATCGTTAACGACGCTCCGGCTATACTTTGCTGTTCAGTTTTTTTGCTCTGGCAGTTGGTGCATTGCCCTGAGCATGGCTTTTTCTTTAGCTGCCTGAAGGTAAGTATAGGGAAGCGTGTATGGTAAGCCATCGTTTTAATATAGTTGCTGCTGAACAGGCGCTTAAGCAAATAGCTGTCCTGGGTGGCAAGTATAAGCATACTGGCGGCAGATATCTCGGCATAGTCGCTTATCCCTTCCAGCACATCCTCTTCTTCCAGGAAATTAAAGCTCACATTTTTCCCTTGTAGTTTAGCTTGCAGCGCCTGCATGGCAGCTTTATAAGTGCTCAGCTGACTGCGCTCTGCTTTAGAATAGATCTGTACCAGCGTTAGTTTTGCATCCGCCTGTTCTGCAAAGTCAACTATCTGCTTCAGTACATGGTCTTCCTGGTCGGTAAAGTCGGTGGCAAATACGAGGTTCTCCAGTTTTTTGTATGTAACAGAGCAGGGCATTACCATAACCGGGCAGTTTACAAGCTCCATAATAGCGGCAGCGTTGTTCGGGTCGTTCTCCTCTTCTTCCTGATGCAAAACACAGGTTTCCATCAGCACCATATCCACTTTATAGTCGAACACAATGCTGGCGATGCAATCACGCAGGTAGCCAGGGCGCACGACACACTCGTATGGCACCTGCTTTGCACTTGGCTTCTGCTCCTCGCTTAGAATGCGCTCTCCAAAAGTTCTTAACTGGTGGATGTTGCGGCTCTGCTGCGTAAAGGTAAGGTCTTTGGTCTGGCTGGTATACAGCAGCAACAGCTCTGCGCCCAGTTTGTCGGCAAGGTGCCAGGCATAACGCAGCAGCTTCTTGCTTGCTTTGTCTAACTGCACAGGCACCAGCACACGTTTGATATTCTTATTCTTACACATGGTTTAGTAATGGTGAAGTATAGGTTATAGGTCTCGTATCAGGTTTTATACTTTATTCTGCTTTTGCAACCTCTGGTTTTGTGCAGCAGCTCATTTCTGTTTTATGGGCAGTTGTTTCCACCACTTTCGGGCTCAGGTAAGGTATGCCTAAACCAAGGCCGCGTACTATAAAAAGTATGGCCAGTGTCATGCCCACATAAGGTACTGCCCTGTTAAACATACTGCGCATTTTCAGGCTTATCAGTTTACCGGACAAGGACACCAGGAACATCAGCGGAAATGTGCCCAGGCCAAACAGCGCCATATAAAGCATGGCACCACTCACACTTGGTGCACTAATGGCACCAGCCAGGGCAATGTACACAAAGCCGCAAGGCAAAAGGCCGTTTAGCAGGCCCACCATAAACAGCGAGCCAAGTGAGTTTTGCTGAAAGTAGTATACCAGCTTTTTCCTCACCCAGGTCATTAGCTTATCTGTACCAGGTATACCTGCCGACTTGCCTTTAAGCATGGCCGGCAGTACCAGTAGCAGCAGTATGAGTATACCAGAAAGTATAGACACCGTTTGCTGTAAGCCAGCCATCTGCAGCGATTCGCCGAAGGCACCTGCTAATGCACCCAATGAGGCGTAGGTTACAATTCTGCCGCTATTGTACAGGAGCCGGCCGGCATAGTAACGCCAGCCGGTACTCCCGACAAAGGGTAGTGACATTGCGATAGGGCCGCACATCCCGACACAATGAAAGCTACCTACTAATCCAAAAATAAAACCAGCCCAGATCATGGCTATTTTACCTGTATCGTTTTCTCTGTGTAATATGTATCCTCACCGTCCGTGAAGTTCACACGCACTTTCCAAAGGCCACTTCCCAGATCACTTGTCTCTACCAGCTGGCTATGGTCCCGGCCCAGCTGTAACGGAATCTCCTTGTCCATTTTATCATCCGACGGGCGGAAAAACGTAATAGTGCCACTCAGGTTTTTATCCTTGTAAGTGGCAGGCATTTGTAGCAGTATAGACTTATTTTCTGCACTGTAGTCCAGCATCACATCACCCAAAGCCTGTGTGCGTTTTACACTTTCAATGCGGTCTTGATACTGAATCTCCTGCTGGTAGTAGTCTTTGCTCACCAGGTCAACATCCAGCTTCATCGCTTTGTAAACGAACATGGCGATGTAGGCCATAAACAAGACCATACAAACTACAATGGCGTAAGGCCAAAGGGTAAAGCTTTTATTATTTTGTGCGGTTTTCATAATGATTGCTTTTTATACTTTACTTGTCGTTTCGAGCAGAGCGAGAAATCTCTATAGAATTTTAAAAAGATCTCTCCTATCGTCGAGATGGCATTATTTTTTAGTTTGCCGGGCCTAAGAACTTAGTGTCAGTAGTAGTGATCAGTTCATCGCCGTGGTACACTCCTATCTCAATTTCGGAGTTCATGCCGGTCAGGTCTGCTTTGGCTATCTCGGTAAAGAACACACCCTCTGCGATGCCCTGCGCCGGAAGTATAAGCTCGTTACCAATCACTTTTATAGTACCTTTCTTATCAATCAGCTTTAGGGTAAGCGGCATCTCGTGGTTTGTTTTGTTGATCACAGAGATGTTGTAGAGATTTTTGATGTGCCCCTGCTCTGTTTTCTGGTACAGCTGGCCCGGTGTGCGAAGTATAGTTGCTTCAGCATCGTCGCGGGTTAAGAGTAGTGTGGTGAGCGCTGTTAAAAGTATTGCCAGCACGGCAGTATAACCCATTACACGCGGCGTAAAGAAAGTCCATTTCTTACCTGTCTCAAGCGCCTCCTCAGACTCGTAACGGATCAAGCCTTCAGGCTTTTCGATCATGCGCATAATGTCGTTGCAGACATCGATGCAGGCTGTGCAGTTAATACACTCCAGCTGCTGCGCTCCGTTGCGGATGTCGATTCCGGTTGGGCAAACCTGTACGCACTGGTGACAGTCGATGCAGTCGCCTTCGGTGCGTTCCTGGTTTTTTCGCAGTTTGCCACGCGGTTCGCCACGACCATAGTCGTAAGCAACAACTACTGTTTTCTTATCCTGCATTACACCTTGTAAGCGGCCATAAGGGCACACAATGGTGCAAACCTGCTCACGGAACCAGGCAAAAACCCAGAAGAAAACACCTGTAAAAAGCAGCAGCGCACCAAAACCAGCTTTATGCTCCAGCGGGCCATCTGTGATTATCTTCTGTAGTTCGTCTATGCCGATGATGTAAGCCAGAAACAGGTTAGAGATCAGGAAGGAGATCAGCAGGAAAATAGTGATCTTAGCGCTCTTCTTCCCTATCTTTTCAGCGTTCCAGGGCATTTTATCCAAAGCGCGCTGCTTAGTATAATCACCTTCAATGGCATACTCTATGCGGCGGAAAACCATCTCCATAAAGATCGTCTGCGGACAGATCCACCCACAGAAAATACGCCCGTACACCACCGTAAAAAGGATGATGAACACGACCATCGTCAGGAATGCCACTACCATTATAAAGAAGTCCTGCGGCCAGAACAGCACGCCGAAGATCACGAACTTACGCTCTACTACATTAAGCATGAGCAGCGGTAAGCCGTTTATCTTGATGAAGGGTCCGGCAAAGAGTAAAGCCAACAACAGATAGCTTACATATTTGCGGTAATCGTATAATTTGCCTTTCGGCTTTTTAGGGTATACCCATAAGCGTTTACCCTGTTCATCTACTGTAGAGATGTGGTCACGGAACTCATCAGGAGCCGTTTGTATTTTGCTTGCCATGGCAGTTTAATTTGTGCGGATATTAATCCTGCCTGTTATAATTATGAATAACTGTACTTGATCAGCAGAATTCTGCCTTCACAAAATTCAGCATTATGCCCATAGCAAAAGATGACCAATGTCACTATCCGTGGTGATTGTAGTCAGCAGCGGCTTGAGAGTGCGCCTCACACATCACATAAAAGTATAAAAGCAAAAAAGCTGCAGGCACTTATAAGCACCTGCAGCTTTCAAAACACTTTATAAAAAGGTGGTTACATTTTCTCGCCTTGCGGCTCTTTTGCATTGGCTGGGTTAGAGCCCTGTATGCTTAAGATGTAGCTGGATACTTCCAGTATCTGGTCTTTGGTAAGCTTACCCTGCCAAGGCACCATGCCTTTAGCCGGTACGCCATACTTTACAGTTTTAAAGATGTCATTAACATTGCCACCGTGCAGCCAGTATTCGTCTGTTAAGTTAGGTCCAACGGTACCCTGGCCTTCAGTACCGTGGCAGGCAGCACAGTTTGTGTTGTAAAGCGCCTTGCCAGATTCAATGGCAGCAGCATCCGTCATTACTTGGTAGTTAGTTACCGCATTCGGGTCGTCGGCATTTCTGGCTGCAAGTATGGCAGCCTGCTCCATCTCCATGGCATATTCTTCATCCTGTAAAGCGCCCGTTCTGAACACATGGTAGTGCAGCATATAGCCAATTCCAAACACGATGGTAACATAGAACATGGCTTTCCACCACGGTGGCAGGTCGTTATCGTACTCCTGAATACCGTCAAAGTCGTGGTCGGAGTGGATGTGGTCTTTTGCCTCGCCAGTTACCAGTGTAGCATCACCGCGCATTAAAAACAGCACACGACCAGCCAGTGAGCTTCGGAAATCCTCATCGTAAATAGAGTCGCCGAGCATTGGCACAAACAGGCGGAACAGCATGACCAATACCATAATGGTCAGCAGGATAATAACTGCAGCCAGGGCAAAGGTGAACAGCAACACTGGAGGTAAATCCATAAAAGCGACTTCAGCCGGCTCTGCCTGTACAATTGCATCAGGGTCTGCAGTTGTTGTTTCCGGAACTACTACCACCTCGGCAGGCTTCTCGCTTTCCGCTTTAATGTAGGCAATTACATTCGCCACATCATCATCAGAAAGTGAGCTGCTGAAGGCAGGCATCGGCATTTTGTTAAACTTCTCAAATACTGCAACGGCATCTTTATCACCAGCCTGAACCAGTTCCTGAGAGTTTTTAATGAACTTCGCCAACCACTCATCACCGCGGCGCTTGTGCACGTCTTTTAAAGCAGGGCCAACTATATCGGCATCCATGCTGTGGCAAACAGTACAGTTACCTTCAAATACGGCTTTACCGGCAACGGCATCCTGCGCCTGCACTGCTGGCGTACCTGCCAGTAGCAGACCAGCTACCAGGGCCAGGCTGCTTTTACCTAATACTTTCTTTAGAGAGATCATTGTTTTAAACCTTCAAAAGTGGTGTCTTCGGTTTCGTTTTCGCATGCGATGGCACTCATTGCCTTCACATACTTTTTATCCATCAGTATCACATACACGATCAACCCCAGAAAGAACACAAAGAAGATGGTGAATGAGATCAGTGGATATATTTCGATGCCGTCTATGGCTTGCAAAACATTTTTATACATTTTCTTAGACTTTGCGACTTTGGGACAAAGGACAAAAGACTGGGGTAATACCTCCTTTGTCTTTTGTCATCTTGTCCTTTGTCAGGTTCACTACTCTACTTCCTCTGCTTTCACTTTTATATCTGTACCCAGGCGCTGCAGGTAGGCAATCATAGCCACGATCTCAGACTCTGCCTTCACCTCGATGCCTTCTTTCTTCAGATCAGCTGCGATGCTGTTTGCCTGCTTCATTAGCTCTTCGTTGGCATTGGCGATGTACTCATCCTCGTAAGGCACACCTAGCTTTTTCAGCACTTTCAGTTTATCCTGTGTCGTGCTCAGGTCTACTTCCTGCTCAAACAACCATGGATAAGCTGGCATAATAGAGCCCGGCGACATAGAAGTTGGGTCCATCATGTGGTGGTAGTGCCAGCTATGCGGATACTTACCTCCCACTCTGTGAAGATCCGGACCGGTACGCTTAGAACCCCACAGGAAGTTGTGGTCGTACACGAACTCACCTGCTTTAGAATACTCGCCGTAACGCTCTGTCTCCGATCTGAACGGACGAACCATTTGTGTGTGACAGTTAACGCAACCTTCTTTAATGTACAGGTCACGGCCTTGTAGCTCCAGCGAAGTATAAGGTTTCACGCTGGCAATAGTAGGCACGTTAGACTTGATCACGAAGGCAGGGATGAACTCTATTAAACCACCGATCAAAATCGCAACAGTTGCGAAAATGGCCATTTGCGTAGGGCGTTTCTCGATCCAGCTGTGCCAGTGACCAGCATTTGCAGGTGCTGAAGGAACAATCACAGGTGCTTCGGTTCTCTCGTTGGCAACCAGGCTACCAGACTTGGCAGTTTTGTACAGGTTGTACACCATCAGGAATACACCGCTCAAGTATAGCACACCACCGATACCACGCAGGTAATACATCGGCACGATCTGCAACACAGTCTCCAGGAAGTTAGAATATTGTAGTGTACCTTCTACTGTAAATTGTTTCCACATTAAACCTTGAGTGAAACCGGCCCAGTACATCGGGATCGCATAGAAAAGTATACCCAGCGTACCTAACCAGAAGTGCGTATTGGCAAGCTTTTTAGAGAAAAGCTCCGTTTTATAGATGCGTGGGAACAACCAGTACAGCATGGCAAATGTCAGGAAGCCATTCCAGCCCAAGGCACCTACGTGCACGTGTGCTACGATCCAGTCAGTGAAGTGCGCAATGGCGTTTACGTTTTTAAGCGACAGCATCGGGCCTTCGAATGTAGCCATACCGTAAGCGGTAATTGCCACTACCATGAACTTAAGCACCGGCTCTTCGCGCACCTTATCCCAGGCACCACGCAGTGTTAATAGACCGTTGATCATACCACCCCAGCTTGGAGCAATCAGCATGACAGAGAATACTACACCCAGCGACTGTGCCCAGTCAGGTAATGAAGTATAAAGTAAGTGGTGCGGGCCAGCCCAAATGTAGATAAAGATCAGCGACCAGAAGTGAATGATTGACAATCTGTAGGAGTAAACCGGACGATTCGCAGCCTTAGGCAGGAAGTAGTACATTAGGCCCAGGAACGGTGTTGTTAAGAAGAACGCAACCGCATTGTGGCCATACCACCACTGTACCAGCGCATCCTGCACACCTGCATAACCAGAGTAGCTTTTAAGGAAGTTAACCGGCATCTCGTAAGAGTTTACAATGTGCAGTACAGCAACCGTTAAGAACGTGGCAATGTAGAACCAGATGGCAACATACATATGCTTCTCACGGCGCTTGGCAATCGTACCAAACATGTTCCAACCGAATACTACCCAGATCAAAGTAATGGCGATATCGATTGGCCACTCCAGCTCAGCGTATTCTTTTGATGTTGTGATACCTAACGGAAGCGTGATAACCGCCGAAACGATGATTAATTGCCATCCCCAAAAGTTGATCTTGCTGAGCAGGTCTGAGTACATGCGTGTTTTGCAAAGGCGCTGCAACGAGTAGTAAACACCCATAAAGATGGCGTTACCCACAAAGGCAAAAATTACTGCATTGGTGTGCAGCGGCCTTACACGGCCAAACGTGGTGTACTGGTTGCCCATGTTCACATCAGGGTTTGCCAGCTGGAAGGCGATGATCACGCCTATCAGCATACCGGCAATGCCCCAGAACACGGTGGCTATACCAAAATCCCGAACGATCTTATTGTCATAAAAGAACGTGTCGGTCACGCCTCTGTCGGTACCTTTCGGTATAACCCGGTCGGGCGCATTCTCTAAGACTTCAGCTACATTAGTTGACATGTGCGGTGTCCTCCGTTTTGTTTAAGTGTTTATTTGTTTTGATGTTTTCCTGTAAAGGAGGTCGATGAAAGCATTTATCGACGGTTCAAAATTCGGGAAGTATAGGTTCCGAAAAGATGATGAATGTCAGTATCGGGGTTGATTGATATCAGCAGTGGGAGTAGATAGCTGTGAATAAGGTTTAAGCGTGTTTCTTTAGCTGCTACTTTGGCTAATGATTTTCCGCTATTTTATCGAGCTGGCTTTCATCCTCAGTCTTACTTGCCTATACAATCTGCTATTCTTTCTAGCTGACTTTCTTCCTCAGTCTTACTTGCGTCTTGTTTCATATCTGGCTTTGGTGTGCTCACGGCCGCAAGGCCTCGTCCTTGGGCATCGCGCTGTCTATTGAAGCTGCTCCTCGCTCCGCTGCGGGCTGCCTCACTTCGTTCGGCACCGCAACAATAGAAGGCGCTCAACCCAAGGACTGGAAAGGACACTTCTTAGTCAGCGGCTGTCGTAACTGGCAATCAAGTATAAATTCTGATGTGTAGGGACAGGTTGCGACCTGTCCGAGGAATGCCATCAGCAATGAAATTTATACCTCAGCTTAAGCAGTAGCGGCAATTCCCCTCCTCGGAGGGGCAAGGGGTGGGTTATATACCTAACATTGAAGCAACAGCTTTGGCCAGGTGCACTAATGACGGTCCACTGTTTGAGCGTTCAGCGAGTTTGGAGCGTCTTGACTTTTTTGCCTACTTTTTGTGTCAAGACAAAAAGTAGGGCCCAGCCGGCCAGGCGAAAAGCTGGCAGAAGGCAGACAAGTTTCATTCAAGAGAGGCCCCCTTTTCATAGCCATTGCTTAACCTCCCTTCTACCAGGATCCTTACAGGATGACAAAAGGAAAGGATAGAACTATAGTGATGAGAATTGAAAAAGTAGGTATAAATACACCTCTTTGGTTAAGTAAAGGTATTCAGACCCGGAACTGCAACTAAAGTATAAACTTAAGCCCCCTGCGGCTTATTGGCATCCTTACCTTTACTAGTTGGCGCTGTTTCATTATCGAACAGCATACGCACGGATGGCGTGTAGTCGTCGTCGTACTGGCCGGAGCGAACAGCCCACAGGAAAGCTCCCAGGAAAGCTGCCGCTACCGTTACGCTTATGGCTATCATTAAAAAGATGATGTACATTTTATTTAATTATGAATTAGTAATTAGATCAAAGCCCTGCTCTTTTTGCAGCGAACTTCACAGAAAGCGTAGCAAATACGATTACACTGAGCGAACTGATCGGCATAAGTATAGCAGAGAAAATTGGAGAGAAGAGCCCCTGTACGGCCAGCGTTAAACCTATTGCGTTGTAAACCAGCGATACTGCAAAGGTGGCAAGTATAAGGCTCATGGTCTTTTTAGAGAAAGCCAGGAACTTGCTCAGCTTATCAAAGGCTGTTGCGTCAAGTATAGCGTCGCAAGACGGAGAAAAATTGGTAACACTATTCGTTAGTGCAATACCTGCATCGCTTTGCTTTAGTGCACCTGCATCATTCAGTCCGTCACCTACCATCAGCACCTTACGATGCATTGCCTGAAATGCCTGTATACTTTCCAGCTTCTGTACCGGCGACTGGTTAAATACCAGTTCTGCCTCCGGCCCTAGCAGTTCGCGCAGCCTTGCCTCTTCGTGGTTATTGTCGCCTGAAAGCATGGCTACTTTTTTGTCTCCTAGGTCATGTAATATACTTTTCAGGCCATCCCGGTACACGTTGTAGAAAGTATAATATCCCAGTAACATTCCATCCCAGGACACATAAACAGTAGTTTTAAGTGTATCAGTGGCTTTGTCGGAAGGTACACCTAAATAGGCGGCAGAACCTACTCTAATCAGGTGCCCGTTAACTTCTCCGCTCAAGCCTTTGCCGGCAAACTCCTGGAAATTTTCTACATTTAAAGGTGTCTCTTTCAGGTTTTCGCTGATGCGCTGGCTTAGCGGGTGCGTAGAGTGGCGCAGCACAGAAAGTATACTTCGCTCCTGCTCGGCTGCTAAGGCTTTGCCAGTATAAGTAACCTCGGCTGCACTAGGCTCGGTAAGTGTACCGGTTTTATCAAACACTACAGTATCTATCTTAGCAAGACTCTCTACTACAGAGGTATTTTTAAGGTAGAATTTATTCCTGCCGAACACACGCATGGTATGGCCGTGCACAAAAGGCGTAGCTAGCGAAAGGGCGCACGGGCAGGCGATGATCAGTACAGAAGTAAAGGCACGCATGGCCATATCCGTGTCCCGCGGCACCCAGTACCACAGGGTTCCGATAGCTACAATCACGGTGACGATCACAAACCATTGACCGGCTTTGTTCGCATAGGTTGCAACAGAAGAGTGCTTCTCTTCTTTAGAGAAGGCGCTGTCGTTCCAGAGCTGCGTCAGGTAGCCCTGCGATACTTCTTTTACCACCTCTACTTCTATACTTTCTCCTACCTGCCGACCTCCGGCATAGATGATCTCACCGGCTACTTTTTCCTCTGGCTCAGACTCACCGGTGACAAAACTGTAGTCGATCATGGCCTGGCCTCTTAAAAGTATGGCATCGGCTGGCACCAATTCCTGGTTACGGATGCGTATCCTGTCACCGATCTTCAGGTTTCTGACAGCCGTAGAAGTTTCCTCCTCGTCTTTCAGCACCGTAACCGACACCGGAAAGTAGGAAGTATAATCTCTGTCAAAAGAAAGGGTGTCGTAGGTCCTCTGCTGGAAATATTTACCGATCAGCATGAAGAATACCAAGCCGGTAAATGAGTCGTAGTAACCAGGACCAGTACCTGTTATGACCTCATACAAACTCACAAAGAAAAGAGCAGTAAGACCAAGCGCAATCGGAAAGTCAATATTCACAAATCGCTGCTTCAGTCCTTCCCATGCCGAAGTATAAAACCCTCTGGCACTATAGAACAGCACCGGAATAGAAAGTATAAGGCTGAGGTAGCCAAAGAAAGAGCCGAAGGTACGCTGCAGATCATCAGCAACCGCCAGGTAATCCGGGAAGGCCAGCAACATAACGTTACCAAAACAAAAGCCTGCAATACCCAATTTATAGATAATGGTATGGCTCTGCTTTTTAACCTTTTTACCATCGGTATCGGCCAGTGTAATTTCAGGTTCGTAGCCTAATCGGGCCAGTAACGTTACCACTTCGCGCAGGGTGGTTTTTTGATGGAAGTATGTTAACGAGATCTCTTTGCGCAGGAAGTTTACCGTAGACTCCGAGATACCCGAATTCAGTTTGAACAGGTTCTCGAGCAGCCAGATACAGGAGCTGCAATGCATCTGCGGAACGTAGAACGTTAGCTTGCAGATATCGTCGTTCTTGAAGTTAACAAGTTGGGCTTCTACTCCGGCATCATCCAGGTAAGCAAAACGAGCATCAGAAGCCTGCGCTTTACCTGATATGCCCGGATTCTGCTCCAGGTTATAATAAGTGCAGAGGTTGTTTTCCTCGAGTAGTTCGTAAACGGTTTTGCACCCGGCGCAGCAAAAAGCTTTGTCGTGTGCTACGATCACTTCATCCACGCAGGTATCCCCGCAATGGTAGCAAGTCTGAACATTGGTTTGGAGTGCGGCTTCCATCTCAATTGTCTTTTTAGTCTGATACAAAAGTACTTAGCCGCACCTCCCAAAATGATGATAAGTGTCAGTTATGGGGTTGATTTATGTCAATGGCTCCTGCCTGACAATCGTATACTTTTGTAGTGTTGTATTAAAAGATTTACAGGCGTTTTACTTAAGATTTGAAAGTATAAATCTGCCCTAGCGCTGGTTGGCCTGAAAGTATAAAGCAGCATTTTATTTGAGTTTAGTTTAGTATATGGTATACATTCGGCCTCCCAGGCCGTTTTAAAAGCAGGCTACTTTGTGGCCTGCTTTTCCTGTTTATAGGCGGTTTGTTTAAATCAGAAAAAACTGGTGATTAAGGAGATTTTATTGATTTCGTTCAGTCCCGGGTCCAACCACCCCTGCCCCTCCTTATTCAAGGAGGGGAATTCTGTTATTACTTTTGTAAGCGTACAAACTCTCTAGCTTCTGCTTAACCTCCCTTCCACTAAGATCCTGACAGGATTATAAATTATAGAAGTCTGTTATAATTGTGATAACATAAGAAAAAGTAAGTAAATGCTCCCCTCCTTGGATAAGGAGGGGCAGGGGTGGTTGGACACCTTCTGCAGATTACATACTTAGCAAAAACAAAACACCCCAGCACTTCACAGTGCCGGGGCATCTCTTATCAAAACACTATGTCTAACTGTGTTGTCTTAAATAGCTTTGCTGAATATCTGCTGCTCTGCTGGTACTGCTTGTCTTAGCTTCAGGTCGAAAACCATGCAGATGTTCCGGGTAAAGGCTTTGCCGATACTAGTAACCGTAAGCTTGTTGCTTTCCAGTTCAATAATGCCTTCTCTATGCATCTCTTTCAGATGATCAATGGACTCATCATTCAGCATACTTAAGAGGCCTAAATCCAGGTAAAGCTCACCCCTGCAGGCAATGTTAAGTATAGCCTCCTTCAGCCTTAGGTCTTCCTGGGTTAAAAAATGGCCTTTAAGTATAGCCAGTTCACCGTTAAGCACTGCTTCTTTATAAGTCTCTACTTTCTTGAGGTTCTGCATGTAGGCATACTTGGCATCACTGATGGAGGAAGTACCCAAGCCAATTAACAGATCAATCTGGAAGGTAGTATAACCCATAAAATTCCGGTGCAAATCTTTCTGTTCCCAGGCTTTATACAGGGCGTCTTCAGGCAAGGCAAAATGGTCCATGCCGATATCAGTGTAACCTAAAGCTTTAAATTTCTCCAGCCCCAGTTCATAAAGTGCGCGCTTCTCTGCGTTATCAGGCAGGTCTTTGTCAGAGTAGCTTCGCTGGCCCGGTTTTACCCATGGCACGTGCGCATATGAGTAAAAGGCAATCCGGTCAGGCATCAGTTCGGCCACCTTGTCTATTGTTTCGCTTACGCTTTGAAGCGTTTGATATGGCAGGCCGTAGATCAAATCAAAATTAACTGAGTCGTAACCAATTCTGCGTGCTTCCTCGGTAACGTACCTTACATTCTCAAAAGGCTGGATACGGTTAATAGTGATCTGCACTTTAGGGTCAAAATCCTGAATGCCAAAACTTACTCTTCTAAAGCCTAAGTCATAAAGCGTTTCCAGGTGCGCTGTAGTCGTATTGTTCGGATGTCCCTCAAAGCTGAATTCTTTCTCCGGATGAAGTATAGAACCCTCGTAAATTCCTTCCAGCAGCTTGCGCAGGTTCTCTGGCTTAAAGAAAGTTGGCGTACCTCCGCCTAAATGCAGCTCCCGGATAATTGGCTTCTCTGAAAACTGCTGCAAGTATAAACTCCACTCAGCGAGTATGGCCTGTATGTACCCCTCTTCTACACTATGGTTCTTGGTAATGCGCGTGTTGCAGCCACAGTACGTACATAGCACTTCGCAAAACGGCAGGTGTATATAAAGGCTGATTCCTTTGGCAGCATTAGACTCCGCAAAAGTATACTTTACCACATCCATCCATTGTGCCGCAGCCGGTATCTCTTTGTCCCAGTAAGGCACGGTGGGATAGCTGGTGTAGCGTGGTGCCGGTACATTATACTTCTGTATCAGATATTCCTGCTGCTCTACGGTGTTCATCTTTAAAAGGGATTAATTATAGATGCAAATCTCGGCAGGTTAAAGCAGTCGTTTTATGATTTAAACTGTGTTTAAGGATGACATTAGTCAATTATCTTGTTTTACTGCTGCATAACGTATAGTGGCAGATATACTCGGTTAAACTATACTCTCACAAGATTTTGCTAGGGTAATATATATGGTTAAAGGCTAAAGATGCATTTAGAATAACAGCTAATAAAGCTTTTCTTCCGTAAGAGAATCAATACGAATGGTATAGCCATTAACTTGCGATTAAACATATAACAAACTGAATACCTATGAAATATAAACTTAAACCTTTACACGATCAGGTGATTGTAATCACAGGAGCATCAAGTGGTATTGGACTTGCAACCGCGCTAAGAGCAGCCGAAAAGGGGGCAAAAGTGGTATTAGCTTCCCGAAACGGTGAAGCACTTGCTAAAATTGAGCAGCAGATAAAACAGGATGGCGGAGAAGCTATACATGTAGTAGCAGACGTAGGCCGTAAAGAGGATATTTATAAAGTTGCTGACGCTGCTATCGGTAGGTTCGGAGGTTTTGACACTTGGGTAAACAATGCAGGAGTTTCTATCTATGGCCGATTAGAAGAAGTAAGTGACGAAGACAATCATCGACTGTTCGACACTAATTTTTGGGGAGTAGTGTATGGTTCTCTTGCAGCAGCCCAGCATTTAAGAAACCGTAACGGTGGCTCAATCATAAATCTTGGCAGTGTACTTTCTGATGTGGCTATACCTATACAAGGTATGTATAGTGCCACGAAGCATGCTGTTAAAGGATTTACGGATGCACTTCGTATCGAACTGGAAGAGGACGACGCGCCCATTTCGGTAACGTTGATAAAGCCAGCAGGTATAAACACACCTTACACACAGCATGCCCGCAACTACATGGACGAAGAGCCTACCTTACCCCCTCCTGTTTATCAACCTGAAGAGGTAGCCGATGCTATACTTTATGCGGCCACACATCATCAGCGCGACCTGTTTGTTGGAGGTGGCGGTAAAATGATGAGTGCTACAAATAAATATGCTCCTAAACTGATGGATTGGGTTGGAGAAAATATGATGGTTAAGCAACAGAAGAAAAATCAGCCTGCACAGCATCATGAAGGATCATTGCACAGTCCGGGTAAAGACGGTGAGATTTACGGCAACTACGATGGCCACGTAATGAAAAGCGCTTACACCAGAGCAAAGATAAATCCGGTAATAACGGGAGTTGCCCTAGCCACTGCCAGCGCTGCCGCCATTGCACTACTAGGCAAAAACAGCCTTAAAAAACTGGACAAAGACCTTGTAAATCAGAAAAATAAAGAAAACAGGTAATTTAAAAAACACAAGAGGCGCCTTTGATTAACCAAAGGCGCCTCTTGTATATAAAAGGTTGGTGCTAAAACAACTGGAGCTGGTTATCAGCAACCACTGGCTTTTTTTTAACCACCTTTGCTTTTACAGTTGCTTTTACCTTAAATGGTGTGGCTGGCTCTATACTCACGTCGTCACTGCTGGAAATTATGTATACAGGAGTTTCTTCGTATCGGGAGGCTACTATTACTTTGGCACCTGCAGCATGTGCGGCAAACAGTTCCTCTACCAGTTTGGGGCAGTTGTTGTTCTTAGAAAGGTGGCCCAGTAACAAATGGCTCATGTAATCCGGTTTATAAGCTGTGAAAAGGTTTAGTGCCTGCCTGTTAGATAAATGTCCTTTGCCTCCGCTTATTCTTCTTTTCAGGTGATAGGGGTAATACCCATTAGCTAGCATTTCCTCGTCATAATTGGCCTCTAGTATAGCTGCATGGCATTGGCTAAAGTAATGGATTAGTTGCTCGCAGGGTGCTCCAATGTCTGTAAATACCCCAACCTTAGTGCCTTGGTAAGAGATGATAAAACTGTAAGGATCAATAGCATCGTGCAGCTTCGGAAAACCAATTAACTCCAGGTTACCTATTGTTACAGGCTGCTGCGCATGAAACTCCTCAACCGGAAAATTCTGCTCTACGAACCTGGCACGGCGCAACGTATGCAGTGTAATGTAAACCGGCAACTGGTACTTTTTAGCCAGCACAGGTATACCTTTAATATGGTCAGAGTGCTCATGCGATACAAAAATGGCTTTGACCTTGCTCATAGAGAGACCTAGTCGCGCCATACGCCTTTCTGTTTCGCGGCAGGAAATTCCGGCATCTACAAGTATGGCTTCCTGTTCGTTGCCTACGTAATAGCAATTGCCGTTGCTGCCCGAGTTAAGTGATGTAATCTGTAAGTGCATGTATAGATAAGAAGAGCGGAATCCGGAATTAGCTGATGCCCTTCAAATATAAAATTAAGTATGCTTTTGGGTGATTCAAAGAAATAGCGAGCTATTTATACTAATCGTATTTATCTAAATCTATCTCATTTAATTATGCTGTATAATCACAGCTTTACTATTAACTGCAAATATCACCTCGTGGTTCAGTACTTAAAGTTTAACTATTTTTTTGAACACTGATTTCTTATTGTCTGTCACCTCCAGAACATATACCCCTGGTTTTAAACTAGAAAAATCTATAGTTCGTTTAGCTTGTTGTGGTAAAAATGTTTCTTCCAAAATGCTTCCGACGGGTGCACCATTTAATGCGTACAGATTAAAATATATCCTCGAAATAGAATTAATATTAAATACTACATCAACAAATGACACTGCAGGTACTGGAGAAACAATTACTTGGCTAAAGCTGGAATTTGATGTATTTCCTGAAGTAGCTAAAGTTTTAGTTATTCTCGAGTTCTGGCTACTAGCATCAGGATTAGTATTCGTATCCTCTGTGTCTGGTAATTTATTTTTCTGTTTTACAAAATGTAGTTTAGTTACATTACCATCATCCCGGGTACCAATAACATAAAATTCTTCTTTATCTATACTTCCATCTGTCAAGCCATCAGTATTCAAAAATACAGGGTACCGTAATACAGAACTGCTCCAATTTAAATCGGTATACACTACTTTTCGTTCAGACCAATTTATAAGGTTATTGGAATACCTAAATGCTACTTCGATCGTGTTGTCCTGATTAATAGATTCCTCTACTGCAATGAATTCATTATCAGTTTGCTTAAACTTAGCTACTGTAAATCGAATTATACTTTTGTCGTTAGGGATGATAGGTGCATTTGCAGGACCACGAACGGCAAAGTAATTTTTAGTTTTAGTTTTTGAGTAACCTTCTGGCAGGGCTCCAATCCAATTGTTACCAGACCATGTCTGGTAACGCTGCGGCAATGTAGCATCCTCAAGTTTAACACGAATTAACTTAACTCCTCCTGTGCCGTCCATAGAAGCATCAACCACGAAAATATAGATGTAACCATCATGAATGATGGAAGAAGGATGCCTTAGCCCCTGAGATAATTGTTCACCATCAACGGAAACATAACCTGCCGATGGCCAGGCAACTGGTCCTATATCATTAAAATATTGTGCCGTAATACTTAAATCTTTCTCCAGGCTTGCCCAGTTTCCATTCAAGAACCCAAAGTAGGCCTCCCAACAATCTTTATAAGGTGTACCTCCAGAATATGTATTTGGATCACTGATGTCTATTTTAAAAGTTGGTCTTACTGTATTCTGATATAGAAAGTCGCCAATCCTTTCATTTTTATTCTCTCCGTGGCTTAAGGCAAATACAATATTTTTGCCATTTTGCGCCTTGATGATGTGTGCAGAGAAAATACCATTGTAGTTACGCCTCCAGTAATGTTTTTGCCAGGCATCCTGGTATACATGCTTTGAACTTGAAAGAAATGCAGGATCATAAAATCGCTGCCACCAGTGCGATGAGGATGTGGCGTAAAACCTGGGTGATTTTTCTCTCTTGCTTATTTTTATCTTATCATTAGCAGGTATGGCTAAGTTCTGTTGGTGATTCCAAACAGTTGAGAAGAACGTGGTCGAAATATACAGAGACCCTTTGTGCTGAGGTAAGATTACGGGTGGTGCCTCATTCCATAACTTTAAGTCTTTGTCTTTATTAACAAACTCAATATCATACTTAAATCTGTCATATTGAATGGTATCACTATGCTGAGATCTGGCAGCAAAGCCTATAAACAACAAAACGAAAAAGTAATATTTTGAAAATAAGAACCCCATAAGCAGTACTATTTAAATAGTACCATATACAGTAGATATTCAAATCTAGATTCATATTATTAGCAAAATATTTTCATATAAAAATATTATAAGTATATAAAAACACAAATATACAATATCGAATATTTAATATTTACGAAAATCTTTTTTTCATTAATTTATTGCTAATAAGGCATTTGGCTATCTGAAAAACCTATAAGAAATAACTATATCCAGGAGTCAAAATGAATAGCGAATCATAAAAAATACCTTTAATTTTGAGGTTTATATCTACGAGCTATGAGCAGACAGGAAACTATTCTATTTACTTTATTTACGCTTTTTTTCATTACCCTTTTCTTTTCACAAATCAATGCAATCAACTTAGCAGTTGCTGGTGTGTTAGTGATCTACAGCTTCTCGGTTGGTACGATAAAAGAAAAACTCTCCTTATTGAAAGAACGAAAGTTTATACAGTGGGCTATCGTATTTTTTATATTACTGTTAATGAGCGCACTATTTTCAGACAACCTAACTAAAGGGATTCACTACTTAAAATTGAGAATACCGCTTCTTGCATTCCCGTTAAGTATAGGGCTGTTGAGGATTAGACCAGCCTTAAAAGAGAAGTTATTGTCAAGTTTTGCTTTAACAACAATCGGGATATGTGCTGCATGCTTGGTCTATGGATTTTACAATTACACTTACCATAACCAGACAGACGCCTTCTATAACGATAATTTTACTTCTTTGCTGGAGCAGCAATCTGTTTACATTTCGCTGCTTGTAAACTTCGCCTTATTTGTAATTGGATATAAGGTGGTTAATAAAAAAACCTCCTCCCCGCTCCTGCTTATAGCAGGAGGTTTTTTCCTGGTCCTTATATCATACTTTTTAGGCAGCAGAATTAACATCGGAGTGCTGGCCATGATAGCGGTAAGTTTCGGTTTCTATTATCTTATAACAAACAAGAAGATCCTGGAGACTGCCACTCTATGTTTAGGCTTAATAATGGCTGGTGTCATTGTTTATAAGGTACAGCCCCAGATGCTGAACAGGTTTAAAGAGCTTACTTACAACAAGTATGAGTATAGCAATATGGGGGCAGAGAGCCACTATGGGATGGAACTGGAGGAAGACCAGTGGAACGGTGCAAACTTTAGACTGGCTGCCTGGAGCTGTGGTTGGGAAATTTTTACTGAAAACCCTGTAGTGGGAGTGGGCCTTGGCGATAAAAAAGACAGGCTCTTCTCAAAGTATGAGCAAAAGGATTTTCAATTTGCTATACAAACAAATAAGAATGTGCATAGTAACTATATTGATGTGCTGTACAGCTTAGGTGTTGTTGGCTTCTTTTTGTTTGTGTTTACATGGTTGATACTTCCTTTTGTGCATGCTTTAAAGCACAGGAATTGGCTGGGTGTAGTGTTCATTTTCAGCCTTGCCTGTGCATGGGTAACAGAAATCTATTTTGACAGAAGCCTTGGAGGTATGATTACAGGCTTTTTTATCCCATTTATACTTATTGGTAGTAAGGAAGAATAAAAAAAGGCGGTCCTTTTTTGAACAGCCTCTTTCTATTTTTTAAGCCAATATAATAAGTTTACTAAATTATTAACAACTAAAGTCTTATATAAGGCTTATAGAATACTTTAAAGGCTCAC
>NZ_JBBKTR010000024.1:0-50184 GCF_037892465.1 Pontibacter sp. H249 | reverse complement strand
TACAACATTAACAAAAGAGCCACTCCAAGGAGTGGCTCTTTTGTTAATTTCTTCTTTTTTGACGTTTCTTCAACTGCTTCTTATCACGTTTGTGCTTTTTCATCATCTCCTCTTCCTTCTTGAGGATATCCTTCATCTTCTTGCTCTTCGCAATTTTTCTCTTATCAAAAGATTTGCGGCGGCTGCCTCTTTCCTCATATTCATTAAATCTTTTATCGAGGCCCTGCCCTCTCCTACCCACAGCATCCACGGAGCTTCCCTTTGTCTCTACTTTAGAAGTACCCCAAAATTCATCTTTAGAATTACTGCTGCTCTGTGCAGAAGATTGCGCCTTTGCCTCAGAAAAAGCCAAGAAACAACCAAAAGTCAATATCAATAAGCACAATTTCTTCATACTAACTGCTTGTGTTTTGTATTACAACGCATAAAAGCTTGTAAGGTATATATTAATCAGCAAACAAAGTATAAATCACCAAAAGTTCAGCTATTTAAAACTGTAAGATAAACCGATACCTAGTGTTTGCTTTACCTGCAGGCGTGGTCCCTTTTTATCGGGCAGCCCTGCTTCTTCCTGTGGTATATTGATATTGATATCATCATCATAGATCATGTGCACAAACAAGCTGGCAGAAATTAATTTATTCACTTTAAAGTTGACTAAGTTCTCCCAGTTAACGTCTACATTTTGTGGGTTGCGAAGGTAATTTGAGAACAGGTCTAGCTTAG
This sequence comes from Pontibacter sp. H249, assembly GCF_037892465.1. NCBI lineage: Bacteria > Pseudomonadati > Bacteroidota > Cytophagia > Cytophagales > Hymenobacteraceae > Pontibacter > Pontibacter sp. H249. The sequence goes on along the minus strand of NZ_JBBKTR010000024.1, from coordinate 49,458 downwards.
ACTGAAAAATAACGTTTTGTAAGATTTCTTCTCTGTACCGAATGTTCACAAAGCCGCCAAACTCTTTACGAAGTCGCTCACCGGTACCAGGTATACGTCGCCCTTCTACATCAATAGCAGCAGGCTCCACACCAAAAGCACCGAGGTCAGCGAGGCGCTGGCTACGCACTATTGTAAACTTACCTGTTACCGGCGAAATAAAAATGGATAACTTATCATTGGGTTTATAGTCCATACCTAAAGAGGCAAGCACAAAAGCAGGAACGAAAAAATCTGAAAGTATACTGTCTCGCTCAGGAGTGTATGTTGGGCTTAACTGTGTTCTCAAGTTTAGCTGCCCGGTATAAAACCATTTTTCTGAAGCTTGATGGCCGTACTTTAAATTTAGCTCAAGTTTATCATCACTTTTTCGGAAGCGCTGATTCTCCAGTTTAAGCGTACCATAGGTAATATCCAGAGAGTTATTCCAAGTGTTATGCCCTTTAGAATAATTTGCAAAGACGTTGGCAATACCTAACACTGACACAGAACTCTGTCCTCCAGCTGCCCAATTGCTTAAGCTTACCTGACTAAAGTTTACAGTGCCGGTTCCGCCAAAATTCCAATCTTTAAGAGTATCGGTTGGTGCTAAATCCTGAGCAAAGGAAAAAGGAAGTATAAAAAAGAAAAGTATAAGGGTATTAGGAACAAGCTTGAGTAAAAATCTTATCATATAAATAAACGTTGTATTGCTGCTTCAACAGCAGTATTAAAAAAATTAGAGTTGGTTTATACTTGCTTTGGCGCTGGAGTATTCACAGAATCATCATTTTTAAGGATATCGCGAATCTCGGCTAACAGCACCTCTTGCTTATTAACAGGCGGAGCCGGCTTGGCTGCTTCTTGCTCACGCATACGGTTAATAGTTCTGACAAGCAGGAAAATGGCAAAGGCAATAATCATAAAGTTTACCACAGCCTGAATAAAATTGCCGTAGTTTATAGAAACAGCCTGCTCCACAACAGTACCATTTTCAACTACAGCTTCTTTAAGCACTAGCTTTAGCTGCGAGAAGTCTACCCTGCTTATAAGCAAGCCAAGAGGAGGCATGATCACATCATCAACCAATGATTTTGTTACTCCGCCAAATGCAGCACCTATTACCACACCAACGGCAAGATCAATTACATTACCCTTAACGGCAAATTTCTTAAACTCCGAGAGAAAACCCATTAATTAAATTTATTTAGAAGTGAATAAAACTTTAGACATACATTATACATATACACAGGAGCAAATTCAGCACTATCCGCACCTTACGTAGCAATATGTTTAGATGGCTAATTTGCTACCCGGTGATTTAACTAAATTACTATATTTGTGCTGAAAATTAAGAATAGAAAAGGCGAAAAACCTATGGCTACATACGAAAACCTGCTGCTTGACCTGAACAACGGCATCCTGACAATTACGATTAACAGAGCAGATAAGCTTAATGCACTAAATATCGAAACCATTCGTGAGATCAAAAACGCTATACAGCAGGTGTATGACGACGAGGATGTAAAAGGTGCTATTTTTACAGGAGCAGGCCAGAAAGCGTTTGTTGCCGGCGCTGATATTTCTGAGATAGCAGAGCTAAGCGAACTGAATGCCCGCAGCTTTGCAGAAAGAGGCCAGGAAGTTTTCGCCATGATAGAGCGCTGCAATAAACCTGTGATTGCAGCAGTAAATGGCTTTGCCCTTGGCGGCGGGTGCGAACTGGCTATGGCGTGCCACATGCGTGTAGCCAGCGAAAATGCACGCTTCGGTCAACCGGAAGTAAACCTGGGTGTAATACCTGGCTATGGTGGCACACAACGCATGACTCAGCTAATTGGCAAAGGCAAAGCTATGGAGCTGATGATGACAGGCGACATGATTACGGCAGAAGAGGCTAGAGCTCTAGGGCTTGTAAACCATGTAGTACCGCAAGAAGACCTGCTGCTAAAGTGCAACGAGATACTTGGTAAGATTATGGGAAAAGCACCTCTTTCAATCGGCCTTGTTATTGAGTGTGTAAACGCAGTGTTTAACAAAGACGAGAACGGTTACCAAACCGAGGCAAACTCTTTTGCACGCTGCTGCTCATCAGAAGACTTTGTAGAGGGCACTACCGCTTTTCTAGAGAAACGTAAGCCAGCGTTCAAAGGCTTATAGACATATCAACCTTCAAACCCGACCCTTTTAAAGTATGAGTATAGCCAAGAAATTGGTCGGGCAGACTGCTGCCTATGGTTTGAGCAGTATAGTAGGCAGAGCCCTTAATTACCTGCTTGTTCCAATTTACACCGATGTATTCTTACCGGAGGAGTATGGTGTTTTTTCTTACCTGTATGCTTTTGTAGGCTTTTTAAACGTGCTGTATACTTATGGCATGGAAACAGCCTTTTTTCGTTTTGCCAATAAGCCTGGCGCAGACAAGTATAAATTGTATAACCAGGTTTTGAGCGTTATCCTGAGCAGCAGTGTCATACTTTCGGGTATACTTATGTTGCTCTCCGGGCCAATTGCAGATTATAAAAACTTTACCGCACAGGAGCAGAATTACATTCTCTGGCTAGCAGCCATACTTGCCATAGATGCCATCGTAGCCATACCTTTTGCCTGGCTCCGGCTCCAGAACAAAGCAATTAAGTTTGCTTCTATTAAATTGGCTAACATACTTTTAGTTATAGCTGCAAACTTGTTCTTTCTGGTGCTGTGCCGCGATATTTACAATGGCGACTATCTTCAGTCCCTACGCCCACTTATTACATCCATCTATAATCCTGATCTTGGTATAGGCTACATTATTTTGATCAATTTGGCAGCAAATGCTTTACTGATTCCGATGCTCTGGAGGGAGTTTAAAATCTTACGGTTTGAGTTAAACCCAGAGCTGCTGCGCCCTATGCTGGTTTATGCCTATCCGCTTATGCTGATGGGGATGGCCGGAATGGTGAATGAGCTGATAGACCGTATACTTTTAGAAGAATGGCTCCCGGAGAACTTTTACCCGGGCCATAGCAATTATGCAGCTGTAGGTATTTACAGTGCCTGCTACAAACTTTCTATTTTCATGACACTCACACTGCAGGCGTTCCGTTATGCAGCAGAGCCGTTCTTTTTCTCACAAGCAGAAAATAAAGAATCCCCTAAGACCTTTGCGCTCATTATGAAATGGTTTGTAATTGCCTGTGCCTTTATATTCCTGTTCATCTCGGCAAACTTAGATGTTTTTGCACATTTTTTTCTTCGTAAGCCGGAGTACCACGAAGGTCTAATGGTGGTACCTATATTGTTGTTGGCAAACCTTTTCCTGGGTGTATACTATAACCTTTCGGTGTGGTTTAAGCTTACTGATAAAACAAAGTATGGCACCTACATCAGTTTTGGCGGCGCAGCGGTAACCATTCTTTTCAACCTGCTGCTGATACCCGTACTCGGCTACATGGGCTCGGCTATAGCCACGTTTATCTGTTACTTTGGCATGGCCCTTTCCAGCTACCTTTTGGGCAATCGCCACTACCCTATTCCCTATCCAGTAAAAACCATAGCAGCCTATATTTTATTGGCGGTGGGGCTAGTTTGGTTGGTTTTAGGCATAGAAATCGATAACTTCTGGCTGCGTCACGCGTTCCAGTTGGCTGTGTGTGCTGTCTTCTTGGCAGTAGTATGGCTACGAGAGCGTTCCCGCTTACTTACATTTTAACCTTTTTTTGATAAGATGAACAACAAGAACCTGAAGGTTAACGTCATTAACCAATCTAAGCACGCGCTTCCGTCTTACCAGACCATACATTCGGCTGGCATGGACCTTAGAGCGAACTTAGAGGCACCTGTTACACTTAAGCCTTTACAGCGTGCCCTTTTACCAACTGGCCTTTTTATAGAATTACCAGAAGGGCACGAAGCACAAATTCGCCCTCGCAGTGGCTTGGCATACAAACATGGGATTTCTATCGTTAACAGTCCGGGCACTATTGATGCCGATTACCGTGGCGAGATAAAAGTGCTGTTAGTTAACCTGTCGGACCAGGATTTTGTAGTAGAGGACGGTGAGCGTATTGCCCAAATGGTAGTAGCCAAGTATGAGCGCGTTGAGTGGGCCGAGGCGGAAGCCTTAACCAATACTGAGCGAGGCGCCGGCGGCTACGGCAGTACAGGCACGAAGTAAGTGGTTGCTCGTTGTTCGTTTATGATATAAAGCTTTATACTTTACCAGATCAGCGAGAAGCGAAAACTTAACAATGAAAGATAAATACTGCGGCAGAGGCTGCAATTAAAATTATACTTTGAACCATAAAAAATAGCTATGAGGATAATAATACCGATGGCAGGTATGGGCAAGCGCATGCGCCCACACACATTAACGGTACCTAAACCACTAATCCCTATCGCAGGCAAGCCAATTGTACAGCGCCTGGTGGAGGATATTGCAAAAGTATGCCAAGAGCCTATCGAGGAGGTAGCTTTTATCATTGGTCGCTTTGGCGATGCAGTAGAGGCAGACCTTAAAAGTATAGCCGAACAGATTGGTGCAAAAGGCAGCATCCATTACCAGGACGAAGCATTGGGTACAGCCCACGCCATTATGTGCGCGAAGGATGCTTTAACTGGTAAAGTGGTAGTAGCCTTTGCCGACACCTTGTTTAAGGCAGACTTTAAATTGGACACAAACGCTGATGGCACTATCTGGGTGCAGCGCGTAGATGATCCCCGCCCATTTGGTGTGATTAAGTTAAACGATAGCAACGAGATCACTGATTTTGTAGAGAAGCCGCAGGAGTTTGTTTCTGATCTGGCTATTATCGGTATCTATTATTTCCGTGATGGGGAGTACCTGCGCCAGGAGCTACAGTACCTCCTCGACAACGACATCAAGGACAAAGGCGAGTACCAACTAACCAATGCCTTGGAGAACATGAAGAACAAAGGCACGAAGTTTATACCTGCCGTTATCTCTGAATGGTTAGATTGTGGAAATAAAAATGCAACAGTTTATACTAATCAACGCTATTTAGAGTATATAAAAGATGAAGAGGGACTGGTAGCCTCAACGGCAAAGCTGGAGAACACAGTAATTATACCTCCTGTATACATCGGTGAGAATGCGCAGATCACAAATTCTGTGATTGGTCCGCATGTTTCCATCGGCAACGATACTAGCGTATTAAACTCTGTAGTTAGCAACTCCATTATCCAGGAGAATACTGGCATCAAAAACAGCAACATTGCAAACTCTATGTTAGGCAATTTTGTTGTGTATGAAGGTCGTCAGTCTGATCTCAGCCTCGGCGACTACAATACGCTTATAGACTAGATTACCATGAATACATTCAGAAACATACTGCTTGCCACTTGCTGCTTTACTGTAGTGGCAGCAGCAGAAGCCAATGCACAGTCTTCTAAGAAGAAGGCTAAGGCAGCAAAAGAAGCTGCCGCTGCACAAACCTCGGTGGTTAACGAGCCGTCGGAACAGGAAAGGCAGATAAGCGAGGCTTTGTTTCTGGATGGTCTGAAATATTTTGTGCTGGAGGACTATCAACAAGCCCTCCAGCTTTTTCAGAAAGCCCATAGCTTAACTCCAAATAATGCGGCGCTTAACTATAAAGTAGCTGAAACATACCTCTTCCTGAAAAACCCGGTTTCTGCCGTACCATTTGCTCAGGCCGCTATCGCACAGGATAACAAAAACGCTTATTATTATTTGTTGTTGGCACAGCTGCACACTGACCAAAAACAGTTTGATGCTGCCGCACAGGCTTATAACGATCTGCTTCGCAACGTACCAAAATCTGAGGAATATCTGTTTAACTTAGCCGATTTATACTTGGCACAGGCCCGCTACGATGATGCTCTAAAGACGTATGAGCGTATCGAAAAGCAGTTTGGGGAGTTAGAGCAGCTAACTGTTAGCCGCCAGCAAATTTACCTGCGCCAGAAAAACATGGAGAAGGCTATTCAGGAGGGAGAAAAGTTAATTGCTAACTACCCAACTGAGCCGCGTTACTTCCTGGCACAGGCAGAACTTTATAACGCAAGTCAAAAGACAGACCAAGCAATTGTCGTACTCGACAAAGCCCTCCGTCTGGATCCGGACAACCCGTTTGCACACCTGATGCTTTCCGACCTGTATCGCCAAAAAGGTAACCTTGAAGAATCAGAGAAAAGAGTAAAAAAAGCTTTTGGCAGCGCTGAGCTTGATATAGACACTAAAGTGCGTATTTTGGTTGATTTTATTCGCCAGTTGCCTAACCCTGCTATAGAACAAGTATCGCTTGATCTGGCGAAGCTAACTATAAAAAACCATCCTGAAGAAGCAAAAGCCTATGCCGTTGCCGCTGACCTGCAGACAATTGTCGGGCATCGGGAAGAAGCGCGTAATAATTACTTAGAGGCAGTAAAGTTAGATGATTCTCATTTCAAAATCTGGCAACAGATAGTACTGCTTGATGCCGAACTCGCACAGGCTGATTCGTTGGTGGTACACTCAGAAAGAGCATTGGAGCTTTTCCCAAACCAAGCAGTGTTCTGGTTTTACAATGGCACCGGCCACATGATAGAAAAGAATTTTACCAAAGCAGTAAAAGCTTTGGAGCAAGGCAAACGTTTATCTACCGGTGACCTCGAACTTGTGGCGCAGTTTAACCTGCAGTTAGGTGATAGCTATAACTCGCTTAAGGATTTCAAGAAATCAGATGAGGCATACGAAGCTGTGTTGTCGCATGACGCTAACAATGCGCATGTACTAAATAATTACAGCTATTACCTGTCGTTGCGCGGAGAAAACATGCAAAAGGCAAAAGAAATGTCAGAGCGTCTTGTAAAGCAGCATCCAACTAACCCAACATACCTGGATACCTATGCTTGGGTACTTTATAAGATGGGCGAATACACAGAAGCACGCAAATACCTGGAGCAGGCAGTAGCCATCTCAGATGATGCTACTATTGTAGAGCATTATGGAGATGTATTATATAAACTAGGCAAAAGGGAAGAAGCTTTGAGCCAATGGCAAAAAGCTAAGTTAAAAGGAGAAGCCTCTGCCTTTATCGATAAGAAAATAAAAGACAAAAAACTTTATGAGTAAACACCTTCTGGTGGGCCTCCTGTCTATACTACTGCTGGCAGGCTGCAAAAAAGAATCGCTTCCATCTACAGCCTCTGAATCTACTGAAACCATTGGTCGTGTTACTGTAAACAACCTGGATTTTACCTACCTTAACTCAAAGGGCCAGATCACCTTCGCAGATAACAATGATAACCTGTCTTCAGGCATTACACTCCGCATGAAGAAGGATAGCATTATTTGGGTTTCTGTACAACCTGGCTTAGGGATTGAGGCAGCTCGCATGAAACTGACCCAGGATTCTGTTTACATGATCAATCGCCTGCATAAAGAATATGCTGCTACTGATTATCGCTTTCTGAGAAGCAAATTAAATGTAGATGTAAACTTTGATGTGGTTCAGTCTATTCTGCTGGGCAATTATCAGGCCCAGGGCACAGAAAAAATAATGGTAGCTGAAAACATGCAGCACATACAGCAAATTCGCCAAAGCCTGCTGTTCGATTATTTCATTGGCCTGGACAACAGTAAGCTACAGCAACTCAACGTGCAGGATAACAGTAACGGTAATTCTATCACAGTAAAGTATAATACTTTTAACAAGGTAGGTGCAGTTCCGTTCGCTCATGATATGGCAGCACAGGTATTACAAAAAGGGCAAGTTACCGACTTTACCCTGAAACATACGCGCATCTCTATTACAGACGCCTCTTTGGAGTTTCCGTTTTCTGTTCCAAAAGATTATAAACGCCTTACTTTTAATTAAATCTGTTTGCCTGTTGGTACTTCAGTTATAGTTTTGCCATATTTGTAGGCTGAGTACAAACCAACCTATAGTTTAATGAAGGCCCTTTACAGAATTATCTTTTTACTGTGTTTCCTGTCTCTCCCCCTGTTTGCTCAGGCTCAAAAAGGGAAATCCAAAGCACAGCTTGAAAAAGAGAAAAAGGAAAACCTTAACCGCATTAAACAAGCCAACAAAATACTCCAGCAAACCAAGAAGGAGAAAGCAGCTTCTATTGGCCAACTTAATGCCATCAAAGAAAAAATTGATGTACAGAAGGGAGTAATAACCAACATTTCTAAAGAAATAACTTTTATAGAGTCTGATGTACAGACAACCGAGGGAATAGTGCAGGCTCTGCAAAAAGACCTTGAACAGTTGAAGGCAGAATATGCTACTATGGTTTATGCTGCCTCTAAAACGGCTAATAGTTATAACAAGCTAATGTTCCTGTTCGCATCAGAGTCTTTTAACCAGTTTGCTATGCGCCTGCGCTATCTGCAACAATATTCAGAAGCACGACAGAAACAAGTAGAGCAAATAAATAAAGTACAGACTGCCCTTACTGGCCAAATAAACATACTTGAATCCAAACGAAAACAAAAGCAGGGCCTGTTAAGCAAGCAAATAGCTGAAAGCAAAAACCTACAAACATTAAAAGTACAACAAGATAGTGTGATTAACCGCCTAAGCAAGCAGGAGACAAACCTAAAGCAGGAAGTGGCGCAGCGACAGCAGGCAGTTAAAAAATTGGATAAGTTGATTGCGGATATTGTGCGTGAAGAAATAGCCCGTGCAGCACGTGCCGCACGTGAGGCAGGCAAAGCATCAAGTGGCAGTAGCACCAAAATGACACTTACACCTGAGGCAGCATTAATCTCCTCATCATTTGCCGGAAACAAAGGCAGATTAGCATGGCCTGTAGAACGTGGCTTCATCTCCCAAAAGTTTGGCCGCCATAATCACCCGGTGTTAAAGGGAGTAGTAGTAGAGAATAGGGGGGTTGATATACAAACAGCACAGGGTGCAACAGCTCGTGCCATTTTTGAAGGTACCGTTTTAACAGTTGCCTCTGTACCAGGTATGAACAATATTGTAATGGTGCAACACGGCGAGTACTTCACGGTTTATGCTAAATTAAAGTCTGTAAATGTTACTACGGGGCAAAAGATAAACATCAAAGATGTGATCGGAACAATCTATACTGATGCAGACGGCACGACAGAACTACAGTTCCAGGTGTGGAAAAACAGCAGCAACATGAACCCTGAGGTCTGGCTCTCCAGAAAATGATATTTAGTTAGTCTATTAATGGGAAACTCACGGTGCAGGCCGTGAGTTTTTTGCTTTTAAAGCTGTCAACATAACTTCATACACTTTTTGAAGGGTAATAAATATGCCGCATTAAAAAGTAGCATTAATTAAATATGGGCATAAAACAAAAAAACACCCTACAGTGCAGGGTGCCTTTCCAAGCTATGAAAACAAACTTAATATTTTATATTGAAGTACATCTTCGGGTTTCCAAATCATGTACTCTTATATTCTAACTCTAAATTACAACCTGAAGTTCAAAACTGCAAGTAGTAAGCAAATTATTCAGAAATTTTAAGAATAACTGTATAGCTATACTACTATTTAAGTACTTTTGTTACTAAATTATATATCTTTTTTTTAAGATACTGGTTTCCTTGATTAAGGAAAACATGTATAGCACAGAAAAGCTTATTGATTACCTCTTAGAGGTTTTGCAGGATATAATTTTATCACTAAAGCCGTCTACTTCAAAACTATATTATCAAGCTTGGTGCCAAAAAATACAAAGCACGCCAATACATTAATAATCAACACATAGCGCGTACAGCCACCTTTCGAAATTTCCCAAACAAAGAAAATAACATAACACACATTCCCATATTTGGAAATAATAACAAATTCCAATATGCCCAATTAGAGATTCACAAAAGCCTAAGATCCCTGCTATCTGGCAACGAAAAAATATAATCTATTCATAACTACTTAACTCATAGCTGAATGAAAAACTTATTAGAGCTATTTTAGCTATACACTGCAGTTATTAAACTTATCTCGTCTGTTGTGGGTTTATTTAAAATATTAACCCTAATTTTGCGGTATACATTTTAAATTTAATAACATGGAAATCACTAACATTTTCCTATTTATTGGTGGTCTTGGCGGCACAGAAGTAATCCTTATTTTAGTAGTTATTCTTTTACTTTTTGGCGCTAAGCGTATCCCTGAGCTTGCAAAAGGTCTTGGCCGTGGCATCAGAGAGTTTAAAGACGCTACAAAAGAAGTGAAGAGCGAGATCGAATCTTCTGTAAAAGACGACGAGCGTAAGTAATAGCTACTATTAGCCCTTATTTAAGGCTATGTGCTTAAATACGATATTCCTTTTTCTAGGGGACCTGGGAGGAGGAGAATTGCTTGTTGTAGTAACAGCAATCTTAGTATTGTTTGGCGCAGATCGCATACCCGGCATTGCCCGCTCCTTTGGCCGCGGCATGCGAGAGTTTAAAGATGCGACTAACGAAATTAAATCTGAATTAGAGCGTTCTTTCGAAGACGAAAAGAAGTCAAAATAGATTGAAACAGTATAACTCGCTACAAGACATTCGCACCAACCTTGCCGATGGGCAACTTACGTGCCGCCAGCTGGTGGACCATTACATCCACAACATCAAAGAAAAGGCTGAACTAAATGCATTTCTGGAAATCTTTGAGCAGGAAGCCTACACACAGGCCGACATCATAGACCATAAGTTAGCTAACGGCACTGCCGGTAAACTGGCAGGCATGGTTATAGGCATTAAAGATGTGTTGGCTTACGAGGGCCACGCCCTGCAGGCATCCAGCCAGATTCTGAACGGATTTAAGTCGTTATACACAGCTACTGCAGTACAGCGACTAATTGCCGAAGATGCTATTATTATAGGCCGCCAGAACTGTGATGAGTTTGCGATGGGTGCTTCGAACGAGAATTCTTCCTTTGGACCTGCCCTGAATGCCGACGATACCTCTCGTGTACCGGGTGGTTCATCGGGTGGTTCTGCAGTTGCTGTCCAGGCTGATTTGTGCCTTGCCTCCATTGGTTCCGACACAGGTGGCTCTGTACGTCAGCCGGCGTCTTTTTGCGGTGTAGTAGGATTAAAGCCTACTTATTCACGCATTTCACGCTACGGCCTTATTGCATATGCCTCTTCTTTCGACCAAATTGGCATTATATCTAAAAGCGTGTCGGATGCGGCACTATTGCTGGAAGTAATGGCTGGCAAGGATGAGTACGACAGCACTGTTAGCCAACGTGAAGTGCCTGCCTACAGCGAACAGCTTTCCTCTAATAAAAAGTATAAGATCGGCTACATCCGTGACTGCTTTGAAAGCGAAGGCTTAGATGCAGAAGTAAAGGATGCCATACTTGGCGTGAAAGACATGCTGAAAGAAGCGGGACATCAGGTAGAGGCTGTGGAATTCCCATATCTCGACTATATGGTGCCTACTTATTATATTCTTACCACGGCAGAGGCTAGTTCAAACTTGGGCCGCTACGATGGTGTGAAGTATGGCTATCGTTCTGAAAACGCCACAGATCTTACTTCTCTTTATAAAAAGACAAGAGCAGAAGGTTTTGGCCCTGAAGTTCAGCGCCGCATCATACTTGGTACATTTGTGCTAAGTGCAGATTATTATGATGCATACTATACAAAGGCACAACGCGTTAGAAGGCTAATTAAGGAGAAGACAGATGAATTGCTTCAGTCTTACGATTTTCTTATCTTGCCTACAGCTCCTACTACAGCATTTAAATTAGGAGAGAATACAGCGAATCCATTGGCTATGTATTTAGCCGATATCTTTACTGTACAGGCCTCTTTAGCGGGCGTTCCGGCCATTTCTATACCAATTGGTCGCGATACCAACGGCCTTTCCATCGGGTTACAACTTATGACCCGCTCATTCGAGGAGCCGCAATTGCTTGCTTTTTCGAATTATATCCTGGATAAGATAACCGTTGAAGCATAAATATTCATGACATATTTCAGACTATTTACTGTAATAGCTACCGTAATTGGCAGTTTGTGTGCTATAGGCACGCAGGCTGCCAATTACGGTTTAAATAAGCCTCATCTTCTTCTGGATACCCTGAAGCCTCAGCTTGATACAAACTTTATAACAGAGGAGGATCTGGCGCTGCTGGTGGAGCTCATTCCCAATGAGCCTGACGAGGTAATTCAGGACCGCTTAAGCTGTATAGAGTCTGACATCCCGCTTGAATTTAACAAAGCTGTAAGAGCACACATCGACTACTTCACGATCCGAAACAGAAAGTATACACGCACCATGCTTTCGCGTGAAAATGTATACTTCCCTATTTTCGAAAAATACCTGGAGAAGCATGATATGCCGCAGGACATGAAGTATCTTGCTATTGTGGAATCAGGATTAAACCCTAAAGCAGCATCATGGGCAAAGGCTGTAGGTTTATGGCAGTTTATACCTGTTACAGGTAAAGAATATGGCCTGGAGCAGAACCAGTACATTGATGAACGCATGGACCCAGAGAAGTCTACAGATGCAGCACTGCGTTTCCTGAAAAGGCTTTACAAAACCTACGGAGATTGGGAACTGGCTATGGCAGCCTATAACTGTGGTCCTGGTAATGTAAATAAGGCTATACGCAGATCAGGCGGTAAACGTACTTTTTGGGAGATCTACCCATACTTGCCACGCGAAACGCGCAACTACATCCCGTCCATGACGGCAGTTATCTATGCTATGAAATATGCCCCCGAGCATAATATTTTCACTGACTCTGTACTCTATACTCCTGAAACTGCTTACCTGGAGCTCAATAAAGAAGTTGACCTGGAAAAGCTTGCAGAAGAACTGCACCTTACAAAAGAAGAGCTATTAGCACTTAACCCGGAGTTAAAGAAAACCAAGATTCCGGAGCACATGCTTAACTATAGAATCAAGATACCTGCTCAGTCTGCTAACTTGGTAGCAAGTATAGTTGATAAAGAGTGTGTACTTATGGCTGCGGCTCCTATAAAGCAAGCAGAACCAGAAGCGCCAGTTCTTGAGCCCGCAAAAACACCAGCACTATTAGCTAACACTACCAGAAGTAAAGAGGAGAAGTCAGAACAGAAAGAAACTGGTTTGTCATCGAAAGCCACTTATACTGTGCGCCGTGGCGATAACCTGTCTGTTATAGCCCAAAATCACAATGTAACCGTGGAAGAGCTTAAAGAATGGAATAACCTTAAGGGCAATAGTATAATGGCAGGCCAAAAACTGGATATCTTGAAGCCTGAACTGGAAGCTGACACAAAACTGCTGGCATCCAATACAGAAACAACGGCACCGGCAAAGGCAGAGAAAGCAGCGACTCCATCAAGAACAATAAAAGTAAAGCAGGAAAGTCTAATCTATCATGTACAGCCCGGTGACACCCTCTGGACTATCTCACAGAAACACAATGGCCTAACAGTAGAGCAGATAAAGAAGCTTAACAAACTTAAGTCTAATGCTATACAGCCAGGCCAGAAACTAATCCTGAGCTAAAGCCTAAGAGAAACTATACTTTAGAGCACCTTTTCGAGCAGAGGGTGCTCTTTTTTTATACTTATAAGTTTTCATCGCAGCAGCAGGTGTAAATAATTGCAATTTCTGCTGCACAATGCCCTCAGAGCATGTATCTTTGAAGGCTCAGTTTTGGATTAACGCAAAAATCTTATGAAATTGGTCTTTAGCAAGATATAATTTGCAAAAAGCCTAAATGTGTTGTCCAAAATTTAGCACCAACAACACAAACAACAACGCATACCATGATCAAAGTAAACAAAGAAGACGCCCTAAACTACCACATGCAGGGTCAGCCTGGTAAAATTGAGGTAGTGCCTACAAAAATGGTAAGCACGCAACATGATCTTGCGCTTGCATACTCTCCTGGCGTTGCAGAACCGTGTAAAGAAATAGCCGCCGATAAAGACAATGTTTATAAGTATACAGCCAAAGGCAACCTGGTTGGAGTAATCTCCAATGGTACAGCAGTGCTTGGTTTAGGTAACATTGGTCCTGATGCATCTAAACCAGTAATGGAAGGTAAAGGCGTACTCTTCAAGAAATTTGCAGGTATCGATGTTTTCGACATTGAAATAGACTGCACCGACCCGGCAGAGTTTGTGCGTATTGTAAAGTCGCTGGAGCCAACCTTTGGGGGTATTAACTTAGAGGATATTAAAGCTCCTGAAAGCTTTAAGATAGAGAATGCACTGAAGGAGCAGATGAATATTCCGCTGATGCATGACGACCAGCACGGTACAGCTATTATTTCATCAGCGGCATTGCTCAACGCCCTGGAGCTTGCAGGCAAAAGTATAGGCGAAATAAAGATGGTAGTAAATGGAGCTGGTGCTGCTGCCATTGCCTGTGCCAAGCTTTATGTAGCCTTAGGTGTAAAGATGGATAACATCGTGATGTTCGACAAGGACGGCATTATACGTCCGGAGCGCGACGACCTTGATATCTACAGAGCTCAGTTTGTAACGCTGCGCAAAATAACTACATTAGAAGAGGCCATGCGTGATGCTGATGTTTTTGTTGGCTTATCGGCTGGAAACGTATTGCCTGCAGAGTATGTAAAGCTGATGGCTCCAAATCCTATTATTTTTGCCTTGGCTAACCCTGATCCGGAAATCCCTTACGAAGTGGCTATGGCTACACGCGAAGACCTGATCATGGCTACCGGTCGTTCAGATCATCCTAACCAAGTAAATAATGTACTAGGCTTCCCATATATCTTCAGGGGTGCTTTGGATGTGCGTGCCACCGAGATTAACGAAGAAATGAAACTAGCGGCGGTAAACGCGCTGGCTGCTTTGGCAAAAGAAGATGTACCAGAAATTGTACACAAAGCTTATGGCGACAATACCATTTCTTTTGGGCGCAAATACCTAATCCCAAAACCGCTAGACCCACGCCTGATCACAACAGTATCTCCGGCAGTAGCGAAAGCAGCAATGGCAAGCGGTGTGGCACGATTGCCTATCACTGATTGGTTAAAGTATGAGCAGGAACTACAAGAGCGCATCGGCATCGACCAAAAGCTGATGACGCGTATTACCAACCAGGCGAAAAAGAACCCTAAAACTGTAGTATTCGCAGAGGCAGACCACTATAAAATTCTGAAGGCTGCTCAAACAGTAAACGATCAGCGCATTGCCAACCCTATACTTTTAGGTAATCGCAAACGCATACAGGCCATAATTGAGGAAACCAACCTAGACCTAGACGGTGTGACGATTATTGACCCGTTTGAGGAAGATGCAAAACGCGAAGAGTTTGCGCAAATGTTGTACATTAAGCGTCAGCGTAAAGGCCTCACCTTGTTTGATGCACGTCGCTTGATGCGTGACAGAAATTACTTTGGCAGCATGATGCTGGAATGTGGAGACGCAGATGCGCTTATCTCAGGCCTAACCCGAGACTACTCTAAGACAATAGTGCCGGCATTGCAGGTAATCGGCGTTGAAGAAGGCATCAACAAAGTGGCGGGTATGTACATCATCCTGAACAAGAAAGAGCCATACTTCTTTGCAGATACCACTGTTAACGTAAACCCGACTGCTGACGAACTAGTGGATATTATTGGTTTGACGGCACGTGCTGTACGTTTTTTTGACCAGGAGCCACGAATGGCGGTGCTATCGTACTCAAACTTTGGTTCGGTGCAGGGCGATATTCCAAATAAGGGAGCTGAGGCTGTAAGAAAGGCAAAAGCAAAGTATCCAGAATTATTGATAGACGGTGAAATGCAGGCAAACACAGCCTTGAACCGCGACCTGCTGCGCGAGCACTACCCGTTCAGCGAACTGGCAGGCAAGGGCGCCAATACATTAATATTCCCGACGCTTACCTCAGGTAACATAGCTTACAAACTACTTCAAGAAATAGGTGGCGCAGAAGCCATAGGTCCAGTTTTGATGGGTATGCGTAAGCCGGTGCACATCCTGCAGCTAGGAAGCTCTATCAGAGAAATTGTAAACATGGTAGCCATTGCTGTCGTAGATGCACAGAACTACAACAATCAACATATATAGACATATATAAATGATAGCCTACATTGATGGCAAGTTAGCCCACAAAGATCCAACCTATGTTATCATCGACGTGAACGGCATAGGCTATCAGATCAAAATATCGCTAAGCACTTATTCTTCGCTGCCAGCTGGTGAACGTTGTAAGCTGCACACTTACCTGCACATAAAGGAGGATGCACATACGCTTTACGGCTTTACCACCGCAGCAGAGAAAGAAGTGTTTCTGCATTTGATATCAATTTCAGGCGTGGGCCCCAATACGGGGCTCATGATCCTGTCTTCCCTTTCTGTTGAGGAGGTGCAACAAGCCATTATCAGAGAGGATGTAAGAACAATACAGCAGGTAAAAGGTATAGGCGCCAAAACGGCTCAGCGAGTTATACTTGAGCTAAAGGATAAAATGAAAAAAGAGGCGCTTCTCTCGGACTCATTTGCTCCTGCTGCTGCACACAATACTAATAGAGCAGAAGCGTTATCAGCATTAGTTACGTTAGGCTTTGCCAAAAACGTTGCCGAGAAAACTTTAGATACCATCATCAAAAGGGAAGGCGGAAATCTAAGTGTAGAGGAGTTAATAAAGTTTGCCCTGAAAACATCTTAACAGGTATACCCAATTTGATCTGGAAAAGTAAAAAGAACAACCTGCTTCTGTTAGCGGTTGCAACTATCTCTATGCTGGCTTGGTTGTCGCAGGCGGGAGAATTGCGCTCAGGAAGCAGATTTAAGTATACTATTCTTAAAAATCTGCTATCCCCTCAGGATACGGTTAAAAAAGATACTGCTTACATCCCAAGCAGAAGACCTACTTTTGTGCCTAGCGACAGGCGCGGCAACCCTTTTAGTACACGCTCAAGCTCCTCTCCCCTGCTGCTGGGGCAGCCAAGTAACCTGCAGTTAAACGTAGAATTTGATGATACCCTGCAGCAGTATAATATAACAGAAACAATAGGAGACCTTAATTACCGTCCACCGTCTTCGATGTCGCTGCGACAGTTTTCTGAGTGGCAGCAGCGCGAGGCTATCCGTAACTACTGGCGTGCCAAGTCTGCAGGCCTGGATGGAGAGAGTGTAGTGAGCAGCAACAGGCTTATACCTAAAATTTACATTAGCCCGGCCTTTGATCGTATTTTTGGAGGCAACTATGTCGATATCCAACCCAACGGTAACGTATCGCTCAAATTTGGCGCGCGCTTTAACCGCAACCAAAATCCTACTATACCACTTAGGCAGCAGCGCACCGGCGATTTCGACTTTGACCAGAACATCTCCCTTAACCTAGTGGGTAAAGTTGGCGAGAAAATGCGCATCAACTTTAACTGGGACAATAACGCCAACTTCGACTTCGAGAACAACATGAAGCTGGATTACACCGGCTACGAAGAAGAAATTATACGTAAAGTAGAAGCTGGTAATGTAAGCCTTCCGCTTAATAACTCGCTTATTACAGGTGCGCAAAACCTGTTTGGTATTAAAACACAGCTACAATTTGGCCGCTTAGGTGTTACAACCATTGCCTCTAACGTGCGTGGCCGTAACGATGAGGTAATTATACAAAATGGCGCACAGAACAAGCCGTTTGAGATACGTGTAGACCAATATGACCGTGACCGGCATTTCTTCCTGTCGCAGTTTTTCCGGAACCGCTACGATCAGGCACTTGCAAAGCTTCCTCTTGTAAACTCGGGTATTGTAATCCGACGCCTGGAACTGTATGTAACCAACAACAACCGCTCAACAGAAAACCTCCGCAACATAGTAGCTTACATGGACCTTGGCGAAGCCGACCCTTACAGGGATAGGTTTGACACAAGGCCGCCTACTGCACCAGCTGATAACGATAATAACGCTTTATATGGCCTGCTAACTAACCGCCAGGCCCGCGACAACAATACCGTAACAGAATATCTGCGCGGGCAGGGGTTACAAAAAACTGTAGACTTTGAACATGTACGCGCACGTAAGCTGGACCCTAGAGAGTATAAGTTTAACCCACAGCTAGGCTACATCTCCCTGAACACAGCGCTGCTACCAGACCAAGTGCTTGGTGTGGCTTTCGAGTATACCTACAATGGCCAGACCTACCAAGTAGGTGAGTTGATTGAGGATTACCAGAACCTGGACGACCAGAAGGTGATCCATATGAAGTTGCTACGCGCCACTAACCCCGCACTGGAGTATCCTACCTGGGACCTGATGATGAAGAACGTCTATAGTTTAGATGCCACCCAAGTAAACCGCCAGAACTTCCAGATGCAGATCATTTACAAGGATGATGAGACTGGTGTAGACATCACAAGTATAAAAGAAGCTAGCCCTATCCAGAACATCCCTTTGGTAGAGGTATTAAACTTAGATAACGTTAACCCGAATAACGATAAACCGAGCGATGGCAACTTTGACTTTTTGCCAGGAATTACCATCGACACAGAAACCGGTCGTATATACTTTCCGCAGGTAGAGCCATTTGGCAGCTACCTGGCCCAAAAGCTGGAAGGCCGCCAGGAATTAATTGATCGTTATGTATTCCAGGAGCTGTACGAGCAAACACAGACGGATGCACAGCAAAATAATGTAAAGGCTAAGTTTTTCTTGAAAGGACGTTTGCAGGCAACCTCTGCCGACGAGATTACGCTACCAGGCTTTAGGATAGCAGAAGGATCGGTGGCAGTATACTCTGGCGGAACCCGACTTGTGGAAGGAACCGACTATCAGGTTTTCTATGACCTGGGCCGTATCAAGATCCTGAACCCAAGCTACATCAGCTCTGCCAGCGATTTAAGGGTGACTTATGAGAAAGCTGAGCTACTTAACATCCAACCACGTTCGCTGCTGGGTGCCAGATTTGATTACAGGTTAAACGAGGAAGTAAACATTGGTGCCACAGTACTGCACTTAGCTGAGCAACCATACATCAACCGCGTAAGTATAGGCGACGAACCGTCTAACAACACCATCTACGGCTTTGATGTAAACATTCAGAAAGAATCACGCTTCCTTACCAGAATGACAGATGCAATTCCGCTGATACAAACTAAGGTACCATCTTTAGTTTCGTTTAGTGGGGAATTTGCGCAGCTGGTACCAGCCAAAACTAAATCGGCAGTGAACGAGGATGGTGCTTCTTATATTGATGATTTTGAAGGAGCAGAAACCCCTTACAGCTTAGGAGGCTTTAACAATGCCAGCTGGCGCTTGGCTGCCACTCCTACCCCACTTGTGCCAGGCCTGGGTTTGGCAAATGCTTATAACCGTGCAAAACTTGCCTGGTATACTATCGATCAGATATTTTATCGGAATGCTGATGGCTTACGCCCTGATAACATCACGCGAGAAGAGCTGGAAAACAATTACGTACGGGGCGTTCAGCGAAACGAAGTATTCCCTGGACGCGACCCTGAGGTAGCTAATACGTTTGAGTATACTTTTGACCTTGCGTACTATCCAAGAGAACGTGGCCAGTATAACTACAATCCAAATCTGACACCGCAGGGCCAACTCGCCAACGACCCACGTGACAACTGGGGAGGTATCAGCCGCGACATCACTTTTGATACAGACTTCGACAATGCCAACATAGAGTATATCGAGTTTTGGTTAATGGACCCGTTCATTACCGGCCCTAAAGGCAGAAAAGACGCAGAAGGCAACTTAATAACAAGTAACGAAGGAGGCCAACTGGTGTTTAACCTGGGTAATGTATCGGAGGATATATTACAGGATGGCCGTTACTCATTTGAGAATGGTTTACCTACCTCTCCCGATAACCTGCAAAACATTCAGGAGTCTATCTGGGGCCGTATTACCACACAGCAGTTTTTAACCGATGCCTTTACAGGAGTTGCCGGTGCGCGCCAGTTTCAGGATATTGGTTTAGATGGTTTGAATGATGCAAGTGAGCGTACTTTCTTCCAGAACTCCTTCCTGGATCGTATTACAGGCACACCTCCTCAAACTGTACTGGATGACCCTTCGGCAGATAATTTTCTGCACCACCTGGATACACGTTACGATGCCCAGAATGCAGGTATACTTGCCCGCTACAAAAACTTTAACGGCATGGAGGGCAACTCTCCAGAGAACAGCCGCTTCTCCAGCTATGCCTTCCCTGATAAAGAAGACCTGAACCGCGACAATGTCATAAACGATGTAGAACAATACTACGAGTATAAAATAGACCTGCAGCCGGGCCAGCTTAACATCGGCCAAAATTATATTGTAGATGCCATTCAAAAAGGCGATGTAACCTGGTATCAATTCAGAGTGCCAATCAGGCAGCCAACGGGAAGTGTAGGCAACATCAATGGTTTCAAATCTATCAGGTTTATGCGGATGTACCTTACGCAGTTTGCCGATCCGGTAGTGATGCGTTTTGTGCAGTTCCAGTTTGTGGCAAACCAGTGGCGCCAGTACCTGCAGCCAATCACCGACGGTAACCCTTGCCTTAACTGTACCGACGAAGCCAGGTCCTTTACCATCTCTACAGTAAACATCGAGGAAAACGGAGAGCAGTTAGAAGGCACAATTCCATATGTGGTGCCACCTGGCATCCAGCGCCTCCGTGATTACGCTTCTACGAACGATCGTCGCCAGAACGAGCAATCGCTGCAGCTTTGCGTGGACGAACTGAAGGACTCTTTTTCTAAAGCTGTTTACAAGAACATCTCCCTGGATATGCTTATTTATAAGCGCCTGAAAATGTTTATACATGCACAGAGCCAGGAACCGGGAATCCGGGATGGGGACATGCAGGCCTTTATTCGTATCGGTACCGACTTTACCCAAAACTATTATGAGTATGTGGTGCCGCTGGAGATAACACCACAGGGAAGCGTTACCCCCGACGCCATTTGGCCACAGGGTAACCAAATAGATATTGCCCTTGAAGAATTTGTAAACGCTAAAGTATTACGTAACAGGCAGCCTGGTTTTGACCGTTTCAGGCCATTTGATGTAAACATCAATGGTAAAACCATACGCGTGGTGGGTAACCCAGACTTTAGCGAAGTACAGGGTATCATGATTGGTATCCGAAACCCATCGGATAACGGACAGCCACACTCTGTTTGCATGTGGGTGGATGAGTTGCGTGTAACAGACTTCCGTAACCAGACTGGTTGGGCTGCTAATGGCCGCCTTAACACGAAGCTTGCCGACTTTGCTAATATTACTGCTACAGGGGCCTATACTACTGTAGGATTTGGTGGATTACAACAGAAGATTGCACAACGTGCCCGTGAAAACACCGCCCTGTTTGACGTTAGTGCCAACATTGTGGCTGATAAATTCTTGCCAGAAAAGCTAGGTATTCGGGTCCCGGTATCGGTGCAGTATGGTACACTTAACAGCGAACCACAGTTCGACCCGCTTGATAAGGATGTGCCGCTGGAGCAGTCGCTGTCGAGGTTTGATGATCAGGATGCGAAGAAAGAATACAGGAAAGAAGTAACTACACGCGAAACCCGCAAAAGCATAAGCCTGCTGAACGTGCGTAAAGAGCGTACCGATCCGGAAGATAAGCCACGTCCGTATGATATTGAGAACTTGTCTTTCTCCTACTCTTACGCCGAACGCCTGTTTACCAACATCGAAACAGACAGAGACTTTACCAAAACTTACAACGGAGCTGTGGCTTATACTTACAACACTACGCCACGCAACATTACGCCGTTTGCCAAAACGGAAAGTATGAAGTCGCCGTACCTGCGCCTAATCAAAGACCTGAACTTTACGCCGCTTCCAAGCAGCTTTAATTTCAGAGCTGACCTGGACCGCCGCTACAACGAAACGTTTCTGCAGCGACGCGATCCGGAAACAGGCCTGATTACAACCAGAGGTATAAACCCAGTATTCCAAAAGTACTTTTACTTTAACCGTATTTACGATCTGAAGTGGGACATAACCAAAAGCTTGGCTCTAGACTATACTGCCACCAACAGAGCCATAATTGATGAGCCGAACAACCGCATTAACAAAGAGGTAGACTCGCTGGCATATAAGAACAAAATTATCTGGGACAACCTGAAAAACTTTGGCCGTAATACAAACTTTAACCAAACAGTTGCTGTGAACTATAAAGTACCACTGGATAAATTCCCGCTGGTAGACTGGATTGGCGCAGACACCCGGTACGCAGTTAATTACATCTGGACGGCAGGATCTACGGCTCTTAACCAAGATACCACCTTCAGGTTGGGTAACACGGTTGAGAACAACACCGAATTTAGCGTGAATGGTAAGTTTGATCTGGTGAAGCTGTACAACAAGGTAAAATTCCTGAAAGCTGTGAACACACCAGCTCCTGCAGGACGCCCTGTTGCACCAGCTGCCGGCGATACTACAGCTAAAAAGCCCGCTTCTGAAATGAAGTTTGCCAAGGCACTTGCCAGAACACTGATGATGACGCGCTCAATTAACTTTACATACCTGCAAAATCGAGGTACTTTGCTGCCTGGCTACCTGCCAAGCACACAGTTCTTTGGTTTTGACGATGACTTTGAAGCGCCAGGCCTGCCATTTATACTTGGCAAGCAGTACGACCTGGACAACCTATACTTTAGAGCAAAAGAGAACGGCTGGTACACTGATAGTAGCCAATACCTAAACACGCCGCTGAGTGGTATACTTACAAAAGATTTCAGGGCACAGGCAAACCTGGAGCCGTTCAGGAGCTTTAACGTTCAGCTGGATGTTCGCCGCAATAAGTCTACCATTGAGGAAATCTTCTACCGCAAAGAGTTTGATGATTTTGGTGATGTAGGAACCGTAGATCAGCGCCAGAACCCGTTCAATACGGGTGCTTTCTCTACTTCGTTTATGGCACTGGGCACCTTGTTCGAGTCTACGAGTGCGGGTACTTCGGATGCATTTGAAAACTTTATTCGCAACCGTTACGATGTGCGCGAGAAACTATCAGCGGCTAACCCGGCAGCAGTAACCGACTCATCTTATACTTTAAACTCGCAGGATGTGCTTATTAAATCGTTCCTGTACGCGTACCAGGGCCGCGATATAAATGGTTACAGTGCCAACGCCGACGAAAACCCGTTCAAGCGACTGCCTATTCCGAACTGGCGATTAGATTACAATGGTCTGTCGCAGCTGCCGTTCTTCCAGCAGTGGTTTAGCCAGGTAAATATTACGCATGCTTACAACTCAAGCCTGAACATTACCAGCTTTACTACCTCACTGCTGTACGACCAGGAGCCAGCCGGCTTCCCTACAGCAACGAACAACTTCGGTCAGCTGGTGCCATACTACATCGTTAACCAGCTAACAGTATCTGAAAGGCTGGCACCGTTGTTAGGCGTTAACTTCCGGACAAAGACAAACCTGACCGGCCGCATAGAGTATAAGGTGGAGCGTAACCTGTCGCTGAACCTGACCAATGCGCAGGTAACAGAAACCAACGTGAAGGACTATGTTTTTGGCTTCGGCTATGCGACTAGCAATTTTAGGATACCTTTCAGGATTGGTGGGCAGCGCCGTGTGCTAGAGAATGAGCTAACCATGCGCCTGGACTTTTCGGTGCGTGATAACCAGACAGTGCAACGCGCCATTGCTACCGACGAGGATGGCTTTGAAGTTAGCCAGAACCAGATCACGAACGGTACACGCCAACTACAGCTGCGCCCTACAATAGATTATGTGTTAAGCCAGCGCGTGAACATACAGTTTTATGTGCTCCGCACTGTTTCAGATCCTAAGATTTCTACGTCGTTCCGTAACAGTGTAACCGAGGGTGGCGTTCAACTACGAGTTAGTTTACAATAAAATTTTAGCATTGCGAAAAAGACTGTATTTTTGGGCAGCAATCTTAAACAGATATATCAAATGAACTTACCAGAAAACTTAAAGTATACCAAAGACCACGAGTGGATACGCATTGAAGGCGACGTAGCATATGTAGGCATCACTGATTTTGCTCAGAGCGAGCTTGGCGATATTGTTTATGTAGACATCGACACAGTGGACAAAGACATTAACCAGGAAGACGTATTTGGTACTGTAGAGGCCGTTAAAACTGTTTCTGATTTATTCAGCCCACTAAACGGTACAGTACTTGAGTTTAACGAAAAACTTGAAGGCAGCCCTGAGCTGGTAAACTCTGATCCGTATGGCGAAGGCTGGATCATTAAAATGTCTATTGCTGATGCAAGCCAGGTAGAAGGCCTTTTAACAGTAGACGGCTACCGCGAAGTTATCGGTCAGTAGTTAAAAAGTAAAGATTGAGCAGGTTTGATACTACGCTATAATCTTTTTACCATCATGTGGGCAGTAATGATCATGTTAACGACATTACTGCCCTCTTCTTCTATGCCCTCGCTCTCTATATGGGAGCTTTTTTCTTTTGATTCTTTTGCCCACGCTTTCCTGTTCGGGGTGCTAACCTTCCTGATGATCGTAGGGCTAACAAAGCAGTTTTCATACATCAAGCTTCGCCTTTATGCCATCAGAGCCAGCCTAATTATCAGCTTTCTGTTTGGGGTATTTGTGGAGCTAACCCAGCATTTCTTTATTCAAGGGCGACAGGGCGATTTACTGGATGTACTCGCCAACACCATTGGCTGCTTACTTGGTGTAGTGTTGTTTAAGTGGGTATACATCTGGTAGTCAAAACTCTACTTCTATTTTAAGAAATACCTGCTCAGGCAAAGTATACTTTTGCTGTGGTTCTTTTGGAGCAAGTAGCAATAAATAGTATCTTTCGTATACTACCTTATAAAGCAATCGCCTATGAAAACACTCAGCTTTACTTTTATACTTTTCCTTTTCTCAGCAGCAGGGTTTGCACAGGCACCTCAAGAGCCACTAAAACACCTGCCACCAATCAAGAAAAAGCCACTTAACCTAAAGTATCTAGGTAACGACTCCGGCTCTGTAATGGAACGTTTAAAAGATGTGCCTCCTAAAGCAAATTCTACGTTAAGGCCATCAAGTATAATTAAAGGGGAAGAAAAAAATACCCAAGCTTTAGCATTGAGTATGCCCATTGTAAAAGCTAACCCTGAAGTAAATCTTCCGATTTTGGTGGCAAAACCAGATAGCACTATACATTATTACCTGCAGATTAAGAAACCTTAATAAAAACATTGAACAACCCTGTTCCTGCTTTATAGTTAAATGAAGCTACTTTATACTTTCCTGTTTATACTTTTTGTAGCATCACCTGCTACTGCACAAAACATGCACCGTGTACGCCAAACAGTAGATACACTGGCAGGTCCATACTTTCATGGCCGTGGCTATATCTTTGATGGTGATACCAGAGCAGCAACCTATATCCGGGACAGGTACAAACAAATGGGCCTGCAAACGCTAGGAAAATCATACTTCCAGCACTTCAGTTTTCCGGTAAACAACATAACAAAAACTCCGCGCCTCGAGGTAAACGGCAAAGCGTTGACACCCGGAAAAGACTTTGTAGCACGAGCAACTTCAGGCTCTGGTACAGGCAAAGCTAAAGTAGCCATACTAGATTCACTTTTATTAACAGATGCAGCCACAGTACACCGTTTCTTTTCCGAAAGCTTAAAAGGTAAAGCAATTGTATACCGCCAGCAGGATGCAAAGCTGATTAGCCAGCTGCCACAGCCTTACCAGCTTAAGCTTCAACAAGCAAGTCTCCAGATCGTACTGCAGCCAAAAACCCTTTTAACAACTGTCGCACATCACACTGATCCAGTTCCTGTGCTGGAAGTGCTGGCTACAGCATGGCCAGCTGGTGCCCAAAGTATAAAGTATAGTATCAAAAGCAGCTTTAACCCGAATCACCAAACACAGAATGTGATCGGCTATGTAGAAGGCTCTACAAGGCCCGATTCAGTTCTTGTTTTCACGGCACACTACGACCATTTGGGCGGGCAGGGCAAAGAAGTATATTTTCCGGGGGCAAACGACAATGCCAGCGGTACTGCCATGTTACTGGAGTTGGCAGAATTCTACAGCAAACCAGAGAATAAGCCAAAATACAGTATTGTTTTTATAGCCTTTGCCGCCGAAGAAGCTGGATTGATGGGCTCTAGTCTTTATGTGCATTATCCACTTTTCCCTTTAGCCAACATCAGCTTTCTGATAAACCTAGACTTATTGGGTACCGGTGATGAAGGCATGATGGTAGTGAACGGGCAGGTGCATAAGCAGCAGTTTGCGTTACTGGATTCTATTAACAGGCAGCACAGTTACCTGCCACAGATCCGGAGCCGCGGCAAGGCAGCCAACTCCGACCACTACCCATTCTCAGAACAAGGTGTACCGGCTTTCTTTTTCTATACTTTAGGAGGTACTCCTGCTTACCATAACACCCATGACTATGCCGATCAGTTGCCGCTTACAAAATTCCCGGAGGTGTTTAAACTGATCACAGCTTTTGCTCAACAACTTCAAGCTAAGGCTCAGCATCCGTAAAGTATAAATCCGGGAAACATACAACGTACTGCAGCCAGCGTATGTATAAATTCTTTCACCGGCAGCAAAGTATAAATCCCTAAATTTTGTTGTGTTAAAGCCCTCAGGAGCTATTGTGTTATTAGCTGTAATTAAGTAGCTTTAGTGTTACTATGATATTCCCGCCAAGGGCAAGTCTTTGTTTCTTACTAGTTACGTATGCAGCACTTTTACACGCGTTACAAATGCTACTGGCCTGTTTTGCTTTTTGCATTGATGCCCTTAACAGTTTTTGCCCAAGCAAAAGAAGATGCTTTACTGCAGCGCCAAAAAGACACAAAACTGGCTCCTGTGCTACATCAGTCGCTGCAGAAGAAAGCTGCGGCAAATTACAGAATAGCGGTTAAAGATAAGGCTGCTTTTAAAATATGGCTACAGGAACAAAAGTTAAATGTTAGCACTACAGCTATTCAGGGCAATACTCTTTTAATCAGCGGCGTTAAAGGCGCACAACTTAAACAGCTGCTCAACTGCCCCCACGTAACGTTTATAGATAGGGCAAACAGAACTCCCAGAGAAGAAGCTGAGCTAAAAGACACTGATTTTTCCGCCAATAACATTCCTGCACTGCTGGCGCGCTATCCTAACCTGACTGGCGATGGGATGGTGGTATCGGTAAAAGAGGGAGCATTTAACCCAAACGACCTTGACCTGAAAGCACGCGTACTGGCCCCAGAAACTTTTACAGGTGCCTTTACCCAACATGCTACCACCATGGCTACCATTATTGGCGGTGCTGGTAACTCAGGCCCGAGAGGCAAAGGCATTGCATCTAGGGTTATACTTGCCACTTCTAATTTTAAAGAGCTTTTTCCGGATAACAGCAATACCCTTTTAAGTAACAGCATTGGCATACAAAACCATTCTTACGGTGTAGGCGTGGAAAATTATTATGGACTAGAGTCGGCTGCTTACGATGAACAAGTATACCAGAACCCGCAACTACTGCACGTTTTCTCATCGGGCAATAGTGGAGACAAGGCCGAAACAACAGGAAACTATGCAAACCTGCCTGGCTTTGCGAATCTAACGGGTCAATTTAAAACTTCTAAAAATACCTTGAGCGTAGGTGCACTTGAGCCCGGTAACAAGGTAGGTACACTTAGCTCCAAAGGTCCAGCTTACGACGGACGGGTAAAACCAGAGCTAATGGCTTATGGCATTGGCGGCACCTCTGAGGCGGCGGCTGTGGTAAGTGGTGTGGCAGTACTGGTACAAGAAGCTTATAAAAATCAATTTGACGGCAATTTACCCTCTGCTGCACTCGTAAAAGCTGCCTTAATCAACAGTGCCGATGATGTTGGCCGCAAGGCAGTAGACCATGAGTCTGGGTTTGGTAATACGGATGCACTTGGCGCAGTGAGAAGTATACTGGAATCGCGGTTTACAGAGGCAGCTGTGGCACAAGGAGAACACCTATCTTTTACTATTAAAGTACCCGAAGGTGCCAGATTATTAAAAGCCACCTTAGTGTGGCACGACAGAGAAGCAACTCCCAATGCAGCTACTGCCCTCATCAACGACCTGGACCTACATATAAAACAACGCAGCTCCGGCACCAGTTGGTTACCGTGGGTACTAAGTACTTATCCTCATCCGGACTCACTTTCCAAACCGGCCAGGCGCGGCCCAGACCACTTAAATAATATAGAGCAGGTAACCATAGATTTACCCGAAGCCGGAGAATACGAGTTGCTTATATCAGGTTACAAAGTAGAAGGCAAAGCTCAACCATTTAGCCTCGTTTATGAGTACGAAACAGAGTTAGAGTGGCTTTACCCATCGTTGGGGCTAAGCTTAAAGGCTGCAGCCCTAAACAGGCTGCGCTGGCAGGGTGGTGTTGCCTCAGAGCCTGCGCAACTAGAGTATAAACTATCCAACGACAGAGACTGGAAACTTATTAAAGAAATAAACACTTCTGATTTATACTTTGATTGGACTACTCCGGATACAGTGGCGGTAGCTCAGGTTAGGTTGAGAACTACAAATGGAAGTATAGAGTCAGCGCCATTTATACTTACTAGGCAGCTAAAGCTAAAAGTGGGCTACAGTTGCGATGATAATACCATGGTATACTGGCCAGCCCAACCAGGCGTAAAAGAGTACCAACTGCTGCACGTAGACAAAGCTTATACAGAGCCACTATTCACCACCTCAGACACACTTGCCTTGCTAAGCAGAAAACAACTGGAGCATTTAGGAGAGTTTGTACTTGTTGCCCCGATAGTGGAAGGTATACAGGCCGAAACAAGTGATGCCATTGCCTTTGAACGACAGGGCACAGGCTGTTACGTTAAAAGCTTTTTGCCAGAACAGTTCGTGATGGACACCATGCGTTTTAACCTGGAGCTCAGCACACTCTACCAACTTCAATCGGTTACGTTAGAACGCATCCAAAATGGTATTTATCAATCTGTAACAACGGTAAAGCCAACGTCTGCACAAGCCATACTTTTAAACGACCCAACACCTGCACCCGGCAGCAACCGTTACAGGATTAAAGTTGCCACAGAAACCGGCTTGTTTTACTACAGCGATATCGAAGAAGCAATTTATGCAAAAGAGGGATTTGTACAAGTATACCCGAATCCTATAGAGGCAGGTAAAACACTGAACGTTGCTGTAGCAGGCGATGCAGCGCATATTCAGCTTTACGACCAACTGGGCAAGTTATTACATGACTCTGAAGAAGTCGGTATTATAAAAACACTTGATACAACTGGCTTGGTAAAAGGATTATACATACTTCGAGTTAAATCTGAGGCGGGCAAATATATTGCTACAAGGGTACTTATACTTTAAAGCATTCTTAATTTTAGCCTGATAAACTTCAGCTCACATATTTATTCTCGGCACAGTCTTAGCCAATCAATTTTCTTAAAAATACCATCTGCTTTTACTATACCGTGAATGTATACTTTGAAGTAACAGCCTTTACCAAACAGCCAGCGTCATAACATCTTTTTAAGGTTAATACGTAACAATACCTACCCTCTTGCCCTAGTGCTACGGCACAGCATTACCAATCCAAACACTATAAAAAAAGCGGCTCCCGCTTTCGCAGGAGCCGCTTATATTTTACTTTACCTATCAGCTATTAGTATAGGTAACCAAGTGCAATTTTGTCGTTTGAGTTAAACGGACGGTTTTGGCCAGAACCGATGCAAGCTAGCATCCATGAGTTTGGATCGGCAGCAGTTGGCGTACCAGGGATGTGAACTGCACCTACAGAAGAAGCACCTTCGTTAGTATAGCCACCACCGCAGCTATAGCTTCTGTCCATGTAGTCTGTATGACGGAAGCCGATGCAGTGACCGATTTCGTGCGCCAAGATAGTTGCAAACCAGCCTGTGTTTGGATTTTTGCCAATATAACGCTCAGCTACTTTAATGTTGTTATGCGGATTACCCTGCGACGTCGGGAAACCAGCTGATGCCAGGTACTGTGCAGATCTTGGAGCAGCAGTAATGTTAATGTCACCACCTGAAGAAACACGCTGCATTGTAATAGACAAACCTTCTGAATTATAGCGGGCAATAGCCTCGTCTAATGCAGCTATATAGCTAGAAGGAAGTCTAGAGTCCATAGAGATCGTAATCAATCTTGATCCTGACACAGCTACTAAATTTGTAGTGCGGTACTGCTCAGCCTCGCCTACACGTAGTGCTTTAGTGTTATGAGCAGTCTTAAGATCATCCTGAGACAGGAAGATATCTCCTTCTACTACATAGCCACCTTCAACTTTCTGCACATTTTGGTTATTGAAGCCTAAAGTTTTAATCTGAGTAAGTACTTCCTGAGAAGCTTCTTCTTTATTAGAAATCTCCTCTTCCTGCTGGCAAGAAGAAAAACCCAGAGTTGCCACTACGGCAGAGAACAATAATAATTTCTTTGCAAACATAATTTGTAAAATTTTAAGTTAGACATAATTCCAATATAGTAATATATTATTCATTAATGCAAACTATTTATAATCTTTTTTAAACGTTTAAACAACAATATCTAATTATTAGTTCTTCCTAATATTGCAATGCAATAATTATAATTATTCTAACAATACACTAGCCAGCAAAAGAATATCTATTGCAAACGCAACTAAATGGCAATTGCAAAATATCAGAATTTATACCCTTAAATAATTCTAAAATTAAAGAGTACAGCTATTGTTGTTTGTATTGAAACAAAAGCCGGTACTCCTCTATTTCTGAGGAATACCGGCTTTTGTTCATACTAACTTGTTAGTACAGGTAGTTAAGAGCTGTTCTGTCGTTTGAGTTGAAATAGCGGTTAGCACCTGTTCCGATACAAGCCAGCATCCATGAGTTTGGATCAGCGCCTGTTGGCGTACCAGGGATGTGAACTGCACCTACTGTGCTAGCACCTTCGTTGTAGTAAGAACCACCACAGCTATAAGCTCTGTTCATATAGTCAGTGTGGCGGAAACCAATTGTGTGGCCTAATTCGTGCGCTAAAATAGTAGCCAGGTAATTTGTGCCTGGGTTAGAGCCAAGGTAGTTAGAGTTAACCACAACACTGTTGTAAGGGTTACCACCTGATGGGAATCCTGCAGAAGCAAGATAAGAAGCGTTGTTTGGAGCCTTAGAGAATAAAATCTCATAGTTAGAAGATACACGCTGGAATTTAATTCTCAGGTTTTCTGCGTTGTAACGACGGATAGCCTCATCAAGCGCTGTAACATAAGAAGACGGCAAGCTAGTTGTGATAGCTACTCTGATAGTGCGGCTCGTGCCAACATTTACCAGGTTATTGGTGCGGTATTGCTCCTCATCACCAACACGTAACGCCTTGTGATCATGTGCTGCTTCAAGATCTTTCTCACCCATGAAGATATCCCCTTCTACAATATAACCTCCATCAACCTTCTGCACATTTTGGTTGTTGAAGCCCATTGCTGAAATCTGATTTAGTGTTTGCTCAGATACTTCAGCTTTAGAAGTGATTTGCTCTTCTTCTTGCTGGCAAGAAGTGAATCCGAAGGCAACTGCCATTGCAGCTACTGCAAGTAAACGATTTACTTTCATAAACATTAATAATTAAAAGTTAGACATATAGGTTAATAAAAAACGAAAATCAAGGTTGTATACCCGCTATAGTTTTGGCTACCATACACAAGGGCACCTGAAACTAAACCGGACTGATTAAGTCTGTTAAAAAGGGTGGAAGGTGGAAACCGGTAACTGCCCTAAAGAGCCTTACCGAGAAATAATTTTGCAGTAGGCAGTCATTCAGTATATCAAATGTATTTGATAACATCCTGTAAAAACAGGAATAATTGCAATACAAGGTAACATAGCCTGCATGAACAGAAAATGGGCTACAACAGAAAAAATGCGACAAAAATTAATAAAAGTCTCTTAAAAAGCTTTCGAAAAACAGCAAAAGGTAACAGATTTACTTTGCTAAAAAATTAATTTCGAACTCATTTACAGTATATTACAATAGCTATATACATAAAAAAGCCCCTGTAAAACATCTGCTTTACAGGGGCACTTGAAATTTAGCTACTACTTAAAGTATGTTATTTATCTGCTCTTTTATCTTTTCTAGTTCTTCCTTCATCTCTACTACATAATGCTGTATGGTGGCATCATTAGCTTTAGATCCGATCGTATTAATTTCGCGGCCAATTTCCTGCGAAATAAACCCAAGCTTTTTACCGGTTGGCTCTGGCAGGTAAACTGTTTCAGTGAAATAATGCAGGTGGTTAACTAATCTTACCTTTTCCTCGGCAATATCTAGTTTCTCCATAAAGTATATCATTTCCTGCTCAAAGCGGTTTTTGTCGAAGCTTTCAGAGTTTGATATTTCTGTTAGGTGCCCCTTTATCCTATTGCGGATGTTCTCCATACGTACCGGATCATGCTTTTCGATCTCAGCCAAAAGAATCCGGATCCTATCGATGTAAGACATAATCTCAGCAGTAAGTGCTTTGCCCTCATCGGCTCGAAAGGTATTTATATTTTTAAGTGCATCTTCCAACAACGGCTGCACAATGCTCCAATCCGCGTCGCCACTTTCTTCGTCCTGGTCCTGCTGCAGCACTTCCGGCATGTGTAATGCTAACCGGAACAGGTCTTGCTTAGAGGCGCCTACGGCATCTGCTGCCTGGCTTAGCTCATTGTAATACACCTGCAGCAGGTCGCGGTTAATGTTATTCTTTGCCTTCTGCGATTTGTTTTTTGTGTAATCAATGCAAACAGACACTTTACCTCTCACCAACGCTTTGGTAAGCATGTTTCGAATCTCGTACTCCTTATCGCCTAGGTAACGTGGTGTACGCACGCTCAGGTCCATCCCTTTAGAGTTAAGAGACCTAATTTCAACGGAAATAGTATACTGGTCAGAATCAAGTCGGGCACTGCCGAAACCTGTCATGGACTGCAACATAATCTTTCTAAAAAATGATACTTTGGCAAATTAAGTATAATTATTCACTTTTGCGTTGCTGGCAACACCTGACCTGCTAAAAGCCTGCCTTTTATGTGCGGGTTTATATAGTTCAACTCCATTTTTTGCACTAAATCTAGTACAGCAATTTTTACCGAAATTTAGCTGCAGTGTAGACATTGCAGATGCTGCACAATGTGCCCGGCATTAGCAACGAAAAGAATAACTTGAGCTTGCAATTTAGAAATCGTACTTTTGCACCCACAATGAGAAAAGCTACACCATTTATTACACAAACTCCACCGTGAGTTCCTGCCAATTAAAACCTGTAGTTCTCTAATGCCTATAACAAGGTGTTAGAGAGAGCTTGTGCATGCCTATCCTTACATGGTTATAAAACAAACATGTAGCCACAGCCATGCACTTGGCACTGTTTTCTTATTCTACATTATTTTCATTTTTATAGATGCAGCCTTTATTACGTCTATTCGACTTTAGTAAGAAAGTCGATTATAAAATTGAGGTTTTGGCCGGACTTACTGTTGCCATGACCATGATCCCAGAATCCCTTTCATTTGCCATTATTGCTGGTTTCCCGCCTTTGGTTGGTTTGTATGCTGCCTTTATCATGGGCCTGGTTACTGCTATATTTGGCGGCAGACCGGGTATGATATCGGGTGGTGCGGGAGCAACTGCTGTTGTGCTTATTGCCCTTATGCAGTCTCATGGCCTGGAGTATGTATTTGCAGCCGTAGCCTTAGCTGGTGTTTTACAAATTATTGTTGGCGTGTTTAAACTTGGCAAGTTTATCAGGTTGGTGCCGCAGCCAGTTATGTATGGGTTTGTAAACGGCCTTGCGGTAATTATATTCATGTCGCAGATAGAGCAGTTTAAAACGGTTGTTAACGGAGAGTCTTCGTGGTTATCTGGTAGTGCCTTGTACATTATGGCTGGTCTGGTTGCCTTAACTATTGCCATTATTGTACTGCTGCCCCGTCTAACAAAAGCAGTACCTCCCTCTCTGGTTGCCATTATCGTAGTGTTCTGTATTGTGCTTGGTTTTGATATAGATACCAAGATGGTTAAAGACATTGCGGCTGTAAGCGGCGGCCTCCCTCCCTTCCATGTTCCGGAAGTACCATTAACCCTTGAGATGCTACAGGTAATTTTCCCTTATGCTTTGATCATGGCTGGTGTTGGCCTTACAGAGAGTTTACTTACCCTTAATTTAGTAGATGAAATTACAGGCACCCGCGGACATGGCAACAGAGAAAGTATAGCACAAGGCAGCGCCAACCTATTAAACGGTTTCTTCTTTGGGATGGGTGGCTGTGCCATGATAGCTCAAACACTGGTTAATCTTTCTGCTGGGGCACGGGCTCGTTTGGCCGGCATTGTAGCAGCGGTTACTATTCTGGTTATTATACTTGTTGGAGCACCAATTATAGAACTAGTGCCTATGGCAGCCTTAGTTGGTGTTATGATAATGGTAGCTGTTGGCACTTTTGAATGGATCAGCTTTAGGATCATCAACAAAATGCCAAAACATGATGTGTTTGTAGGAATTCTGGTTGCCGCTATCACAATCTGGTTACATAACCTGGCGCTTGCTGTACTAATAGGTGTAATTATTGCGGCCTTAGTCTTTGCCTGGGAAAGTGCTAAACGCATCAGAGCCAGAAAGTATACTGATGCCAACGGTGTGAAGCATTACGAACTGTACGGCCCATTGTTCTTTGGCTCAGTGGCTGTGTTTACAGAAAAATTTGATGTATTAAACGATCCTAATGAGGTTATCATTGATTTCAAGGAGAGCAGAGTAGTGGATATGTCTGGTATAGATGCTCTTAACAAGCTAACCGAACGCTATGCTAAAGCTGGCAAAACATTACATCTAAAACACCTTAGCCCAGACTGCCTGGTTCTACTTAAGAACGCTGACAAAGTGATTGATGTAAATATTGTAGAAGACCCTAATTACGCTGTCGTTACAGATAAGCTGGCATAAGTATAAAAGTATAAAATAAAGGAGGCTGTACTGCAAAGTATGGCCTCTTTCATTTTAAATAAGGCCGGATGCCAGTCCCAAAGCAACAAGTATAAGCATAATGGCTACTATAACCTGCAGCG
Source organism: Pontibacter sp. H249 (assembly GCF_037892465.1). Classification (NCBI taxonomy): domain Bacteria; kingdom Pseudomonadati; phylum Bacteroidota; class Cytophagia; order Cytophagales; family Hymenobacteraceae; genus Pontibacter; species Pontibacter sp. H249. Next base: position 14,498 of record NZ_JBBKTR010000024.1, on the reverse strand, counting down.
CCTGTATAGTTACTTTCTTCAAAAGCCTGATTCCTAGAAGCGCACCTGCAAATGCCGAGGCTGTAGCGGCAGCCAGTAACATATAATTTATACTTTGCTCCGGTGAAAAGATAAGTTTAGCATACACGCTTATACGTGTAGCATCTATCAGGCAGGCAATAACCACACCGGTTGCTATAAAAGCCTCTTTACTCAGGCCAAGCTTAATTAGAAAGGCGCTGCGTAATGCGCCTTGGTTACCTGAAAGCCCCCCAAAGAAGCCACTGAGCAAACCGCCGAACGGCAGATACTTCGGATCGAAAGATAGTTTAGCTAGACGCGGCAGCAGATCAAACAGCGCAAAGCCAATCATCAGGAGTGCCACAATTAGCTTTACTGGCGTAACATAGAATTCCTTTACACCCAAAGTATAACTTGCCAACGGCTGCCACTCCGATATAAGCGCCAACAAACCAGCCCCTGCAAAAGCAGCCACCACAGAGGGTAACCCAAATTTAAGCACTACAGTTAGTTGGGCATGCCGGCCTACCAGTGTCAGCTTAAAGAGGTTATTAAGGAAATGTACTACGGCAGTAAGCGCTATAGCCACATCTATTGGAAAGAAAAGGGCAAAAACAGGAACCAGAAGCGTACCTAAACCAAAGCCAGAAAAGAAAGTTAACCCGGAAGCCAGAAATGCAGTGGCACAGATAAGCAGGTAATCCATTTGAACTAAGCCTCGCTATGGCACCAGTTTATTGGCAGCGTCGATCATGGCCAATACTTCTCCAGGGTGCTTGCCCACACGGCCAGCCCTTTCTTTACCCAGGCGTACCATTATGATGTCCTTCTCCGGAATAACAATGATATACTGCCCTAGTATACCACGGGCATAAAACACATCCTGCCCTTTATAATCTGGGATAAGCCACCACTGATAGCCATAGAAGTTTACCTTCTCGTTATCGTTGGCATCAATTAAACCATTTGGCGTGAGAGAGGATTTAACATAAGCAGGAGGCACAATAGTATCGCCGTTCCAGATGCCATTGTGCAGGTAAAGCTTGCCAATACGTGCAAAGTCGCGGGCATTGGAGTAAAAGCAGCAGTAGGCTTTCTCTACACCTCCGCGCCTGTCCAGGCTCCACTCCGCGTCTTCCTCAGCTCCCAAGGGCTTCCAGAGTTTTTCTTCAACCAATTTACTAAGACTTTTACCAGTAGCAGCCTCTAGCACAAGCCCCAGCACCTGCGTGTCGCCGCTTTTGTAACTAAATTTTTTGCCCGGTGCCTCTACAGCCTTAAGTCCGCTGATTACTTTCTCTAAGTCTGTTCCATAGTAAGCCTCTGTTGTAACAGAAAGCGGGCTGCTGTACGATTCATCCCAGTTAAGACCAGAACTCATCCATAGTAAATGTTTTATTCTGATTTTTGCTTTATTGGCTTCTCTGAACTCAGGCAGGAAATCGGCTACTGGTTGCTCTACGCTTCTAATATGGACTTCTTTAATAGCGACGCCTACCAGCGTGCTGACTATACTTTTAGCCATTGAAAAAGAGTTGCTCTTAGACTCACTAGAATATCCGCCCCAATATTGTTCATAAAGTATAGAGTCGTTGTGGATAAGCAGAAAAGCAACAGATTCAATGTCCAGGTGCAGCTGCACAAGTTCGTCGGGGAGGCTTACTTTGTTGTATTTACTAGCTAGCGGCCAAGGCTGTGATCTTCGGGGTGCATCTATTTCACGCTGGTCAAATATATCATGATCGTCTATATCAGCAAAGTTGTAAACAACTGCCTTATACAGGTAATTTTTATCTGCCATGTGTATCCAGGATACACCTAAGACTAACAAAAGTATAGCGCCTAGGCCGAAGCGCTTTGTTTTTCTATTCATGCAACGATGTTAGAAGTCGTAACCTAAGGTGATGTAGAATTTAGGTCCCCTGCGTTCATAATCTTCCTCGCCCCAGGCAATGTCTAGTTTGCCATAAACCCCAAGCAACGTGGTACGGGCACCAAAACCATAGCCTACCAAAAATGGGTTGCGGTAGTTGATTACTGTTATCTCAAAGGGATCTACTTCTGTTGGGCTGGTTCGGCCTCCTATTACACGTGTGTTGATAGAATTGTTGCCTGTAAAGGGGTTTGAGCCATTATAAGCCGACCCTGCATCGGCGAAGGCTGTAAGCTGCAGATTACGGAAAAAACCCGACGGTATCGGACCGCTATACAAGTACTGTACTATTGGCACACGTAGCTCTGCATTTGCCAGCAAGTATTTGGTACCGTTGCGTGTATTAAAGTTAAACCCTCGGAGCGGTGTGGCATATTCCAGGTAAAAAAGATCTGCTGGGCCTTGCACCAGTATATCATTTTGCTCTGTTTCCTCATCGTCCTGAGCCAGCAGCCAGTTATCCATACCCCCGATCAGGAACTGTTTAGGTGAATTACCGAAGAAAGAGCCATAGCCAATTCTGGCAGCCAATACAATCTGTCGGTGCAGTTTTTGATAATGGCGCAGGTCAACATAAAATTTGCTAAAATTACCAGCAGAGCCATCAAATCCTCTGAGCGAAAGTATACCAGCCTTCATACGAGTACCTTCACGCATATTTACACCCGTAGATACAGAGTTGTCATATACCAGCTCCAAATTGGCTCCACCAAAGTTCACAACACTATCTGGTGTGATAAAGCTGTTAACGAAAGTAAACCGGGTGTTCACAAACTTTGGCTGAGCTCTGAGGCTGGTGCTATGGCTAAGTGGGTAAACTAATGTTGGAGAGAACTCATTTTTAGAGAACCTTAACCTTGCCCCTGTTTCAGAAACCTCTGTAAGTATAATATCTCTGCGAAACTGCATGCCCAGGTCTACCCGGTTCTTCAAGTTCATGTATTCAGCCCAAACACGACTTGTTTCCAGATCAGTTCTAATAAAAGCATTGCCCCTGATATGATGGTTTTCAAACAGATCACTCATATTTACACCGGCAACAATACCAAAGCCCAATTGCGGATCAGCGTATACAGAAGTAACAATTTCGTGCACACTAAACCGCAGATCGTAATCCAGAGGCCCGGAAATCTGAAGATTGGATGCCACTGTAGCAGGGCGCTTTACTGCAGCAGCAGAAGCCGTTTTGGTTGTATCTGTCCGAGTACCGTCTGTATCGAACTGGTAATTTTCAATGTCTATTTCGCCTTCTGCCCTAACAGGCTTTTTCTTCTGTTTTTCCGCCTCCAGTAGCTTTCGTGCTGTGGCTGCTTGTTGCGGTGCGCGTACTCTTGCCTCTAGTATGATCTGGCGTGATGTTTTGGGCAACTCCTGTAACGTGGTAGGAGCGTAGTTAGGCAGCAGGTACACAAAGTCACGTGAGCGATCCTTTGATACAAAAGCAAGCGTACTATTGCTACTTACGTAATCATAATCTTCGATGCCCTGCGTAAAGTTAGTAAGCGGCGTGCTTGTTTCTGTGCTCAGATTATACCGATACAGGCTACGGATACCGCTTTCCTCGCTCAGGTAAATAAGATTACCATCTTCGGTGGCGCGGGGCCTTAGTTCACTGGCAACAGAAGAGGTAAGCTGGCGCACGTTCACACCCTGCGGATCCATCAGGAAGATATCATAATTGTTGACCACACTCCCAAATGTAGCCGCAGGAGTAACACCTGTGGTATCTACCCAACGGTTAGAACTGAATACGATGCCTTTGCCCCCACGTAAGAAAGCAGGCTGTACATCGTCGTAAATATCTTTAGTAAGCTGCTTTTGCAGGCGGCCATTGGCACTTAACAGGAAAATATCTGTCTGCCCATCTTTAGAAGCACTTACTACAAAGTTTTGCCCATCTTCTGAGTAGCTCATGTCATACACCTGCGTAAACTGGTCTAATGTAGCGGCAGCTGTGGTCAGGTTCTCGTAAAATGGCAACAGTGAATAACGATCGCGGGCATCAACCTGGCGCAGTGTCATCTTGCCACGGCGTGCCTCTATAAAGCCTAATTGGTTATTCGATCGCCATGCCAGCACCGGTATATCATAATCGATCATCTGGTCCAGCGTCTTGTAGCCGCCACGCCACACAACCCTGTCTTTACCGGTTCGCACGTCCTGCACAATAATCCTAAAGTTACCGTTATCTATCTCGGCATAGGCTAGCAAAGTACCTGCAGGGTTTAGTGTAGGCTCAGTATATCGATGTGCATGCTTGTTTTTGTTAGACAGCCTGGCTGTTTCAGGCACAGGTATCAGCGGGTTTTCGGCGCTGGTATTTATCTGTGCATAATAATTTCTCCAATCCTCCAGAAAGCGTTTGTAAGGGATGTTTAGGCTACTTGTGATACCAATCTCTACATCGCGGGTAATGCGGGTGAGGTTAAGTATGTTTTGGATAGAAGTATAGCCGTAACGCTCCGCAATATAATTCCAGATAGACTGCCCTGTAAGCTCCGGGTCGCGGGTAAAAAACACCTGCGGATTTTGCTTTGACTCCTGCAGCATGTCGCGCATAAAGTTATCCATCCGGATGCTCCAGCCCTCTGCTGTATAGCCTGCCACACCACTTATAAACCAATCTGGCAAGCGCAGCAGGTAGCTACTTTGCAAAGCCTCTTTCAAGCTGCCGCCATACATCATATCGTTTAGCAGCAGTTCGGTAAGGGTAAAGCTAAGATCGCGCTTAAATTTTGTCTGGGTTCCTTCATAGGCCAGCTCGATCTTATTTTTCATAAACAGCGTTTCGCCGCCGGTTTGGTACTGATCGCGGTCCAGGCCGATGTTGCTCTGGCGCAAATCAGTGGTGGAGTTGTAAAGTATAAGCGTGATCTTGGAGTAGGGGTAATACCCTATAAGGCTGGTAATGCGCTTCAGCTCTTTTTCAGCGTATTCGGCAGCGTTAAGGGCTGCTTCGTTGCCTCCACTGTAAAAGTAGATATTAAAGTTCTGGGTGCTGTATAGCTGCCAGTCAAAGTTTTTATATTGGATGCGGCTCTTACCGAAAACATCCCGGCCAGGCTGTGCCTGCACAATGTTTACGTTTAGAGAGCACAGCACAAAGAGCAACAATAACCTTGTATAAAAACGCATGCGCTTAGGTTTGATGGTTCTGGTGTTTTATGTAGTCGTAATATAACGAAAAATATCTCGAAATGTGTATCTCTGGCAGTAGGTCGGTTTTACCTTCTAACGCCTCAGCAAAGTTATTTGCCAGAAAAGGCGCCATCAGCACACCCTTAGACCCCATGCCATTAAACACACTTAGTTGCTTATACTTTGGGTGTACGCCTGCCAATGGGCGTCTGTCGCGCACAGCTGGCCTTATACCTGCCCATTGGCCTGTAACCTTAAATTCTTCTGAGGTGATCTGGCTAAATCGCTCACTCAATTCTTCCTCCCCCTGCTTTGTTATCTGCTCATCGGGTTGTCGCCAGTTATAGGTTGCCCCAATTATCAGGCGTCCTTCTCCTTCAGGAACAACGTAAACGGCTTTGTTATAGATGCACGAAGGGTTAAAATTCTGTGTACGCACCTCCAGCACCTCCCCTTTAGTTGGCTGCAAGGGCAACCATCTAAAATATGGATTGTTTACTACCTGGTATCCTTCGCAAAAGATCAGGTGATTTGCCTCGATATCTTCTCTATACTTTACTCCGCTCTCTGTTAATGTAAGCTGTTCAATATCAAACCGCTCCGGCAACAACAGCCCTTTTGCTATTAATTCTTTTGTAAGCAGGTTTAATGTTGGCGCTACCTTTAAGTAGCCCCCGTGTTTAATCACGATGCCACCAAAGGGATCCTGCACAGTAGGCTGATTTATACTTTGCGTATAGGTGGCTTCAATATACTTGTTCCATCCCTCTCCGGCACTCTTTGCCATCCAGGTATTCTGCTCCTCTATCGATGAAAATATTTTATAAATCGGTTTATGTACAAACAGTTCCTGCCCGAAATGCTTCTCCAACTCATCGTAGAAGGCATCAGCAGCAGGTATAAACTCATCAGCCATCCATGATTTAGCAAAGCGTTTCCCGGCAACTGGGTTTAAGAGTCCGGCAGCCACGTTAGAGGCCGAGTTCGCTTTTGGCTCATCTATTACAAGTACACGGTGCCCCCTTTTGCGCAAAGTATAACTTAAAATGGCACCGGCCAGACCATGGCCAACAACTATAAAATCGTAATTCATAGAGGCAAGTTACGAGATGTACAGGTGAAATTCGTAACTTAGAACCCGATTTTGTGGGCCAGAAAGTAAAAACTATTAGCAATGAAAGTTACCTGCCTTACCTTTAACCCTTTTCAGGAAAACACTTACCTGCTGCACGACGATACCAACGAGTGCGTAGTAGTAGACCCAGGGTGCTATGACAAACACGAACAGGAAGAGCTGAAAAAGTATATTGCAGACAATAACCTGAAGGTAGTTCGCCTACTAAACACACACTGCCACATAGACCATGTGCTGGGAAATAAGTTTGTAGCCGATACTTACAACGTAGAGTTAGAGATACACCCAGACGATGAGCAGACTTTACGTTCTGTGCCTGCCTATGCCCCGGTTTATGGTTTCCCCATGTACGCGGAGCAGCTTCCGGCTAAGTTCTTAAAAGAAGGTGATGCAGTTAAGTTTGGCAATACTAAGTTAGAAGTGATCTTTGCACCTGGCCACGCCCCCGGACATGTGGTGTTCTACAACAAAGCCGACAAAACTGTAATAGGTGGCGATGTGCTGTTCCAGGGAAGTATAGGCCGCACCGATTTACCTGGCGGCGATTTCGACACCTTGATCCAAAGTATAAAAACAAAGCTTTTCACACTACCCGATGAGGTAACAGTTTATCCCGGTCACGGCCCGGAAACCACCATCGGCTACGAGAAAAAGTATAACCCTTTTCTGCGGTAGTATACTTACCGCCACCCTTGCATGAAAAAACATATACCAAACGCCATAACCTGCCTTAACTTGTTTTCGGGTTGCCTGGCATTATACTTTGCATTTCAGGACCAGTTGGTGTACACTGCTTACTTAGTGGGCATTGCAGCTGTCTTAGATTTTCTGGATGGCATGGTGGCACGCGTATTAGGTGCTTACTCTGAAATTGGCAAGCAGTTGGACTCACTGGCCGACATGGTTTCTTTTGGCGTTGTGCCAGGCACAGTTATGTTTAAGCTGCTGCTCAGAACCGGAGATAGCTTCTTGGGCCTCCCGATTGAAACAGTAGCTTTCCTCGGGTTTCTGCTTACCATATTTTCGGCGCTGCGCCTGGCTAAGTTTAACATAGATACCCGCCAGACCACTTCGTTTATTGGGCTGCCGACACCAGCCAACACCATTTTTATAACATCGCTGCCACTTATACTAGCCCACGGCGACCTGATGCATTACGCAGTTATACTTAACCCATGGGTACTAATTATAATAACCATACTTTTCTCATACCTGCTGGTGGCAGAGCTGCCGCTTTTCGCACTTAAATTTAAGAACCTAAGTTGGCAGGATAATTCTGTGCGGTTTATTTTCCTGATCCTCTCGGTTATCTTAGTAGTTCTTCTTCAGTTCGCAGCCATACCGTTAATTATAGTATTGTACATACTTTTATCCTTCTTCAAAAGAACACCCATCTCAGAAAGTTAACTGTAGAAAATGATATAGCATCTCGTCTGGAGCTACTTGGCCGATGATGTAAAATTACTTTATTTAACTTGCCCATACATCTAATGCTCGCATTGGTGAGCGCATGACCTTTAATTCAAAAGCAATTGCAGAGGAGCGCCTTTGAGAAAACATTCAAGACTTATTTTATGTTATTAGCTAACCCAGTAATGGAGCTTTATAACATGCCTTAAAACAGCTACTAAACCCTACTGAAATACAATAAATTAACCTTATATTTGTTACAAAGTAAAAAGAGGCTAGTTGTAGAGTTTACAGCATCTTTTTTTAAAACATTACGGTCATCAGATGGGGCAATTTCGACTCGTTTTTGCTAGCGCGTTTCTGCTTTTAAGCTTGTTAACTTTTCGCACCAATGCTCAGCAAAGTGTAAGCATAAACTGGGTAGGCTACGAAACGGTACTACCTGTAAATAATCTCCCTGATAAAGTACCTGCCTTTGAGGGTGCTACCGTAGACCCTACTGAACGATTACCTTACTACAGGTTTCGCCTTCCGCAGCACATTGAAAACCTTGCCCTTTCAGATGCAACTTACCAACCCTTCTCTCCTGAAGATCAAAAGCTATTCGGAAAGTATACATTTTCTGCTGCCGCTGAGGTGCATGTTGTAAACAGTACCGAAAACAAATCTTCGGTAGCTGTAGTAACCATTCTGCCTATTAGGCGCAACCCACAAACAAACCAGCTCGAAAAACTTACTTCCTTTAGCTACAAGTATAACCAGGCATCAGCTAGGGTAACCAATGCACGAACAGGTACTACAAACTTTGCCAGCAATTCTGTTTTAAACAGCGGCACTTGGTACAAACTGGCAGTTACAGCATCAGGAGTACATAAAATAGACAGAAGCCTGCTGCAAAGTTTGGGAGTAAATATGCAGGGTATCGATCCTAAAACTATACAATTGTACGGTAACAGTGGCGGTATGCTGCCCCAGCCAAACAACGTTAGCAGACCCGACGATTTAGTAGAAAATCACATTACGGTGACAGGCGAGGCAGATGGCCGTTTCGATGACAGCGACTTTATACTTTTTTATGCACGGGGTCCGCATACCTGGCAGTATGATGCCGCTGAGCAGCAATTTAAACACAGCTTTAACGTATACTCAGACACCGCCTTTTACTTTTTAAGAGTAGGATCTGCACAGGGCAAACGCATTAGCAGCCGCGCACAGGCAGCGGGTGCCACTCAAACCATCACCAGCTACAACGAATATCATTTTCATGAGCGCGACCTGAAAAACATGGTATTCTCGGGCCGGGAATGGTACGGCGAAGAATTTAACTCTTTTGTTTCGTCGCATACCATCAGCTTACCTGTCTCAGATATAGTAGCAGGTTCTGAAGTTAAGCTCACGGCTTTTCTGATGGCGAATGCACCTACAGAAACATCCTTCAGTATAAAAGTAAATGGCCAGACAATCGGTAGCCAGTCAATTCCATCGCGAGGCACTTATAGCTATCACCCTCAGGGCACAAATAGTTTAAAAACTTATACTTTAAATCAGCAAACGCTAGGCTCTCCGACTGCACTGGAAACTAACCTGGCTTTTAACACTGGCGGCAGTTCCACCTCGTTAGGTTACCTGAACTACCTGCAGCTTAACTACCAGCGTCAGCTCAGATTCAAAGGAGATCAAACCAGCTTCAGGTCAGTGGCAAGTATGGCTGCGCCAGTTAGTACATTCCGGATAGCCGGAGCACCAGCTGGTGCCATGGTATGGGACATAACAAACCCGGTAGCTCCTGAGCTACAACAGGCAGATGCCGGCTCAGAACTTAGCTTTAATACTGCTACCAGTACACTGCGTGAATTTGTTGTGCTGCATCCAGCTAATATTACCGTTAAGCCAATTGCAGCAGGCAAAGTAAACAACCAAAACCTGCATGCCCAGAACCTAGATGGGAACCTTGATCTGGTTATTATTACCAATCCACGTTTTTTGCAGGAAGCAAACAAGTTGGCAGAACACCGGCGCAAGCACAACGGGATGCAGGTATTAGTAGCCACAACCACACAGGTATTTAATGAGTTTTCGTCGGGTGCCCAAGATGTAACGGCTATCCGTGACTTTATGCGTATGCTGCACAAACGCAGTAACAAAAGCGGACACAACCATATGTACCTGCTGCTGTTCGGCGATGCTTCATATGATTACAAAAACCGGTTGAGTAATAATACTAATTTCGTTCCTATTTACGAATCCAGGCAGTCGTTGCACCCAATCTCCAGCTACTCTTCAGAAGATTATTTTGGCTTCCTGGATGATGATGAAGGCGAATGGATAGAATCTACATTAGGAGATCACCTGCTGGACATTGGAATTGGCAGACTACCTGTTAAAACAGTTACCGAGGCTGCTGTTGTAGTCGATAAGATAATAAATTACGATAGTCCAACACATTTCGGGAAGTGGCGTAACAGAGTAACTTTACTGGCAGATGATGGTGATTATAACGAACACCAGAATGACGCAGAGTTTCTTGCTAATTTCCTGCAGTCTAATGCTGCTAATTACAATTCCAACAAAATATACCTGGACCTTTACCGCCAGGTTTATGAGTCTAACGGTCAATCGGTACCAGATGCTGTTGCCGCTTTAGATAAAGCCATCGAGCAAGGCTCTGTTATTACTAATTATACTGGCCACGGCAATGAAGTAAGTTTGGCATCTGAGCAGGTAGTAACTATACCACGCATAAAAAGCTGGACAAACAGGGATAGATTAACTTTTCTGCTTACAGCTACCTGCGAGTTTGGCCGCTACGATAATCCGTCAGGCGTATCTGGTGCCGAGATAGCCTTGCTACACCCAGATGGTGGAGCTGTAGGTATGATTACAACAACCCGCCCTGTGTACTCAAATGGCAACCGGGTACTTAACCGCAACTTCTTTAAAAGTTTCTTTACACCTGCAGTGGGCACCAATACACGCCTCGGCGACCTAGTGCTAAGCACCAAAAATAACAGCATTACAGATAATGTGAGTGGTTCTAAAGGAGTCAATAACCGTAATTTTTCTTTACTGGCAGACCCATCACAGCAGCTGGCATCTGCAGCTCTAAGCACTGAAATAACACACATCAATAACCAACCTGTAGCTACTGACACTTTAAGTGCACTTGGCAAGATAAACTTGAAAGGCCATATAAAAGATGCATCAGGGAATACGTTCTCAGCATTTAATGGCGAGGTGCAGGTTACAGTTTATGAAAAACCAACAACATTACGCACTTTTGGAGATGAAGGAGCACCGCCTGTATCAGTAAACGTACGTGAAAGCGTGATCTACGATGGCAAAGCTACCATAAGCAACGGCTTGTTTGATTTAAGTTTTGTTGTACCCAAAGACATTGCCTACAACTATGGTAAAGGTAAAATTTCACTTTATGCCACTAACCAGGTGCAGGATGCTATGGGAGCTAACCAATCGGTAATTATTGGAGGATCAGCTAAAAACATAACTGCCGACAATACCCCTCCTACACTGCAGTTGTTTATGAACGATGAGTCTTTCGTATTTGGTGGAACAACTGACAAAGATGCGGCGCTTCTAGCTAAAATATTCGATGAAAATGGCATTAACACAGCAGGACTTGGCATAGGCCACGAAATAACTGCTATCATAGACGATAACATAAACAACCTGCTCGTGCTTAACGACTTTTATACTTCTGATCCAGACAGCTATCAATCTGGGCGTGTAAAATTCCATTTAAAAGATTTAGAACCTGGACCACACTCGGTTAGGCTAAAAGCATGGGATACCCACAACAATGCCGCAGAAGAATATATAGAGTTTGTTGTATCTAATGATAGTAAAATTGCGTTAGAGCATGTGCTGAACCATCCAAACCCATTCTCTACTAAAACCACTTTTCACTTTGACCACAACAGAGTTGGGGAAAACCTGGAAGTTCAGATTCAGATTTATACCATTTCGGGTAAATTAGTAAAAACATTAGAAACAACTAGTTATGCAAGCCCCTCACATTTGGCAGAAATATCTTGGGATGGAAGAGATGAATACAATGATGTACTAGCAAAAGGCGTTTATATTTATAAAGTGAATGTAAGATCGCAGCAGGACGGCTCAAAAATATCTAAATTCGAAAAGCTTGTGATATTAAACTAAAAACTAACTCAATATTCCTATATTTGATATAGCATTATCAACAGACACATATGTATAAAAGAAGTACTTTATTAAAAGCAGTTGCGTTCGTCTTGGCGTTTGCTTCAGCTCCTTTTGCTTTCGCACAGTCTACGGTTGGTAGCAACGCAGTAACAACTGCTGTTCCCATACTTACAGTAGCCCCTGATGCACGTTCTGCTGCCCTTGGTGATGCGGGCGTAGCAATTAGTCCTGACGCTAATGCTCCGTTCTGGAATCCTGCAAAACTTGGCTTTGTAGAGAACGACCTTAGTGTTAGTTTCTCTTATTCGCCTTGGCTTCGTAACATAGTAGATGATATGTCACTGAGCTACTTATCTGGTTACAAGAGGCTAAGTGAAACTTCAGCTTTATCTGTTTCACTTTTATACTTTGACTTAGGTGAAATACAGTTTATTGATGAAAACCGTATGCCTATACAAGATTATAATCCTAAAGAATATACCGTATCAGTTGCATATGGTCAGGCATTAAGTGAAAATTTTAGCTTAGGTATTGGCGCACGTTTTATACATTCTAACTTAGCTGGTAACGTGAATGTAGGTGGCTCTACGCAGTCTTTCGAATCTGAGCCAGGTAATACAGCAGCTGTAGATGTAGGCGTATACTATAACAAAGATCTTGGACAGTCGCTTAATCTGGCCTTGGCGGGTAACATCTCAAATATTGGCGGTAAGATATCTTACACAACTAAAGATGAAAAAGACTTTTTGCCAACAAACCTAAAGTTAGGTACTGCAGTTACATATAACTTAGATGCTTACAATAAACTTACTCTCGCAATAGATGCAAATAAATTATTAGTACCATCTCCTGGAGCAGACAGTACGCAAAGTGTGATAAGTGGCATCTTTACATCATTTGGTGACGCCGAGGGCGGATTTAGTGAAGAGCTACAAGAAGTAAACTTATCAACTGGCCTTGAGTACTGGTATAATGACTTATTTGCTGCAAGAGCAGGCTATTTCTATGAGCATCCGGAGAAAGGTGGTAGAAAATATTTCTCTCTTGGCTTAGGCCTGCGTTACCAGAAGTTTGGTATAGATGCTGCTTATCTTATACCAAATGATCAAAACAACCCATTAGCACAAACCCTACGATTCAGCATTGCGTTGAATCTAGATTAAAGAACTATAACATAAGCATGCTTGATAGAACAAAAGCTCCAGAAATACACGAAATAGATGCAGTAACTCTACAAATTGCTGAAGTAACTCATTTATCTAACGGAGCAACATTACATAGTATAATAAGCGAAACCCAGCCTGTCATCAGGCTGGATTTTGTTTTTAAGGCCGGTAAATGGTATGAGCATGAGAATGGCATATCAGACATGAGCGCCAAAATGCTTTTAGAAGGAACCGTTAACCATACTGCGAAGCAAATTGCTGAGAAAGTGGACTTTTATGGTGCTTCTCTTGATGTGAATCATGGCTATGATCGAACTGAGATAACGCTCTATTGCATGGCAAAGTATGTGCAGGAGTTACTTCCAATTGTATTGGATGTGATAGAAAATCCATCATTCCCAGAAAATGAATTCAACCTGCTGAAACAGCGCTCACAGCAAAACTTAAAGGTACAGCGGCAAAAAAACAGCTATCTCGCAACACATGCTTTTACCAAACTGATCTACGACGACAGTCACCCATACGTTTTTGGATATGGCGAGCATGATCTGGATAAGGTAAACCGAGAAAAGATCCAGCAATTTTACCAAGACCGTTTTTTAACTCAGGATTTAGAAGTATTTGCATGCGGAGCTATTGATCGATTGACGCATCAGATGTTGTCTTCTAAAATAGAAAAGTTGCAGTTAAATAATTCTACTAAAGGAGTAGAAAGAGAAAAAGAAACAAATAGATTAACAGCAAATAAGGAAGCTAAAGTTGAACTAGTGGAAATGCCCGAGAGCCTTCAGTCTTCAGTTAGGATTGGTAAAAGATTTCCACTAATGGATACCCAAAACTATCAGAAACTACTAGTGATGAATGAATTACTAGGGGGATATTTTGGATCTAGGCTAATGAAGAACATCAGAGAAGATAAAGGCTATACCTATGGCATCTACTCAGCAATGTCTCCTAAAGAAAATGACACATTGTTTTTTATCGGAACAGATGTAAAAAGTTCTGTCACTGAAGATACAATTAATGAAGTTAAGAAAGAGTTAGCAAACTTAAGAAATGAAGAAGCACCAGCAGAAGAGCTCGAAACAGTAAAAAATTACATGCTAGGTAAATTCCTTAATGATATCAATACCATTTTTGAGCAATGTGATAAATATAAGCGCATCACACTACATGGCCTTCCTCAAGATTACTATAACAACTATATAACAACTATACGAACTATTACACCTCCAGAAGTAAGAGCAATGGCACAAGAATATCTACAAGAGCAAGATTTAACAATAGCTGTTGCAGGTAAGTACTGTTAGAAATAAAAGAGAAAATTAATATTTAATAAGGAGCCTATAAACGAGGCTCCTTATTTTTTTGCAAAACATTCATTGCAGTTATGATTATGAATGAATGTTCCCAATGAATATCTAGTCTATATTTTAACTAAGTAATAGCTACTATTGAATATAATTAAATATATACTGTTGCAATAGCAAACGATTTAAAGTATATAAAAATATATTCAAATTACAGAAGGCATAAC
>NZ_JBBKTR010000023.1:0-56339 GCF_037892465.1 Pontibacter sp. H249 | reverse complement strand
TTTATACTTTAAATACTGGAAGAGGCTAGCCAATTGGTTAGCCTCTTTTGTTTTAAGAACTAGTATTGGTTGCTTTTCCTGGAGTTAAGCGTAATATCACCTGTTATTTCGTAGCTTTATACTTTTAATACATCTTCGGAAACAAAGCTTGAGCCTGAATTTACTTGCCGTTGCCGACCTGCTTTCCTTCTCACAAGGACTGCTACTCGGAATACTTTTCCTAAGCAACTCTAAAGGGACCCGACATGCCAATATTTTCCTCGGCCTCTTTCTACTTTTATTTAACTTCGGTTCGCTTCATAGCTTTTTCCTTAACTCAGGGCTGATTTATCAACATAAATGGCTACTTGGTTTTCCATCGCTATTTCTATTTTGGTTTGGGCCATTACTTTACTTCTATACCAAGTCTGTTGCCACCAGTAGTTTTACCTGGAAACGCTCCTACAATTGGTGGTTTATTCCGGCAGCGGCAGAGCTGCTTGCTAATTTTACACTCCTGAGTTTAGGAACAGAGCAACTCTTTAAACTAGTTTACAACGAATACTTTATTTGGGGCTCTGCTTTGCATAGCTTCTCAGCCAGCCTTTTCTCTATCTACTTTACATTCTGCTCCCTGCGTATCATAAAGGCCTCTGCAGGTTTATCAGTTTTAAAACAGAAGTGGCTCAAGTATATCCTATACTACTTTATGGGGCGATTTACATTTTGGTCATTATACTTTGCCCTTGTACTTGCCCAGGCTTATCAGGCAATACAGTATACACCTGAGATTATCAGCTTTTTTGCTCTGATGGATTTTATAGCTGTATTCGCTATAAGCATCTTCAGTTTTAAGCACATGCACGAGGTCCATACCACTCAAAAAGAGGCTGCTTATACGTTAAGCCCTGAGCAGGAAACGTTATACTTTAACAACCTGCTGCTCCTGATGAAACAGGAGAGGCTATATCGGAAAAGCGACCTTAAACTTAATGAAGTAGCATCTTTACTCCAGACTAACGTGAAGTATGTTTCGCAACTTATTAAACTCCGCACAGGCAATAGTTTCACCAGCTTTATCAACACCTACAGGGTAGAAGAAGTTAAGAGCCGAATTATTGATGAGCAATTCCGGCACCTGACCATCATTGCCATAGCCGAAGAGTGTGGCTTCAACTCAAAAGCAACTTTTAACAGGGTGTTTAAAGAGCTGGAAGGCATGTCGCCCAAAGCTTACCGTGAGCAGCACATGAAACAGGTATATTAAAGGTCTCAGTTTCAGAAAATGGGCTATATAGGCTATAGAGCCCGCTTTCTTTAAGATCAGCACCTGTTATGTTTGTATTGTCATACTTCATCATCAACTGATAAAAACCAAACATGAAAGGCTTCTGGTTATTAATGGCAGGCTTATTCACTCTCCCTGCTATCGCACTGGCTCAACCCAGTACAATCAAACTACAAGGCATCACTGTTGATGCCTCCAACCATACACCTGTACCTTTTATAAGCTTAGGTTTGAAGGGTACAGACCTTGGCACTGTTAGCAACAACAATGGCGAATTCGAGCTGTTTGTAGCTGAAAAGCATGCCGCTGATACAGTAGTAATTTCAATGGTAGGGTACAGGGAGTTTCGGTACACCGTGAAGGATTTAGCTCAATTGCTCAAAGCCAACTCACATTTAGCCATGGTGGCGGCTACTTATACTTTAAATGAAGTAGAGGTAACAAGCCAGAAACTAAAAATTGTAACACTGGGCAACAAAGCTACTCCAGCCGGTGTCGGCATGACACCCTTTAAGTTCAGCAACCTGGGCAATGAGATTGGCCTACTGTGCAAGGTGAAAGGCAAAACAACTTACCTGGAGGAGTTTAACGTGGACATCTTCCTGAATGACTACGACACACTTTTCTTCAGGCTGAACATTTATACTTTAGAAAATGGCTTACCAAAGGATAATATCTTACATGCACCTGTATACCTCAAGTTTACCGGTAAGAAAGGAAAAGCAAGTATAAACCTGCAGCCTTACAACATCATGGTAAACGAAGATTTTGTTGTTAGCCTGGAATATGTCAAGAAGCTTCATAAAATAGATCTAACCAGAAAAGAGCAATCCGGCTTATACTTTGGAGCCAGGAAAGCGTTCGGTGGAACAGTTTTTACCCGAAGTGCCAGCCAAGCAGATTGGAACGTAAGCAGTAGTGGCTTGTTTGCGCCAAAAATGGAGGTCGCTGTAAAAAGCCTTTAAAGCATCAAACAATACGGACATAGCATGAGCAAAACTAAGAAGGTTATAAAATGGGTGCTGTATACTTTGCTAGTCGCGGTGGTGGCATTCTTTATCGAAAGGATGTGGACGCTACACTTACAGCGGACAATTGCCCCTGAAATAGCTGAGCACCTTGCTCCTTTAGACCTTTCCGGCACCAGCCGGGATACAGTAGCCTTTCACGAGGTGTTACATAAAATCGTAGATGATAAGTCTATTTTAGGTTTTGGAGAAGCAACGCACGGGACAGCAGAATTCGAGAGAGCCTTTGCTCACATCACTAAAAAGCTTATCCGGGAGAAGGGATTTAACGTGGTGGTATTTGCGGAGATGAACTTCGCCGACACGTGGGCACTCAACCACTACGTACTGCAAAACCGAGAAGGAGACGAAGCAGGATATCACACACCACACGCATTCATGCAGGAGGACAGGATACAACTGATAAAATGGCTCCGTACCTACAACAGCAATAAGCAGCCGCACGAGAAGGTGTGGTTACTTGGAGCAGATGTGAATTCACCAAATGAGGCGGCTCGTAACGCGCTGTTGTTTTGTGAAGAAAACAACATTGTTCTCCCCTCCGAAACACGCGAGGCACTAATAGCCGTCAAACAACTCACGCTGTATAGCGCAGCGCAAACTACTCGTGAGAAATTATCTTTGGAAGATCTTTTAAAAGAGATACAACCACTCCACAGACTGATACAGCAGAACAACCGCCAACAGGACAGCCTTAACCTGAGGCAACTATGGCTGTATCAAAGCATTACCAACTTAGATAATGCCCTTAGGTCATACTTCGCTGCCAGCCACTCACAAGATCCATTCAGGGATTCTACTATGTACAACAACATCAAGTGGGTTCTAAAGCAAAGACCAGAGGCGAAAATGCTTGTGTATGCACATAATGTACATATCGCAAAAAAGATTGGGTACAAAGATATTTCTCCTGGTGTTGCTCGTCTGGGATGGCACCTCAATCAACATCATCGGGATAAGTATGCGGTGATTGGCACCGAAGCTTGCAAAGGCAGCTATATCTACTCTGAAAAGGAGGAGACCACCACCATTGCTGAAAAGATGGGTAAAATAGGTACAGCTATAGCCAAGGCAACTGACACTCCTTCTGGCCTGCTGCACTTGAATGCGACGCCAGCGCTAACGGAGTTTTTTAATCGAAGCCACACCATCTCGATGGGTATTGCCTCTCCCGCACCCATGTATTCTAGAACAGAAGCCTTAGCCGAAGCATTTGATGGTATTTTCTACGTCAGAGAATCCACTCCGCTTCAAGTCAGGAAGCTGTACGGATTTGACATGGAGCTGGCGTTAGACAAGGAGAAGCATCGAAACTTGCTGCAGGGGAACTCCATCAGTCTCTCCTGCACAACCTCCTACAGCACTTTAGACACTCACCAGAGCAAGAAAGGAGTAGAACTTTCTATTAACTACCTAAACGAGGACCTGAAGTTGATTAACTACGAGACTACACAGCTATCGCCAGGTGGGAAGCTTGCGAAAGAGTACTCTTTGCCGGATGGCACAGCTTCCATTCGGTTGCGTTTCTCTGGATCCAAAGTAAAAGATTTCACTCTAACCAATTTCACAATAAATGGCATCCCTATACGTGAGCAGGACATCAAACTATATGGGGAACGCTACCAGCAAAAGTTTAAGAAGAAACTGTACCACTCGGCAAGTGCGCTTGGGCCCATACAAGTAAGTCTTGTAAAGTAATGGGCAACTAAGCCATTACCTAAAACAACTCCCCTTGCACCGGCTGCACAAACTTCTTCGGAGGCTTCAGGTCAAAGCCGCATACTTTGTTCAGCTGCTCTACCAGGTATGTCTCAAGCTCCGGGGCCAATGTATTATCAGGTTCGTGCACAAAAAAGTATAACTGGCGCAGGCCGTTCTCGAACCATACTTTCAGGCGCTGCACCCAATCATCGATGCGGGTATAATCAGTCGGATGCAAGCCATTACCAACAAAACGAACCATGGCAGCAGGCGTGGTAAGGCGCATGTGCAGCACATCGCGGCGTCCGGCTACATCGGTTAGCACAGTCCCAACATTATACTTCTGCAACACGTCAAAAAGCTCCAGGCTGGCTACGTTATCTACAAACCAATCGGGGTGGCGCAACTCCACGGTAATAGGTATACTTTCAGGGATAAAAGCCAGGAAAGCTTCCAGGTCAGGCAATTGGTTAGGGGCAAAGTATGGCGGCAACTGTAGAAAAGAACTACCGAGCTTATCCTCAAAGCCGGCAATGGCCTCGCAAAAAGCGGCTGTTACATCCTGGGTGCTGCGCAGGGCAGCCTCGTGGCTGATGAGTTGTGGAAACTTAGGGCAAAACTTAAACCCCTGCGGAACGGCATTTCGCCAGCGATCTACAGTAGTAGGGCTGGGTATATGGTAGTGTGTGCTGTTAAGTTCGATGGTGCTAAACTGCTTGCCATACCAGACCAGCGATTCTTTCTCAGGCATTCCGGCAGGGTAGTATTTTCCTACCCAGGCTTTGTTTACCCAAACTGGTAAGCCAATGTATACTTGAGGCTTCTCATAATTCCCTGACTGTCGCAGCAAAGGCAGTGTATCGGGGTGGTCTGGAGGTAGTGTAAAATCAACGCTACTGATATCTTGAAGCTTTCCAAAATCCATAGGTGTATGCTTATGTACTGGCTATACGATTTTACTACAAGTACAGGCAAAAAGACCAAAGCTGCAACAAGGTAAGTTACGAGCAAGGGTAAAAACCGGTAGCTTTTACTGGAATTTACCCTTGCGTTGAAAATTTTTTTTATTATTTTATATAGCTCCTACCTTATACTTAAAACTACCTGAAATGCAGCTTTAAAGCATAGCAAAAGGCTATTTTTGGTAAATTTGACTTATAGCAATTTTATCACTCCTGCCTGTATCCCCCTACACCCTCCTCACAATAATCGCGTAAAACGCCTCGTTTGAAAAATATTCCGTAATTTTGCGGCTTCACCAACTATTATCGCATATGATAAATAATAGAAAGTGCTTTTTATTGACCATTCTATTTTTCCTTTTTATTGGCATTAGCCAACTTGCTTTCGCACAAACTCAGGACATCCAAACCGGAGAAGCATCATGGTACGGAAGTAAGTATCATGGCAGAAAAACCAGCAGCGGCGAGCGTTACAACAAAAACGACATGACCGCAGCACACAAAACGCTACCTTTCGGCACTAAGGTTAAAGTAACCAACATCGAGAACGATGAGTCAGTGGTTCTTCGCATCAACGACAGAGGTCCTTTTGTAGGCGACCGTATTATTGATGTATCAGAGGTAGCTGCCAGAAAACTTGATTTTCATGCACAAGGCATCGGCAATGTTAAAGTAGAAGTACTGGAACTTCCGGGCGACTACAACCCACAGAACGCAGGTGTTTATACCATTCAGACAGGTGCTTACAGAAGCGCAAAGAATGCAATGGAGCTTAGTCAAAAGCTGAAATCATTCGACAAAAACCTGGATGTTGAGCTAATGGAAGACGAGTCTAAAGGCAAAAAAGTACTTCGCATCAGAGCAGGTCGTTTTACTAGCCGCCAGGAGGCAGAGGCATTTAACGAACTTCTGAAAGAAGAAGGTCTTTCCGGATTGGTAAAGGAAGCATAATCCGTTACTGAAGTATATCAAAGAGCGTAGGATATTTAATATCCTACGCTCTTTGCTTTTACCGGATCTCTATTCCTAGGCACACCCACATAAAAAAGCACAGCCAATATTAGCCGTGCTTTTATAGGAGAGTTAGATAGAGTCCTTTTTTAATTCTGCTTCCGGAGGTACACGTTGTTACTTATACTTTCTAGCTTAATATTAGTGCCGCCGCCGTTCACGTTCCCTTTTAGCTGGTAACCTACCATGGGCGTTACTTCTTTTTTATTCGTGAAAGCGATATCCATATCAGTATACACTTCACCGGTTATTGTTTTCAAAGAAACGTCCGCTCCCTTTTTTGCCGACCAGTTCATGTCTACAAAGCCGCTGATTGATTTTGCCGCCACTGGCCCGGTAACGCCCCTTATCTCAATGTCGCCGTTAATGGTTTCTACTGTCAGGTTGGCATCGCGGGGCACAAATATCTCATAGTTGATGGTGCTGCATGTGTAGCTGCGGGAACCGTCGTTGTAAGTAGAGTAGCTTTTGCTGTCGGGGCAGTCCGCTGCTTTGCCGTTTTTCATCTTTTCTTTGTCGAAGTCTACATTTACGCGGGCACTTGTCTGATCAGAGGCAAAGTCTAGCAGCAGGGCATCGTTTAGCTTACCGCTGTTTATCTCATATGTTATTTTAACGGAGGCTTCTTTTTTATCCCAGGATGTTATTTTGATATTATCTCCGAATTTAAGCTGTAAGTCTATGCGCTTGTTGGCTGGCACCTGCAGCGTTTTCTCTACGGTTTTAGATTGTGCCTGCACCAATACAGTCAAAAGAAGAAGGCAGATGCACAGGTAGAATGTCTTTTTCATGGCTTTATACTTTTAAGATTTAAAAACTGGCTCTGCTTTACTTAGCCTTCCGGATGTAAATGTTGTTGCTGATGGTGTACAGGCTCATCTCTACGCCACCGCCGTTTGTCTTACCATCTACTTTATTATTACCGCCAACCTTAGAAAGGCCATCGCGGTCAGCGTTTGGCAGGTTCATGTCAAAGTCAGTGTATACTTCGCCGTTAATAGTTTTCAGTTTAAAGTCTGCCTTGGTGCTGGCAGGCAAGGTAAGGTCTATAATGCCGCTTACTGTAGAGATGGAGTTTGGCTTGGCTTGGTTTACCTTATCATACTTGATGATAAAATCGCCGGAAGTAGAGCTAGCCACTACTGGCCCGGAAATCTTTTCGAGTGTGGCACCTGCGCTGTTCAGCTTCAGTTCAATCTCCCCATCCAGGTCAGACATAGTAATGCTCTTGCCACCCCACGAGGTCTCCTGATACATAACAGAGGCATTTTTAGGTACTTTGATAATATACCTGTTATCTTGACGGGAGGCTTGCGTAATTTTCAGGGTGTTTCCTTCTTTCTTTACCGAAAGCCCCAGTTCTGTATTGTCTTCGGCGGTGTTATAGAGTGGCTTCAAGCCGGCAGCGCGCGCAGGCGGTGGAGTATACTTTCCTCCGTCAATCACCACTTCATCCGAATTATGGCCCACAATCTGTACGCTTCCGCTCGTCATGGTAATAATCACTTTGTTATCCTTGCTGTTGCCCAACTTGGCTTTATAGGTAGCAGGCTTTGTTTGCCCGGCCTGCTCCAGTACAGGGTCAGTATCTGCTGCCGCAAACTGCTTGGCAGAAAGTGTGGTTGTGCTTAGCATCAGGCATAACGATGCCAGTAACATTGTCTTTTTCATGTTATATGGTATTAGATATTCCTTAAAAATTTTCCTTGGCTATATCAGCACCCCGAGTCCGTGTGCTGCCTTGTCTTTAACTACAGGTAACAGGTCTTTTTGCTCGGTAAGCTCCTGCAGCGGCTGTACTGCGCGCTTCTCCTTCATACTTACCAACATATCAATCAGCGTAATCTGAATCAGCGGGTCCTTCTGGTACCTCAGGCCATGTATAAATGCCTCACGCACCCTTTTATTTTCTTTGAACTCATAGAGGGCTTCACAGGCTGCTAAACGCACATTCACGTTGGCATCGTGGTTCATCGTGCTGATAAGCGCTTCTACTACTTCTTCGTCGGGCTCCTGCTCTGTCTGTTGGCTTACTAGTTGTATGCGCTCACTGGCCGAGTAAGTAGTATTGGCTGTTGCCAAGGCTGTTTTCAGCGCCTGTACATCCTGCTGCAGCGCTGCCACCTCGTTAACCTGAGAGTTTGTCTGCTGTTTGGCCAGGTAAAAGCCGGCCCAGAATACGCCTAACAATAAAAGTATACTTGCCGCCACATGCCATACTTTACCTGCATCAACCCAAGGCATAAACAGTTGCTTCCCGTTTTGCTGCTGCTCCGGCGCCTCAATTTTTGCCAGCAACCAGTCTTCTGTTATACTTTCATCCAGCTGCACTTCCTGCTGTTTGGCTATACTTTTAAACTGTGCGGCGTGTGGGCGCAGGTTCTCCGGCAGGTCCGGCTCCTGAGAGAAATACTCGCGCAGCCATGCTTCCTCGGCAAGCGAGGTGTTGCCCTCATAGTATTTATCCAGTAAGGTGCCTATGCTATCTTGCTTCATAATTCTCCAATTTTAAGTACCCATCTCGTACACTTTTGCGCGCTCTTGAAAGTATAACCCGCATATTGTTTACCGTCAGGTTGGTGATTTGCTCCATCTCCTCAAAAGTATAGCCCTCCACGTCGCGCAGGTGAAGTATAAGCCGTTGCTGCTCGGGTAATAGAGCGAGCAGATCCTGTACTTTGCTCACGCTGTCTGTAAGCTCATAGTGCTGGTAAGGTGTTTCCGCTCCAGAACTCAGCTCTACATCAGCTACATCTACCATCAGCTTGCTCTTTTTTGCCTTTAGCCTGTCCAGGCATAGATTCTTGGTAACACGCATGGCAAAGGCTTCTATACTGTTGCAAGCATTCAGCTTCTCTTTGTTCGTCCAGAGTTTTAGGAACACGTCCTGCAGCACATCCTCTGCTTCCTCCCTGTTCTGAAGCAGGAAAGAAGCCAGCCGGTATAGCTTGTGCTTGGCAGGTAGTACCTTTTGCTTAAACTCTAGTAGATCCATTCAATTACAAAGACGACGAGGAGTGGCAAACATTACAGCTGTTTCTTAAATTTTCTAAAAAATTTTTACACCAGAACTATCATGCTACACAGGAGCAAAACCTCGGTGCACATTATATTTTACTCCTCCATAATAGATTCTAACAACATCACGAGTTCCTCTCCCTTCAGGTCTTTGGCTATGATAACTCCATCTGGGTTAATCAGGAAATTTGCCGGCAACACCTGTATGCCATATTTTATGGCCACCTCATCCTCAAATCCTTTCAAATTCGACACGTTTGTCCAGGTCATGCTGTCTTTTTCGATGGCATTAAGCCACGCCTTTTCGTTTGTATCCAAAGAAACAGAAACAATCTCAAGTCCTTTTTCTTTCAGCTCTTCGTAAGCACGGGCAATGTTTGGATGCTCTGTTCTGCAAGGCCCACACCAACTCGCCCAAAAGTCCAGTAAAACATACTTGCCCTTAAAACGCTCCAGGTTTGTGTTTCCTCCGGTAGATAACTTCTGAGTAAACCCAATAGCTTTACTGCCTAGTTGGGTGGCCTTTGCCCCTTCTATTCTTGATAAAATGCTTTTACCCTCGGGACTGTCTTTGGCCCAATCTGGCAACTGCTTAAAGTATTGTTCTACTGTTGGTGGGTCTGTCAGCGAACTCGTGAGCCGGGAAAAGGCAAGTAAGCTTATAAAGGAGTCTTTATTCTTACTAAAGTAATCAGAGGCTTTCTTAACATCATCGGTTTTCAGACTGTCGAAAAGTATAGCCAGCTTCTTTAAACCTGCTGTGTCGTTCTTAGCTGTAAGTTCGCCATACAATGGAAAGTATTTTGGCCGCACCCTGTCATTCTCTGTCAAAAGCAGAAAATCATTCTGGAGCGGCGTTTTTTCTACTCTGACAGCTGCTGCTGCATCCACAAACACCTGTAAGGTGTTATTTGCCAGAAAAACAGCTGCAGGGCTAATAGCCTTATTATCAGTATAAAGTATGGCTGCAACCGGCTGTGCTAATTTCTTATTGAAGGTAAGTTGCTTTTTATCCGTCGTCAGGCTATCAATATACTTTGCACCTGCAATTTCATAGGCTATAAAGAGTTTGTTTGCCTTCTGGGTTTGATGGGGCGCTATAACCAAAGTATAGTAAAACTTGTGCTGTCCAAAACTTGCGGATGCGGTAAACAGCAAAACCAATATCAAAACAACTTTTCTCATAGTCAGCTAAACTTTTTAAACCTCTACTTAAACCCTTTATAATAACAAGACGATCAAGCAGGTATAACATTACAGCCATAGGCAAATTTTCTTCAGCGCTAACTACTTCTGCTTCCGGCGCTAGTAAACCGATGCCAATGACTGTATTAAAATTCTTTTGTCGCAGCTATTTTGATATAGTCTATTTCGGCATTTATCTAAACAATACCCGATTTAAGCTTTTTTACTACATCTATGTTTTGACGGCATTTTTAATATTAGTATACTTAGTTACCGAAAACTAAACTCATTAAACTTAAACTAACCTACTATACTTTGAAAAGACGTAATTTCCTCGAATTGTCGGCCCTTGGGCTCGGAGGCTTGATGATGCCTTCTATCCCTGTCTTCGGCGACATCGTTTCGCCGGAGCGCCTGCTGGAGACCGTGGACACGGCTCTTAAAAAGAAGCTTGCCGACGTGGCCCTGAACACTGCTAAATCGAAGGGTGCCTCTTACGCCGATGTGCGCATTGGCCGCTACCTGCAGCAGTATGTGTTTACCCGCGAGAAGCAGGTGCAGAACATCGTAAACGCAGAGTCTTATGGTGTGGGTGTGCGGGTGCTGGCAAATGGCACCTGGGGTTTCGCAGCCACCTCGGATGTATCGGATAAAGGCATAGCTAAAGCTGCTGAGCAAGCAGTTGCCATTGCTAAAGCAAACTCTAAGCTGCAGAAAGAACCTGTAAAGCTGGCTCCTGTAAAAGGCTATGGCGAGGTAAGCTGGAGAACACCAATCGAGAAAAATGCTTTTGAAGTACCAGTAGGCGAGAAAGCCGACTTGCTGTTGGCTGCCAACGCCAAAGCGATGGAGAATGGTGCGAACTTCGTTAACTCTGCCCTGTTTCAGGTAAACGAACAGAAATACTTTGCCTCTACCGAAGGCTCTTATATCGATCAGGATGTGCACCGCATCTGGCCAAACTTTACGGTTACAGCCGTTGATAAGGCATCTGGCAAGTTCCGTACGCGCGAGGCACTTAGCGCACCAATGGGAATGGGCTACGAGTACATGATCCCGAAGGCATCTGAAAAGATAAAAGGACCTGAGGGCACTGGCCTGATGGGTTACCGCTACGCCTACGATATGCTGGAGGATGCAGCCCTTGCCGCAAAACAAGCCAAGGAAAAGCTGACAGCCAAATCAGTAGCAGCCGGTAAATACGACCTTATACTTGACCCGAACCACCTGGGCTTAACAATCCATGAATCGGTGGGCCACCCGCTGGAACTGGACCGCGTGTTGGGCTACGAAGCCAACTATGCCGGTACGTCTTTTGCCACGCTGGATAAGTGGAAGGGCAAGAACTTCAAGTATGGCTCTGACAAGGTGCACATCTTTGCTGATAAAACGCAGAAAGGCTCGCTTGGCTATGTAGGCTGGGACGACGAAGGCGTAAAAACAAAGCAGTGGGATCTTATTAAAGACGGTATACTGGTAAATTACCAGGCCATCCGCGATCAGGCGCACATCATCAATGAGCCGGAGTCGCATGGTTGCTGCTATGCCGACAGCTGGAGTTCTGTACAGTTTCAGCGTATGCCAAATGTATCCTTGGCACCAGGCAAGCAAAAAATGAATGTAGACCAGCTAATTAGTGGTGTTGACAAAGGCATTTACATTGCTGGCCGCGGCTCTTACTCTATAGATCAGCAGCGTTATAACTTCCAGTTTGGCGGTACAGCATTCTACGAGATAAGTAAAGGCAAAATTGTAGGCATGCTGGAAGATGTTGCTTACCAGAGCAACACCCAGGAATTCTGGAACTCCTGCGCAGGCTCCTGCGACGAAAGCGATTACCGCCTGTTCGGCTCGTTCTTCGATGGTAAAGGTCAGCCAAGCCAGGTTAGTGCAGTGTCGCACGGTTCTTCCCACACCCGTTTCAACGGTGTGAACGTGATCAACACAGCGCGTAAAATCTAGTCTTTCACCTTCTAATGAGCATTAAGTAAAATGGCTATATTAACTAAAGAAGAAGCTCAGGCGATACTGAAAAAGGCGCTGGCTTTCTCAAAAGCAGATGAGTGTGAGATTACGCTCAGCGGCAACAATGGCGGCAACATCCGCTACGCCCGAAACGAAGTATCTACAAGCGGTGCGGAAGAAAACACCACCATGGCTGTAGAGTCTCGTTTCGGCAAGCGCTCCGGCGTGGCAACTATAAATGAGTTTGATGATAAGTCTTTAGAGAAGGTAATCCGCCGTTCTGAAGATACAGCTCGTTTAGCACCGGAAAGCCCGGAATATATTGAGTTTCTGGGGCCACAGGAATATATCACAACCAAAGCGCATTTCGACGCAACAGCTAAGATAGACCCGGCTTACAGAGCTGAGGCTGCCGCTAATAGTATAAAAGCAGCCGCCGACAAAGGCCTGACAGCTGCCGGCTTCCTGGAGCACTACACCAGCTTCACATCCAAGATGAACAACAAAGGTTTGTTCGCCTATCATCCGTCTACCTTCGTAGATTTCTCTGTAACCATGCGTACCGAAGATGGCACCGGCTCTGGTTATGTAACACAGGATTTTTCGGATGTAAGCAAACTGGATACAGGTAAAGCATCACAAATAGCCGCTGAGAAAGCAGCTAATTCTAAAAATGCCAAAGCCCTGGAGCCAGGTAAGTATACGGTTATTCTGGAGCCTGCCGCCTCTATCGACCTGCTGCAAAACATGTTCTTTAACATGGACCAGCGTAATGCCGAAGAAGGACGCAGTTTTCTGAGCAAGCCGGGAGGCAAAACAAAGGTTGGCGAGAAACTGGTGGATGAACGTATTAATGTTTATTCTGATCCTTCACATCCTGATGTACCGGGTTCTCCGTTTGCCGGCGATGGCCGCCCTCAGAAGAAAATCACCTGGATAGATAAAGGTGTGGTGAAGAACCTGTATAACAGCCGGTATTGGGCATCAAATAAAGGTGCTGTGTCTGTTCCGCCGCCAAGCAACGTGATCATGGAAGGCGGCAACCAGTCGTTGGAAGATATGATCAAGAGCACCAAGCGTGGTATTTTGGTTACACGTCTGTGGTATATCCGCTCCGTAGACCCTCAAACGCTGCTCTATACCGGCCTTACCCGCGATGGTACTTTCTATATCGAAAACGGCAAGATCATGTACCCGGTAAAGAACTTCCGCTTCAACGAAAGCCCGATTATCATGCTTAACAACCTGGAGGCCCTGGGTAAGCCTCAACGTATCAACGGCAGCCTGATTCCGCCAATGAAGATCCGTGACTTTACATTTACGAGTCTTTCAGATGCGGTTTAATTGCTGCTGATTTACTAACTAATTTTCCTGTCATCTCGACGATAGGAGAGATCTGAAATGAATTTGAATAAGATCTCTCACGTTGTTCGAGATGACAGTTAGTTTAATCACTATCCATTTTATAAGTGCAACCTTTCACCTTCGTGCGCCTGCAGTACCGCTCCGGCAACTGGGATACCGATCCCCGTATGCCAAGTAACTTGCTGCATTCGCTTATCCAATACACCACAGTAAAGGTAAACGAGCAGGAGAAGGTGATTTCGTTGGAGAGTTCGGAATTGTTTAACTATCCTTTTAGCTACCTGAGTGGTCATAAGCTGGTGCAGTTTAACCAGAAGGAGCGGCAGAACTTTGAGACGTATGTGAAGAACGGCGGCTTCGTGTTTGTAGACGACTGCAATCACGACATCGACGGGCTTTTTGCAAAATCGTTTGAAGAGCAGATGCGGCAGATATTTGGAGCAGGTGCGCTGAAGAAGATACCAAACAACCATAAACTATATCGCAGCTTCTTCACCTTTGAGGATGGACCTCCTACTACAAGCTTCGAGCTAAACGGTTGGGGCGACGACCTGGTGCACGATTACTTAAAAGCGATAGAGGTAAACGGACGCATAGCTGTCCTTTACAGCAACAAAGACTACGGCTGCGAATGGGACTACGATTTCAGAAACAAACGCTGGCTGGCAGAAGATAACACCAAGTTTGGAGTGAATATAATAATGTATGCGCTGACTAGTTAATGAATAATTATGAATGAGTAATGATTTATTCTCTCAAAGTACATTTCCATTCATCATTATTCATTCGTCATTGATAATTAAAACACCGTGACTGAACAAGACATAAACCACCTGCTTAGCAAGCTGCCACAGCTAAAGCAGGAAATACAAAAAGTAATCGTAGGCCAGGAAGAGGTACTCGACGAAGTGCTGATAACCATGATGGCTGGCGGACACGGTTTGCTGGAAGGCGTACCAGGCCTTGCCAAAACCCTATTGGTACGCACCCTCAGTAACGCGATGGATCTGGGCTTTAGAAGGATACAGTTTACCCCGGACCTGATGCCAACTGACATTCTGGGAACTGAGGTCCTCGAAGAAGACCACGCCACAGGCAAACGCTTTTTCAAGTTTAACGAGGGACCGATCTTTTCTAACATTGTATTGGCTGACGAAATAAACCGTACGCCGCCCAAAACACAGGCAGCGCTGCTGGAGGCCATGCAGGAGCACGAGGTAACTTATGCAGGCACAACGTACTTCCTACCGAAGCCATTCTTTCTGCTAGCTACCCAAAACCCGATAGAGCAAGCCGGCACCTACCCGCTACCCGAGGCACAGCTAGACCGTTTTCTGCTCTACATCAAAATAAAGTACCCGACCGAGCAGGAGGAGCTAAACATACTTTCGAGCACCACCGGCACGCGCCAGGCGCAGGTGCAGCCTATACTTAGCGGCGAAGAGGTAATGCAGCTGCGGCAGCTGGTGCGTGAGGTAAGTATAAGCGAAGAGTTGTTGAGCTTTGTAAACCAACTCGTACGCGCCACCCGCCCCGACAGTACAAGTATAGATTTTATAAAACAGTACTGCCGCTGGGGAGCAGGCCCGAGAGCAGGGCAGGCACTTATACTTACATCAAAAGCCAGGGCGCTACTAAATGGCCGTTTTGCTGTAACTGCAGAGGATATTAAAACAATGGCTTACCCGGTAATGCGCCACCGCGTGTTGGTAAACTTCGCCGCCGAAGCAGAGCGTGTAACGCCGGATAAAGTGGTGGACGAGTTGCTGCAAAGTATAAAGTTGCCGAAAGCGGTGTTGGTGTAGGCCCTGCGGGCAATTATAAATGATGAATTAGGAATTATGAATTGGTAATTACTGGCGCGGGTATCCAACCCGTGACGTGGAGTGGGTGAGAGTCTCCAGACTCGCGTGTAACTTAATAAGAAAGAAACAGATGGAAGAGCTAACAACTATAAAACTGACGGAGACGGGCACACAGCTCCTGAAGAAGATCGTGGGAGAGCGTATCTGTTACTTCTTTACCGATAGAATAAAAG
The DNA here is from genome assembly GCF_037892465.1 of Pontibacter sp. H249. Lineage (NCBI taxonomy): Bacteria > Pseudomonadati > Bacteroidota > Cytophagia > Cytophagales > Hymenobacteraceae > Pontibacter > Pontibacter sp. H249. The sequence continues at coordinate 40,799 of NZ_JBBKTR010000023.1, read as the reverse complement.
TAGAAGCTGCAGGCAGTAAGGTACTGTACTGGGCCCCTGAATTTGCGCTTGGCCTGAAAACTAACCGCGGCGACCTGACCTTCATTAACATCAGCGCAGATTATAAACTTACGCCTGGTTCGAGTACCACCTACTACGAGTTTGCCATCGAAGAAAGCAAAATGCCGCTCCGCTGCGAAAAGCTGCTGCAGTCAGGGCAGTACTCGGAGATTAAGGTACTATCGTCGCAGGTGCTGATGCTGGAAGTGTACCAGGACTGGAACCAGGAGTTCGACGAAACCATACATTACGACGCCGCCATCGTGCTCTACACCGACACCCGAAAGTATATGCTGAAGGTGCGCGAAGAGTTAGTGGGTGGAGTGGATGTTATATTGGATGAAGCAGCTATTGAGGCGGAGTTGGTGGATTTGAAATTGAGGCAGAGTTTGGTGTAAGTTTTAAGACTAGAAATGCAGAAGTTAGAATTAGATGACTATTGCCCCTGTTATGGCTACAACACATTTGAGGGAGAAGAACGATTGCAATTTGTCATTTGTCCGAACTGGTTAACTTCTATCAATGAAACTGATAATTAAAAGAGTTGCTATATGGCTGGGAATAGTTTTGATAGATTTAGCTGTTTATGCTGCCTTGGGGATAATGATGATGGCCTACGATGACTTTTATGATGAGAGCAAGGGAGAATACTGGAGTTGGGCAAGTATGACTAATTTTGACAGGGCAGTAATTGTAGGTTTATACTTTTGGCATTTAGTCAATTTTGTTGCAGCGAGCATCATAATCTATAATGCAGTTAAATCATTAAATGGAAAACATAAGCCCAACCATCCCATAAACCCTAGTCCTTGAGCACCCACAAATTCATCGACCCGAAGGTACTGGCTACCATAAAAGACCTGCCGCTGTTGGCTAAAACAGTGGTGGAGGGCTTTTTGGCGGGGCAAAACCAGAGTTTGAGGCGTGGTGCAGGGCTGGAGTTTAGCCAGTACCGCAGTTACCAGCCCGGCGATGATCTGCGCCAACTCGACTGGAAAATGTTTGCCCGCTCCGACCGCTACTACATCCGGGAGGCCGAGGTAGACACCAACATTACAGTGCGGTTTATACTGGACGGCAGCGCCTCGATGGCACATGAGGATTTGAACGGAGTCAGCAAGATGGACTATGCACGGTTTATGGTGGCGTCGCTGGCTTACCTTGCTACCACGCAGGGTGATGCCGTGGGGCTGTACGTGCTGCACGAGAACCAACTCATCAACCTGACCCCGCGCTCCGATAACATGCACCTGCAGCGTTTCTGGCACCAGCTGGCTGAAGTAAAGCCACAGGGTAAGTTTCCGGGCATTGAGGTGGCTGCTAACCTGTTCGCCGATAGGCGGCAGAAAGAGCTTACCGTTTTCCTGTCGGATTTGTATGAGCACGAGCACGAGATAAAGGACCTGCTGTATAAGCTGGGAGCACAAGGCCACGAGTTGCTACTGGCCCACCTGATGAGCCGCAACGAATTGGAGTTTTCCTACACCGGCACCCTCACCTTCGAGGACTTGGAAACAGGGCAAACGCTACAGGTAAGCAGCGCCTCACAAAAGCAATCTTACTTAGCCAAGCAACAGGAGTGGCTGCAAGACATAGAAAAAGACATGCGCAACCGCCAGATAGCCTACAATAGGTTTGTAACCGACGAGCCGCTGGATAAGGCGCTGAGAGCATTCCTGCAAAAGCGGCTGCTCTACGGATAATTTTGAATGAACGAATGAGTGATTGAGTGCATAAAAAATATGAAGAACCCACCCCTGACCCCTCCGAGGAGGGGAATATTTTGCACGAGTAGAATTCCCCTCTTGGGAGGGGTTAGGGGTAGGTTAATCGCCCCACAAACTAATAACCAACAACTATAAACTTGTACTTCCTCGCACCATACTTACTTTTTGCAGCATCGGCTATACTTATACCGATTGCCATTCACCTGTGGAACAAGCGGCAGGGGAAGACGGTAAAGGTGGGTAGTTTGCGTTGGCTGGAGGCGTCGGCGAGTAACCGATTGAGCAGTATAAAGCTGAGTAACTTCTGGCTGCTGGTGCTGCGCTGCCTTATACTTATACTTTTGGCTGTGGCGCTGGCACAACCTGTGCTGGAGCATCAGGCGCAAAAACCTAAGGGATCAAAAGCTGTAGTAGTCGGCGAAGAACTACTTTATACTTCCGCCTTAAAACCCATCAAACCAACTATAGATTCTCTGTTGCAGCGCGGTTATACTTTACACAAGTATACACCAGATCTGGAGCAGATACCGCAGGAAGAGTGGCAGCAGATCAGCAGCCGTACACAAGACAGCACAATAGAGAATAACACAAACTACTGGAGCCTTCTGCCTGCCCTTGCCTCAAAGTATAAATTGCCACAAGATAGCGTATTGCTTTTCACCTCAGACCAGCAGCAGTATTTTGCAGGCACCCGCCCCGAAACGTTACCACAGCACATCCGCTGGATACCGGTTGCTACGGATAAAAGTATAACCTGGCTTCAGGCGGCTATCCAAACAGCACCCGACAGTTTGCTGCTCATACTTGGCCACAGTTCCCGCGAAGGCACCAACTATAGCAAGTATAAAACAGCCGCATCTGTACAAAGTATAAACCTGCCAGCTAATCAGCAGTTGCAATTGCAACGCCAGCAGGACACCCTACAGGTCACCATCTCTGGTAACAGCAGCAAAGTAAAAGTGCAGACAGAGCCGCTGCAGGTAGCCATACTTGCTGATGAAGCGCAACAGGCAGAAGTACCATACTTAAGAGCAACTTTGCAAGCCATCAGCAATTATACTGATGTGCCGATTCAAATTAAAGCTGATACCACTAATGCTGACTGGGTTTTCTGGTTACGCAGTAAAGAGCTGCTTGAAAGTATAAACCAACAGGTAAAGCATGGGCTACAGGTATGGATTCAGCAGGGGCAAAAGTCTCAAAGTGTAAAGACCAGCTTAACGGGAGCAGGCGCCACAGCTATAAAAGTGCATCAGCTTAACCAACAAAAGCCACCGCCGCAAAATCAACTTTGGACTACGGCAAACGGAGAAGAGTTGCTGTATTTCCAAAACATTGGTCGGGGTAAGGTTTATACTTTCAGGAGCGGGTTTTCACCAGCCTGGAGTGAAATGGGGCAGAGTGCACAGCTGCCGGAGTTGCTGCTACCATTGCTCCTGCCGCAACCACAGGCAACTTACGACTACCGAGCCATAGATGAACAACAGCTGTTGCCCGTAAACCAAGTAAAGGCAAAGCCAGTCCGTACAGATAAAACTGCTCAAACACCGTTGCTCAGATGGTTTGTTCTGGCAGCCTGTGTTTTATTTTTGATAGAGAGAATTATCGCCAACAGGCGCAGCAAAGTATAAATGGCCACACCAGATAGCATCCATATCTTACACCGCATTCGCAGGCAGTACGTGCAGGCGAAGCTAGGGCTGTATGCGTTGCAGGCTCTGGCTGCTATACTTGTGGCAGTGGCTATACTTTGGCGCTGGAAACTTGAAGTGCCTCTGCTAGCATCTACCGCTTTGGCTATACTTCTAGGAGCAATTTTATACTTTGTACTTCGCTGGAGATCAATTTCTAAAATCAGCCTGCAACACGTAGCGCGCCATCTTAACAGGCAATACCCGCAACTCGAAGATAGCACCGAACTTCTCCTGCATGAGCCTGAGAATCTACTGCAAAAGCTACAGCAGCAACGTGTATCAAGTGAGTTACTACAGCTGCATCCGGAGCAGCAGAAAACTTTTAGTCTGCGTAGCACTGCCACCTATACTTTCCTGGGGTTAGCGTTGCTATTTTCTATCGGAATTCTATACTTGCCGGCAAAACCGCTTGCAACATCCCAGCCCGAAAGTATAAAAGTTGAGTTTCCGAACGCTCCGGTTGCCGCTGCCGATACGGCTGCTAAAATTGAGGAGATAGAAATTTCTATCGCTCCGCCTGCTTACACAGGCAAAAGCACCTACCGCGCTGAAAATCCTAATTTGCGTGTAGAAGAGGGAGCCACCGTAACCTGGCGCATCGGCACAAACAAACCAGCCAAATTGCAGCTGGAGCTAAACGAACAAAAACCGATCAGCTTCAAAAAACAAGGCAAAAACTATACTTTAACGCGCAATTTCAGTACGGCTGGGCTCTACACCATCAACCTGAACGGGCAGAAATCGTCCTTTTATACGTTGGAAATTATCCCGGACGAGGCTCCAACTATCCAGATCCAGAAGCCGGAGCAGTATACGGAGGTACTTTTTGGGGAGCCGCAACGCGTAACCCTACAAGCACAGCTTGCTGATGATTACGGCATCCGCGAAGCCAACATGATTGCCACTGTAGCCAAAGGAACAGGCGAGGCCGTGAAGTTCAGGGAAGAGAAGATTAAACTCAACCTAAGCGGCAATTCCAAAAACTATACAGTAAAACAAACCCTGGACCTGCAAAAACTGGGCATGACCTACGGCGATGAGCTATACTTTTACCTGCAGGCCTGGGACCGCCACCGCGGCTACACCCGTTCCGAAACATACTTTGTGCAGATAGAGGACACCACCATAGTTGATAACTCTTTTGACCTGTCGATGGGCGTGAACCCGGTGCCGGAGTATTTCAGGAGCCAGCGCCAGATCATCATTGATACCGAGAAGCTGCTGAAAGAGCAGAAAAGTATAACCCGTGCCGAGTTTGAGCAGCGCTCCAACACCCTGGGTATAGACCAAAAGCTACTGCGCCTGCGCTACGGCAAGTTTCTGGGTGAGGAGTTTGAAAGCGGCATTGGTCCCGGAGGCGGCATACCCGAAGGCGAGGAGCATTACGAAGGCGACGGTCATGACCACGAAGAGTTTGCAGACAAGAACAGCGCCGAAGCTTTGCTGGACCCATACATGCACAAACACGATCAGGAGGGCGAAGCGACATTTTTTGAACCAGCTGTAAAGGCCAAATTAAAAGGAGCCTTGGCTCAAATGTGGGAAGCCGAATTGCGCCTGCGCACACATAAACCTAAGGAGGCGCTGCCCTACGAGTACAAGGCGCTGCGCATGCTAAAAGATGTACAGCAATCGCAGAGGGCTTATGTTGCCAAAACCGGTTTCGAAGCTCCGCCATTGAAAGAACCGGAACTGCGCCTGACGGGAGAGCTGAATAAAGTTACGCCACTGAGTGATCAGAAAAGTATAGATGCAGAGAAGCCGTTGCCAAATACCAGCGCAGCGCTGCAATGGGTGGCAAAGTATAAGCAGAACGGCAAGTATAAATCGGCTGATGCTACCATTCTGGAAAAAGCTGGTCAGGAACTGGCACAGCGTTCACTCAACAAACCCGGCAGTAATTTAAAAGCTTTGCAAGATCTGAGAACTATAATTTCGGAGGTGCAGCGTGGGGAGGCTTTGTGTAAGTCGTGTTTAGTTTCGATAGAACGTGCATGGGTGAATTTGTTGCCGCCAGCAGAGCAGACGCCACAGCCGCAGCAGGCAGTAAGGAGTAAACTGGGAAGAGTGTATATGAAAAAGTTAGAAAATTAGAGAGTTTGGGGAGTTAGAAAGTTGTTTTTATACCGATCAACATCCTCCTACTCCCTTCAAAGGGCGACTTTTAAGCTTTTACCATTCCTACTGTCATCCTGGAAGGATCTTGTGTGAAGGGAGGTTAAGCCACTACTATAACACTTTTTAAAAAAGGTTATTTGCTGGCGCGAGTTTGTAACTCGTGCTTACAATTAGGTTGAGTTTGTAAACCGATTGGGCTAGAGGCCCAACTATAGCCGGCACGAGCGTGGACGCTCGCGCCATCAGATAAAGTAGAATTAAAACATAAAATGTATACCTGGTTAATCGCAATCCCTGTTACCTTACTCCTGCTATGGCTGGCATGGCGCAGGCCTAACCGGCAGCGGCTGGCACTACGCTTGGTGGCAAGTGTAGTGGCTGGTATCAGCTTGGTGCTACTGGTTTTCCCTCCGGTTACAGAGCAAGCCATTAACCCGAGTGCGGCCATACTTTTAACCGAAGGCTATAACCAAGATACGTTAGAGGCAATCCTGAAAAAGCAGGACGCGAAGCCTATAGTTTATACTTTACATGCTGATGCTGACGAAGCCATTCCTCTAACAAACCTTTATACGTTGCGCCAACAGCAGCCGGGTTTACAAACAGTGCATTTGTTAGGATACGGCTTAGAAGAACAGGAGCTAAAGGCTCTGACAGATGTGCAGCTAGTCCCACATCTATCAGAAATGCCAGCCGGGGTAAATACAGTGCAGTGGCCGGAAGCGGTAAAGTTAGGAGAGGCCGTAACTATAGCAGGAAAATATAAATCCGAAGGTCAAGCCAAATTATACTTACAAGCAGCAGGCCAACTGCGCGATTCTGTAGAGATCAAACCTGATAGCAGCTATACATTTAGCCTGCGTAACACACCAAAGCTAACTGGCCGCTTTGTTTATACGTTGCTGGCTAAAACCGGAGCTAATACAGATACATTGGGGCAAGTACCGGTACAGGTAGCAGAACAGCAGCAATTAAGTATACTTTTACTGGCCTCTGCGCCATCTTTTGAGTTCAAGTTCCTGAAGAACCACCTAGGAGAACAACAGCACAAAATAGCTTACCGCACTACAGTCAGTAAAAACATCAACCAGAGCGAGTGGGTGAACATGATTAAGACCGACCTTAGCCGAATCAGCCCTAAACTGCTGCAGAACTTTGATGTGGTTATAACCGAGCCCCAGGCGCTACAAAGTATGAGTGCCAGTGAAAGAGCAGCCTTACAACGTGCCGTTACCGAAGATGGTTTGGGCGTGCTTACCGTTGCTACAGAACCTGCCAACAACCGCAGTGCCAGCTTCTTTACTAACTTCCAGAGCAAGCGGATCTCGCAACAAGACACCCGCAGCACCCGCGCCAATTGGTCTGGAAGTGAGGTAAGTATAAATGCATCGCCTTATACTTTGGTAAACACAACAGCTGTAAATAGTTTGATATCTGAACAGGGCAACAATTTGTTGGCCGGAGCAAAAAAAGCTGGCTGGGGTAAAGTGGCCATGAGTTACATCCCGCAAACATTTCCGTGGCAACTGGAGGGCAAAGATGATGTGTATGCCAGCTATTGGGCTACCATATTATCGGCTATCGCTAGAGAGCAAGTGAAAGAGAAGTTCTGGCAACTTGAGAAACCGCAGGTGCCGCATCCGGATAAACCAGTTATACTTTCTTACACTGATCATACTTTGTTGGCAGGTGTCGCAGCCCCAACATCAACTGTAACCAGCTTAACAGACTCTGTAAGTATCAGCCTGCCGTTGGAGCAAAATATCCATCAACCCTCAACCTATAACGGCACCTTCTGGCCACGCAACAGCGGCTGGCATAAAGTAGAAACCGCTAACTCGGAGCCATACTTTTTTTACGTGCAGGAGCAATCGGATTGGGAGTTCCAAAGTATAGCCGAACGTAAGGCTGCCACCGAGGCTTTTGCAGCACAGCAAAACACAACTGCCGATGAAGTTACAGTTGCTTACAGAGAAGAACCGGTTTCGCTGATCTGGTTCTTCGTGCTCTTTGTATTAAGCAGCGGATTTTTGTGGCTGGAGGAGAAGCTTTAGCTAAAACACTCACAGGTCAGGAAGACGCTGTGAGGTTTGGCAAGTCTAACCCGATACACAGCACTCTAAACTTATACTGTCTTGGCCTGCCTAACTTTAGCAGCAAAGGTGTCCAGCAATTGAATCAGGTCCGGGATACATTCCAGGTTGAGTGTATGGCCTACGTTTGGCACGATTTCCAGCTCCGCGTTTGGTAGTGCCTGGTACATCGCTTTTCCCATTTCTACAGTACACAGCGGGTCTTCTTCCCCTTGAACCACTAGCACCGGCACCTCTACTTTCTTTAGTTCATTTAGGTAGTTATCGCTTTCTTTTGTGGCCTGTGTTAGTTTCAGAATGTTTTCTGGGGTTGGGCTTTGGTTGGCCTTGGCGTTTTTAAGGTTTTCAATCGTGATAATCGGGTTCAGGAAATAGCTTCGCCCCAGCACTGTTGGCAGCATCACATCCAGCATCAGCGGATAACCTCCGGCTTTTAAGGCAGCTTCCCAGCTATAGCCAATCGCATCAAAATAAGCATCTTTATACGGAAAGGTAGACAGCAGTGCCCCTGCCTGCGCCAACTCAGGGTAGTTAACTAGGAAACGCTGCGCCACAGCTCCGCCATAGGATATTCCCACCAGCATTGTCTCCGGCAGATCAAGGGTCTTTAATAAATCTGCTACATCGGCTGCGTGGCCTTCGAAACTACGGTGATCCGGCGCTGCATCGCTTTGCCCCTGAAACAGCAGGTCTATCAATACTAATCTATACTCTTTACCAAGTGCATGCACCAGACCCGCCCAGGCTGCAGTAGACTGAGAAAGTCCGTTCAGAAAAACAATGGCTTGTGAGGCCTCGCTGTTGCCGTGCAGTTCGTAGTACAATTGCAGTCCGTCTGGTAAGGTGTGTTTCATGAGGTTATGTGTTGGTGAAGTGATGAGCAAATCTAACGGATTATCCTAAAAAGAGAAATTACAAAGTACGGGATTAAAGCTTGCTGGCTTGTTTAGCAGATCTCCTCTTCCAGTTCCCGCTCCTGGTTGCGGCTGGCTTTGGTAAGCGCTAATGGCACAGTAAACCAAAAGCAGGAGCCTTTTCCTTCCTCGCTTTTTACTTTAATGCTTCCGCCGCAACGCTCTACAAACATACGGCAAAGCATTAAGCCTAGGCCAGTGCCCTTCTCGTTTGCTGTCCCTTTGGTGGTAATAGCCGGTTGCTGGGCATGTAAAAGCGACTTAATTACCTCTGCGTTCATACCTACTCCACTGTCCTCTACATAAATTTCTGCATACCTGCCTCGGGCTTTTGCTGTTACTTTTATCTCCCCGCCTGCATTAGAGAACTTAATCGCGTTGTGCAGCAGGTTCCGTACAATAAAGTCGAGCATATTGGCATCGGCGAAAACCGTTACCTCTGTTGGCACCGCCACCTGCCACTGTAGTTGCTTTGTATCGGCAGTATCCTGCAGCAAGGTTACGTTGCGCTGCACCAACTCCTGTAAGTTTAGCTGTTCCGGCTCAAAGCGCATAGAGTGTTCAGAGTCAGTTTGGGAGGCAGCCCATTGCAGCAGGTTCTCTAGCAGCGCCTGCAGGTTGCGCACTGATAGTTGCGTGTGGTTAGCCAGTTTTTGCATTTGCTCCGGCTTCATCCTGTCAGAGAAATTAAGCAGAATGTTCAGGAAAGAGTCCAGGGTAGCCAGTGGTGTGCGCAGGTCGTGGGAGATAATGGAAAAGAAGCGGTCTTTTAATTGGTTGAGGCGGCGCAGCTTGTGCTCGGATGCCCGCAGTTGGCGCACTGTCTGGTTCAGCTCTTGTGTTTTAAGGCGAAGGGCAGCTGTGCGATTTTCCACGGTTACTTCCAGCTCCTGCTTCTGCTGTTCTGCCATTCGCTTGCGTTCTGTTTCCTTCTCCAGCTCCAGCCGTTTTTTCTCCAACACCTCTGCAGCAAGTTCGTTTGTAACGGTGTTTAGCCTGTAAGCCAGGCCAAGCGAGAACAGCACTACCTGTGCCACCATGCCTACCTGCGCCGAGTATACTGTAAGTGTAGTATTGGGCAGCAGGTGCGTTTCTTTAAGTATAAACAGCAGCGCCCCCACCACAAAAAACACGTTGGCAATTAAAAAGTATAAAGCCGGACGATACCCTTGTCGCAACGATGCCACCCCAACAAAGAGCATCACGATCAGCACAACACCTCCTATAATCCCGATCAGGTCTACGCATGGTTGCAGCAGATCCAGCGGTGTAAAGTACGACAGCAGCCCCATTGCCACTGGTAACGCATACAGCATGGCCAACAACCGCAGCAGCTTGTCCCAAAGGGGCAGGTTTTGCTTTGTGCCCAGGTAGCTACGCGTAAACAGCAGCCGGAACAGGCCATTAAAAGTAACAATAAAGGCAAAGCTATGGGCATTCCAGTAAGGTGCGTTGGGCCACAGCAATTCCAGTGCAAAGCCATGGTAAAACATAAAGTATAAACCTGTACCCAGCAGTGCCAGCACGTAGTATAAATAGCTGCGGTCACGCACCGAGATAAACAGCACCAGGTTGTAGAGCGTCATCACCAAGATAATGCCCATAAACAGGCCCTGCACCAGCAAGCGGTTATTGTTCTTTTTTACCACCTGCTCAGGCATGTAGAGTTGCAGGCTCAGGCGCTGTGGCTTGTACAGGTTCAGGTCGCCTTGCAGGCGCAGGTATAGCAGCGTGTGGCTGTGTGGCATTAGCCTTACCCGCAGGTAAGGTTTATTTTGTGGCACGTCGCGTTCCTGCACAGGCAACAACTGCCCAGTTTGCTGTACTTTAAAAACTCCGTCTGGTTGTAAGGTATAAAGCTGTAGTTTACTCCAGTCGCCGGCGTAGAGGTAACGCTCCTGCTCATTGTTGCTGCTGTTGTGCAGTGCCACCCGCACCCAATGCACCGTTTTGCCCGCCTGCAGTGTAGCAATAGTATCCAGTTTTTCGAAGGGTAGTTGCCGCACCTGTTTTACTGAAAGTTTCGCGCCAGTGTCATGGTATACTTGCAGCTGGTGTGCCAGTATTTGTTGCCTGGCCTGCAGTTCTACCGTACTTGGGAGCCGCTCTGCTGCCGATACTGGCAGGTACAGCAGCATCAGCAGGCTTAAAAACCAGTTTCGCAAGCGGTTGAAGTATAACAGGTGGGGCAAAAGCATACATCAATTTACAAAAAATCTATTAATAGCTATACTTGTTATGAACACCAGCTGCAGCCGTTTCTTAGTTAGTGGTAAATTTTCTATCTTGAATGGATTAAACTTACAAGTATGGCCAAAGTAAAACTTTTGATTGCCGAAGACGATGTGGTGATTGCGCAAAACCTTTCATTCTCGCTGGAGGAGATGGGGTACGAGGTATGTGCCATCGTAAGTTCCGGAGAAGAACTGCTGCTGGAGGTGCACAAGTATAACCCCGACCTAACCATACTGGATATTACGCTAGAGGGCAAGCTTGATGGAATAGACACGGCAGCGATGCTTTCAAAGTCGAGTAAAATACCTTTCATTTTCATGACGGCTCTGTCGGATAAAGAAACGATTGACCGTGCCAAGCAAACAAACCCGCACGCTTACCTGGTAAAGCCCTTTGATGTGCGCACACTGCAGAGCAGCATAGAAGTGGCCATACACAATGCAAGCCTACGACAGCAACTAGCAACAGCTGCATCTACAGAACCTGCCCCGGAACCACCTGCCAACGAAGCACCAGCTAACTACCTGCTTCACGATACACTGTTCCTGAAAGTGCGCAACCGTTTAGAAAAAGTGGCTTTGGGTGATATAGTATGGGCTGAAGCGCAGGATATCTACTGCAACATTAAAACACAACAGCACCTGTACCTGGTTAGCCAAAGCCTCAAAAACCTGGAGCAGCACCTGCCTAACAAAGATTTTATGCGGGTACATCGTTCCTATATCGTGCGCCTTACGGCCATAGAGGCCATAGAGGATAACAATATCCTGATTAGTGGCAAAAGTATACCTATCGGCAACACCCATAAAGATTCGCTGCTGAAGCGTTTGCAGATACTATAGCTGAGTTATTTTAGATTGGTTATTCGAGAATGATCGACATCGCCCTGCTCCCTTCAAAGGGGACTTTTCATTTAGTTCTTTTCTGTCATCCTGTAAAGGAGCTTTCTCAAGACTTTTATCAGAATGAGACGGCTCTGCCGTCAAAGGGAGCAGGGGGTATGATTACATTAGCAGATAACCGCTTCATAAATAAAAATGAGTGCCTGCTCACCCACCTATAAAAGGTATCACCTCATCATCCTCCTATTTCACCTTAAAAAAAGCAGAGTTGGCAAGTATAGCAGCGGAGCTATGTGTAATATTTCCTAAATTAATAGAACAAATTATTACTCATAACACCACTCCCTATGAACAGCTTGGCCCCATCTGAACTTGTAACGGCTGGTTGGATACTGGTTATCGCTTACGCTGCGCTTATACTTTTCTTTGTAGTGCGGGGTGCCCTGCGTATTCGTTCTATTTCCGATTATGCCTTGGGTAGTGTGGCTTTCTCGCCTGTGGCAGTTGGTCTTGCGCTGGCCGCCTCCATGACGAGCGCCGCGACCTTTATCATTAACCCCGGCTTTGTAGCGCTGTACGGCGTAAGCGGTTTTATATCGATGGCGATAGCCTTACCGGCTGCTGCTCTTTTATCCTTAGTAGTGCTCACCAAAGGTTTCAGAAGTATGGGCACGGCTGTAAAGGCGCAAACAATGGCCCAATGGATGGGGGCCGTGTACAAGAGTAAAGGCTACACCATGTTCTTCGCTTTCCTGTCGCTGCTGCTGATTACGTTTATTGTTTTGATTTGCGTGGGCCTTACCAAAGTGCTGGCAAGCGTGCTAAACTTAAACGAGCTGCATGTATGCGTGGGCATTGTTGTGTTTGTGTTTGGCTATATGATGTTTGGCGGTGCCAACTCCATGGTATACACCAACATGATCCAGGCCATCTTAATGGTGATTGTAGCTTTTATACTTTTAGGCTCAGGCTACGAGCATTTCAGCAACGGCGTGCATGGCTTTTTAGATAAGCTGGCTGCCATAGACCCACTGCTGGTGGAGCCTACTAACCCGCAGAGTTTCCTGTTCCGCGATAATTTTGAGATCATCTTTTGCCAACTAATTATAGGTGTTGCTATTGTTTGCCAGCCGCACATTATTACCAAATCGCTGCTGCTCAAAAACGAAAAGGACGTTAATTTATACTTGCTGGTAGGGGTGGTAACCGAGGCGCTTTTTTTCCTTGTAGTAATAGCCGGACTTTATGCCCGCATCTCCTTCCCGGATTTAAGTATAAATGGCACCGCTATTCCTGTTGATGGCATCATGTCGGCTTACGTGGTAAGCGAGTTTCCGGTGTATGTGGGGCTGCTGGTGGTAATGGGGCTGATCTCTGCCGGATTGTCTACTTTAGAAGGCCTCATCCAATCGCTTTCCATTACCATCACTTCGGATATACTTACTCCTATATTTGGGCCAAGAGTAGAGACACGCAGCGTATTGGTAAACAGGCTGGTGATTGTAGCACTGGCTGTTGTAACTATCCTGCTAACTTTTGACCAGTTAATTAATCCAAACCTGAGCGTAGGTATCTTTGCACAGAACGGAGTATATGCTTACTTCTCGGCGGCCTTTGTGCCGGTGTTGTTTGGCATGTTCCTGAAACGGGTACCGCTTATTGCGCCTGTTGCGGCTTCGCTTACTTCGGTAGCCGTGCATTTTGCTATATACTATGGCGGCCTTACTTCTTATATGGATGCTCCGGTACGAAACCCGGGTATAGCAGCCGCACTGGCCATACTTGCCTCGGTTATAGTAGGTTTCTCCTTGTACTTCTCCTTCCGAAAGCCTGCGCGTGCAAACGAATCTGTGTCTTCCAATGCTAAAAAACAACCTGTTGCTTATGAGAACTAAGTATAGAATTCCGCTCCTGCTTTCGTTTTTGTGCCTGGTCGGGCTTAACGGCCAGTGCCAGTCGCCGGCCACTCAATCTGCTGGTGCAGCCACAGCTACTCCTGCCGCAGATCCTGTGTTCGAGAGCCTGAAGTATAAATTCCCGACAAAGAAAGTAACACTTTCCAACGGGCAGTCTATGGCTTATGTTGACGAGGGCAAAGGGTCAGAGACCATCATCTTTATACATGGCCTGGGCAGCTATTTACCAGCCTGGGAAAAGAACATAGCAGAGCTGAGTAACAACTACAGAACTATTGCCTTAGACCTTCCCGGTTATGGGAAGTCGTCGAAAGAAAACGTGCAGGTAAGTATGGATGCCTATGCCAAAACGGTACTGGAACTCATGGATAAGCTGAAGCTAAAAAAAGCTACACTGGCAGGCCACTCGATGGGCGGACAGATTGCCATAACTGCAGCTTTGCAGGCACCGGAACGGGTTAGCAAACTTATACTTGTAGCCCCTGCCGGCCTGGAGACATTTACAGACCAACAGAAGCAAATGTTTAAAATGGCGGTAACGCCGGAGAGCGTGCAGAAAACCACTCCAGAGCAAACAGCTGCCAATTATAAAATTAACTTCTACAAGATGCCGGCAGAGGCGCAGCACATGGTAGATGAGCGCCTGCTGATCATGAAGTCGGAGCAGTTTGATGATTATAGCAAAGCAGTGGCAAGCAGTGTGGCTGCTATGGTAGATGAGCCGGTACACGAAAAGCTACCGCTGTTAAAAATGCCGACGCTGATTGTGTTTGGTGAGAACGATGCTTTAATCCCTAACAAATATTTTAACCCAAACCTTACCCCAAAAGCTGTGGCCGAGATGGGCAAAGAGCGCATCCCAAACAGCCAGCTTGTTATGATCCCTGAGGCAGGGCACTTCCTGCAGTATGAGCAACCGGCCGCTTTTAACAAAGCTGTGCAACAGTTTATGAAGAACAGTACGAAATAAAATTATCCCTTAAATCAATAACCTAACTAACCTTACCTCACATGAAAAAGATTTACCTTATCCTGCTTTCGCTGCTGTGCATAGTGCAGGCAGCGTTTGCCCAAGGTGGAGCCATTAAAGGAAGAGTGGTCGGTGCTGACACAGAAGAGGCCCTGATAGGCGCTACTGTGTTGGTAGATGGCACCTCCAGGGGCGCAACCACTAACACAAACGGTGAATTTATGATCACCAATGTGCCTGCGGGCAACCATAGCCTGCGCATAACCTATGTTGGTTATTCTTACCCTAAAATTGCTGTTTCTGTAACTGCAGGAGGTACAGCAGATATAGGCACCATCTCGATGAGGTCGTCTAACGTGATCGGCGAAGAGGTGGTAGTATCAGCTACACGACGTCCGGAGAAGTTAACAGAGGCACCGGCCGCTATCAGCGTTATCTCTTCACGTGATCTGGATGCCTTGCCGTCGTTTAACGTAGGTGAGTTGCTTAACAAAGTGCAGGGCGTAGAGGTGGTTCGTTCTGGTGTGATAGGTGTAGGTATAAATGCACGTGGCTTTAACAGCGCCTTCAACGTGAAGATGTTCCAGATGACAGATGGCCGTAACTCGATGCTGCCAGGCGGTACAGGTTTGCCAGCAGGTTTTTACAACACAGTTATCAAGGAAGACATTGAGCGTGTAGAAGTAATTTTAGGTCCTTCTTCGGCTTTGTATGGCCCTAATGCTCATAACGGTATTATTAACACCATCACCAAAGACCCACGCCGCCACCCTGGCACAACAGTAGCAATAGGTGCCGGTAACCAAAGCGTGTTAAGCGGACGCGTACGCCATGCTGGTATCATCTCTGATAAGTTTGCCTATAAAGTAACCGGTGAGTATACAGAAGGCGAAGACTTTGAGTTTATTGATACAGTGTACAGCGCCCCTGCCCTTGGTAGATTGCCAGAGTATGACGTGGATTTTGGTTTTAAATCGAAGCGTGGTAGTGCCGCATTATACTATAGCCCAACCGACAAGACAGACGTTATACTTGACTACGGCATTGGCCAGGGCGATAACATTGGTGTAACAAACAACGGCCGCAACCAGATTAACGGCTGGACCTTCCAATACCTGCAGGGCCGTGTTGTGTCGCCTCGTGTGTTTGCGCAGTTGTACAGCACCTGGAACGATGCCGGAGATACTTACCAAATCAACGCACGCACAGTAAACTACTATAACTTACGCGCCCGCGGCTACTCAGAAGACGTTGCCGCCAGATACTCCAAGTCAGGTGCCAAGGCAGGCGAAATAGGAGCTAACTCTCCTGCTATTGCTTTCCCTGGATTTATAGACAAGAGCCACCGCGTTAACGGTGAAGTTCAGTATAACAACAACTTTGCAGGCTTTGATATAATTACCGGCATAAACTACCAGCGCGATGTAGCCTATAGCCGCCAAACATACTTAGATGATGCGGATGGTAATATTATTCTGAACCAGTATGGTGCAGTCGCTCAGGTAGAGCGCAACCTCAACAGTAAGCTTCGTGCAGTGGTAGCGGCTCGTGTAGATTACCACGATAACTATGGCACCCAATTCAGCCCGAAAGCTGCCTTAACATACGCAGCGCTTAACGGCTCTTTTAGGGCAACTTACGGCCGTGCTTACTCTGCGCCTTCAATTCAGTTCCAAGAGTTTTACCTAAACAACGGTGCATTGGCCATACTTGGTAACGGAGCCGGTTTAACTATCCAAAACACCGAGACTGGTGCTATCAGAACTATTGATAAGCTTGAGCCAGAAAAAGTGCAGACATTTGAAGTAGGTTATAAAGGCACGCCAACAGAGAAGCTGTTTATTGACCTCAGCAGCTGGTACTCGAAGTCAGAAGACTTTATTTCTCCGCTTACTGCTGTTACTCCTTTAGCTGGTAAAGAGAAGGTAATTAAAAAAGGTGATCAGGATGTGTCAGAAAGATCTTCTAATCTTTTAAACTACTACCTGACTTACCTGAACTACGGCAACGTAAACTCATGGGGTACTGATTTTGGCCTGAACTATTACATCAACGACTTCTTTAGCATCGGCGCCAAGTATTCTTACTTTAATTCAGATATTACCGACACCGACAATTTAGACAACGACGCAAACGGCGACAAAGTGGTATCTGTAGCAGAAAGCAGCCTGAACGCTGCCAACCACCGCTACAACTTCAACTTTACCGCCCGCAACCTGTTCGACAAGAAGTTCTTTGGTTCAGTAAATGTGCGCATCCTGCCAGAGTATGATTTCTATTCAGGGTCACAGATTGCAGCCAAAGAAAATGAAGGCAAGCGTGTAGCACCTTTCAACTATAACTATGGTCCGTTAGGCGGCTTTACTTCTGTTGATCTTAGTGCAGGCTATAAATTTACCAACTGGCTTACATTAGGTGGCAGCGTAACCAACTTGTTCGATACGCCGCAGCGTGAGTACGTAGGTTCGCCAGAGATTGGCCGCCTGTACAATGTAGAGCTGCGTTTCGACTTCGGCGGAAAAAATAAGGTTAATTAGGTTAGACTAGATTTGATTTCCAAAGCGCTCCTAAAGGGCGCTTTGGCTTTTTACAGCAATATCAAAAAGTATAAATCATGAAGAACGCACTTATTACAGGAGGCACCAGCGGCATAGGACTTGGCATAGCAAAGCATTTTGCCGCTAATGGCTACAACCTGCTGGTAAACGGCCTGGAGCAAAACGGTGCAGACATTGCCAGTAAACTAAGCTCCGAGTATGGGGTAAAAGTAATTTTTTCGGCTGCTAACTTAATGCACCCGGATCAGATACGGCACATGGTACAGCAAGCCGAGAAAGAGTTAGGGCAGGTAGATGTGCTGGTGAACAATGCAGGCATACAGTATGTGGCACCCGTAGATGAGTTTCCGGAAGAGAAGTGGGATGCTATACTTTCTGTAAATCTTTCATCGTCATTTCATACTTCCAAGGCCGTCTGGAAAGGTATGAAAGAACGAAAGTATGGCCGCATTATTAACATTGCCTCTGCCCATGCTTTGCGTGCCTCGGAGTTTAAAGCTGCTTATGTTGCAGCCAAACACGGTATAGCCGGCCTTACTAAAGTACTCGCGTTGGAGGGTGCTCCTTTTAATATTACCTGTAACGCCATTTGCCCTGGTTATGTAAGAACGCCATTAGTAGAGGCACAAATAGCAGATCAGGCAAAAGCACATCAGATGTCCGAAACAGACGTGATTGAGAAAGTAATGCTGAAGAAGCAAGCTGTAAAGCAGTTTGTAGATGTTTGTGCTATCGCACAGATGGCGCTGATGCTGGCTTCTCCGGCCTCAGCGCAGTTAACTGGTACTATGTTGCCCATCGACGGAGGTTGGTCAGCTCAGTAGGGTTTTACACCTATAAGTATAAAAAGCCGGGGGCTGCAGTTTATTGCTGCAGCCCCCGGCTTTTTATACTTTAACTTATCTACAGCTATTTTACCAAAGCTGTTTTACCTATAATCTTAAATTCTGTACGTCGGTTCTCTGCATGCATCGACTCTGGGCAACGCACGCCATCTGCACATTTGTTTACCAGCTGGGTTTCGCCATATCCTTTAGCCACCAAACGCTCACGCGGTATGCCTTTCGATACGATATAATCCACAGCACTCTGCGCCCTTAGCTGAGACAGCATTTGGTTATAACCATACGTCTGGCGGCTATCGGTGTGGGAGCTCAGCTCGATTTGAATATGTGGGTTATCTATCAGCGTTTGCACCAGCTTGTCCAACTCTCGGGCAGCCTCAGGTTTAATGTTATACTTATCCAGATCGTAGTAGATGTTTTCCAGCACGATCGGTTTGTTTGGTGTGTCACGGTTAAATACCATCTCTACCTTTACAGAGTCTGTGTTAAAGCGGCAGTCCGGCATCATTGTCAGCGTTTGCGTCAGGTACTTTGGCTTTGTACCCCGAATTGTATAGTTAGTGCTGGCTTTAACCGGAAACGTGAAGTTGCCATTCTTATCAGAGTATATTTCCAGTGGCTTTTCGTTTCCTTCTTCAAAAAGCTGCAGCAATACATTCTCTACAGGTATTTCTTTTTTTCTGGTAGTACCGGCCACGGCAATGCGCTCTATAGTGCGGCCAATCAGAGTACAAGGCACCTTTACTTCTTTAAAGGCAAAAATATCGTCGAAACCGTTGCTGGCCATACGGCCTGAAGATAGAAGCCCTGCTTTGCCATTAGCGTCTATCTGCACGCCAAAATCATCGTGCGATGTGTTGAGCGGGTACTTCAGGTTCTCTACATGGCTCCAGTTCTTATGTGTACCAATGGCTTTAAAAATATCAAGTCCGCCCATACCTATGTGTCCGTCAGAAGAGAAGTATAAATTACCGTCTTCTCCAATACTTGTAAAGCTTTCGCGGCCGGGTGTGTTAATAGTATTTCCTGCGTTCACTGGTTTTCCCCATGTGCCATTATCCTGTAGCTCGCTATAGTAAACATCCGTCTCTCCATAACCACCTGGCATATCTGATACAAAGTATAATATCTTACCATCAGGTGTTACAGTAGGGTGGCCAATAGAATATTCATCTGTGTTGTTGTACTTAAATGCCTTTGCGTTCTCCCATTTCTCGCCTTTGCGCTCTGCTATGTAAATGCCGTGGCGGTTGGTATGGGTGCTGTTCTCACTACCTGAAAACCAGCTGGTAGGATCTGGGTTCGATTTGGAGGCGTTTCGCTTTACTACCTGTGTGCGTGTAAAGTATAACGTCTGCGTTTTTTCTAAGTAAGCTCCGGGAGCGTTGTGATAGGTTGTGTTTATACCTGACGGCAACGGAACCGGTGTAGCCCAGGTGCTGTCGGTTGCTCGCTTAGCAAAGTATACTTGCAGGTATCCGTTGCCGTACCAGTTGTAACGAATAGCTTGCTTGCCTGCCTCCAACCTGTCTGATGCGAAAAATATCCCGTCTTTTGTTCTTACAGGACCGAAATCTGCGCCTTCAGAATTTATAGAGCTGTTTTTTATAACATCATATGGCTTGGGATTAGCCATCCATTTTATGGCTGTATCGCAGGAGGCAGCCATTTTCTGCGCTACAGCTGCCTGTGTCGGTACTTTCTGGCCATACTGGTTAAAAAGGTATTTAGCCTTTGCATAGTTACCATTACGCTTAGCCGACTCTGCATACAAGTAAATAGTGGTAGGGCTTGCATCCGGGAAGTTAACCACCTGTGCGTACCAGAACTCTGCTTCTTTACTGTTGTTGAGGATACGGTAACTGTCGGCAATACGCTGTACTACTGCTATACTTGGCTCGCCGGTATCAAGGATCTTTTTGTAAGCCTCCAGGGCCAAACTAAATTCAAAATTATTGAAGTGCTTGTCTGCCTGCTTCATATCCTGTGCCAGCACTGTTGCTGGCTTCACACACACCAATAGCAACAAGAACAGAGCAAGACGTAAATATAATTTCATGATTGAGTTGGTATTACAAGTTGCGAGGTGTCAGAATGCGGCCTCCATGCTTCTGGAAGAAGGAGTAACCAAGTGATACCTCATGGCTGGAGTAATTATTAAGTGCATTAAGGCTCATATCGTATGAGTAGCCGATACGCATCCTCGGTGTAACATACAGTTGCACCAGAGCTGCCGCCGCGTTACGCGTCGAGAGGTCTTTTGTCTCAACACTTGTAAGCAAAGGCATTGAAGTTCGGTAAGAGCCTCCTACCCAAAAGCGATCGCCAAAAAGCAGGAATGTGTTCAGGTCAATATTTGTAGGGCTTTGGAAGTCTTCTTTAATAAGTATGCTAGGCTTGATGCGCATATTACTGCTCAGGTCGAACATGTAGCCTGTTGATAAGAAATAATGCCTGCGTGGTGTTGTAATCAGCAGATCATCGCTTTTAAAAGGAACCAGGTTGGCAGCAGTTAACCCGGCGTAGTAACGCTCCGTGTTCAGGAACAAACCCACTTTGGCATCCGGCAAAATAACAGACTCACGCCCTTGTGGTATGGCCACATCCGGCACTTGGCTTCCAGGGGTTAGCTTTGTTCCATCAAGTGTATACTGCGCAGCACCAGCTGATAAACCAAAGGCTAATTTAGTGTAACGGCTAAGGTTAACTCTAACCGACACGTTACCATATGCACCGATCGTACTTTGTGCACCCAACCTGTCGTTTACCAGGTAGCCTGCCCAGCCAATATTCTCTTTCTTGGTTGGGCCATCCATACTTAACGTTTGTGTAGTCGGGGCGCCTTCCAGTCCTGTCCATTGGCTACGATGTGTAGCGTTAATGTTCAGAATACCTTTACTGCCCGCGTAAGCAGGATTAATTACCAACTCGTTGAAAATATACTGTGTATACTGCGGAGCCTGCTGTGCAGTAGCTACATGTGCGCTCACGAGTAAGAGCAGCAGCAAAAGTTTGTTTAGTAGAGTTGTTTTCATAAGCATTACCTAACAATCATCACATAACCCTTAAATAGTTGTTCTGTTCCGTCACAAAGCTTAGCACGCACAATGTAATAGTAGGTGCCTTCATTTAGGCCATCGCCGTTCCAGTTGTTTTTATATGATTTGGCTTTGTATACTTCGTTGCCCCAGCGGTTAATAATCGTAAGTTCATTGTCTGGATATTTCTCCAGGTTTTTAACCGCCCAGGTATCGTTGTTGCCGTCGTTGTTCGGAGAGAAGACATTCGGGAAAGCAAGCTCGCTGCTAGCGCGCTCTTTATCTGCCTCAATGCTTATTGGTTCGCTGGTGCAGGTACCGTTATCAACTGTTACAGAGATATTGCCAGTACCTTCTCCGGCTACCACAGCAATTTTATTAGTGCCTTGTCCGCTTATGATTCTCCAACTTGTCGGCACCGTCCAGGTATAAGTTTTGGCACCTGCTACTGTTGCTACCTCGTATACCAGACCTACACATGGTGCACTTAAATCCAGGATCGCTGTCGGCGCCTCAAGCA
This sequence comes from Pontibacter sp. H249, assembly GCF_037892465.1. Taxonomy (NCBI): domain Bacteria; kingdom Pseudomonadati; phylum Bacteroidota; class Cytophagia; order Cytophagales; family Hymenobacteraceae; genus Pontibacter; species Pontibacter sp. H249. The sequence continues at coordinate 19,290 of NZ_JBBKTR010000023.1, read as the reverse complement.
CTTCTATACCTACATTAAGTGGGGCGCTTTGCGTGGATGCACCGCAGCTATTCTTAGCAACTACTGTAATGGCGCCCGGTTTTGTGCCTGCTTTTACAGTTACCTGCGTAGTACCCTGACCTGAAACGATCGTCCAGCCTTCTGGTAAGCTCCACTCATAAGATGATGCATCTGCCACGCCATTAACTGTATATGTTGTTGTGCGGCCTGCACACACAGTGGTGGTGCCGTTTATAATACCTGGAGCAAGCGGAACAGCGCTAACTGGCTTTACCTGTAGCTGCGCTGCGGCGCCGGCGCCGCAGCCATTTGTTGCCACCACTGCCACTGTGCCTGCGTTGTTGGTTGGTCTTACTTTTATGGTACTTGTACCTTGCCCACTTACAATGGCCCAGCCTGTTGGCAACGACCAAGTATAGCCTAAGGCTGCTACTCCTGTTACACTGTATTCTAAAACAGAGCCGTTGCAAGGAGCCGCTGTACCAGTAATGGCTGCAGGTTGTTCTGGCACTGTGTCAGGCTTAACTGTTAAGCTTTGTGCTGACCCTGTACCGCATGGGTTACCGGCTGTTACTGTTACTTCACCGCTTGCTGCACCTGCCGTTACAGTTATCTCTATAGTTCCTTGTCCTGCTGTTATTGTCCATCCTGCTGGCACCGTCCAGGTATAAGTGCTGGCACCGGCAATAGGATCTATACTATACTTTATGTTGGTTTGGTTCTGGCAGAAACTTGCAGCAGGGCCTTTTATACTTAATGGCTTAGCTAAGTTGGTTTGCAGTGGCGTTACGTTTATAGTGCTTGCGCTGCTGCTATTACCACAAGCATTCACAGCGTATACTTTTACTGTGCCAGGGTTATTATTTGTCTGTATCTGTATTGTGTTTGTGCCTTGCCCTGCTACTACAGACCATCCTTCCGGAACTTCCCAAGTATAAAAAGTTGCCCCGGCTACCGGTGCTATGGTAAAGCTTGCAGTTGCGCCTGCACAAACAGCACCTGTACTAGAAATTATGCCAGGAGCCTGTGGCTTTGCAATAGAAATGCTTACCAGTTTGCTTACTGTTGTGCTGCCGCAGTCGTTGTTAGCTGTAAGGCTTACAGTACCGGCGGTTGAACTTGCTTTTACCGTGATTTCCGTAGTGCCTTGCCCAGACAGAATCTGCCAGCCAGCTGGCACAGCCCAATTATATGAGTTAGCGTTTACACCTGGATCAACCTTAAAAGTTGCCGTAATGCCTAAGCAAACATCTGTACCACCCTGAATAATGGTAAGGCCGCTCGGACCTTCTGAGGTAGGCTTAACAGGTAATGTTTGTGCTTCGCCGGTGCCGCAGTTATTTATAGCTGCTACTGTTATATTACCTGCAGTTGTACCTGCAATTACTTTGATAGACGTACCATCCTGCGATACGATTTGCCAGCCGCTTGGCACAGACCATGTGTAGCTGAGCGCTGTTGCAACTTGACCAATGGTGAAAGTATATTCTTTACCCACACATGGTATAGTAGTGCCGCTTATCGGGCCTGGCTTTGCAGGTGGAGCCGTCGTCATAACAGTTGCCAGTTGGGTTTCGCTGGTAACGCCGCACACATTAACAGCCTGCACCGAAATGGTAGCAGCTACAGAGTTGGCATTTACTACTATACTTGTGCTACCCTGGCCAGATACAATCGTCCATCCATTGTTTACTTTCCAAATGTATGATGAAGCTGTTGGTACTGGTTCTATAGAGTATACTATGTTCTTCTGGTTGCTACATACCGAAACGAATCCAAAGATTTCTGCTGGCCTGTCTGGCGGCGAAGGCACCACCTTTACATCCATACTTGCCTCGGCGCTGGCACCGCAGTCGTTTACAGCTACAATTGTTACTTTCCCTTCTGTTGCACTTGGCGTAATGCTGATCTTGTTCGAGCCCTGACCGGAGTTAATTACCCAGCCGCTTGGTACAGACCACGTGTAGTTCGTAACACCAGCAATGGGTGCTACACTAAATTCAAAACCTGGCTCATCCTGGCAAACTACGCTAGGGCCGTCAATTGTCGTTATTGGTCCTGGCACATCTGTTTGTGGCGTTACATCAAGCTCCCTTGCAAGTCCTACTCCACACACATTGCTACCAGTTACTGTTACCTTACCTTTTTCTGTACCTACTGTAACTGTAATAGAGGTAGTGCCCTGTCCACTTATAATTGCCCACCCCGCTGGAACCGTCCAGGTGTAAGAAGTGGCTCCATGCAGATCTGCAACAGAATATGTACCTGTGCTATTGGCACAGCCATACTGCTTTCCTGTTATCGGACCTGGCATAGCTGGCTCTCCCTCTGTTGGCGCTACTGTTTTAAAGCTTGCAGCACTTGCACCGCATTGGTTCATTGCAACAACCTTAATTTCTCCGCCACTTGTGCTGGCATTTACTGTTATACTTGTAGTGCCTTGCCCCGAAGTAATCTCCCATCCCTGAGGTAGTGTCCAAGTGTAACTAGATGCACCTAAAACCGGATCAATAGAGTATACAAGGCCTTTTTCGTTGGCGCAGGAGTTTAATTCTCCGGTTATAGGCCCTGGCGCTTCTGTGGGAGAGAGTGTCGGCGTTACCAGCATAGTACGCGCTTCGCCCAAGCCACAGGCATTGGAAGCCATTACAGACACGCTTCCTGCAATACTTCCTACAGTTACTATAATGCTGTTGGTGTTTTGTCCTGATTTGATTGTCCAGTCGGCAGGCACCGACCATACATAGCCAGTTGCTCCTGCAGTAGCATCTATCTCGAATGTCACGTTGCTGCCCACGCAGCTATCGTTTACACCGCGTATGGCCACATTAATTTGAGGCACATCGGTAGCTACATTTACATTGAAGGATTGCGGGCTGCTATCGCCACACCTGTTTGATGCTACTACAGTTACTGCACCGCTTACCGCACCTGCTTTTACTATAATTTCTGTAGTGCCCTGACCTTGTGTGATACTCCAGCCTTCCGGCAATGACCAAGTATAGCTCAAAGCATTCTGCACCGGATCTATTTTGTAAACTAAGCCTTCTGTGCCCACGCATACATCATCAATACCAGTTATAGGCCCTGGTTTAAGAGGCGGGTCAGGCAGCGGAGTTACGTCCAGTACCTGTGCCGGTCCCTCTCCGCATATATTGCTTGCCTTTACAGTTATCTGCCCTGGCTGCGAACCTGGCCTTACGCTTATACTTGTAGGGCCTAACTGTGTAAACTGCCATCCAGCGGGCACACTCCATACAAACTTGGTTGCTCCTGCCACTGGTGCTATACTATATACATAAGTGGAGTTACGGCATACTTCTTTAGGGCCGGCAATATTACTTGTTTCTGGTAGCAGTACGCAGTAGTTTACGATTGTAGAGTTGTTAATCAGATCTTCATCTATATTATCGCCTTCTACTACAGCTCTTACAAAGCCAAATCCAGATCTGTCGAGTTTTACTTTAAGCGTTAGGGTAAGCGACTCGTTATAAGCAATTTTGCCTATTTTCCACTCGCCGGTTTCTTCATTAAATATGGTGCCGGCTCTGCTGCTGCTATAGCTCAGCAACTCACCCACAAAGGCAATAGTCCTTACATAGGCCTCTGCTTCGTCTGCGGGGCCATTGTTTGTTATCGTAAAATAAAAAGTCACCTCTTCGTTTTGCTGGTAAGACGCAGCTCCAGTAGAACTGGCACTTAAGGAGATATCTATTTTAAGATCGGAAGGCGCACTAAGTATAGACTGATTCAAATGCAGCTCGTCCTGCAAGGAAATAACTCTCCCCTGCAGGCGCACACCTTCACTTAAGGTTATTTTACCTTTTGAGATAAATGTACCTTCTATAAGGGCATTCTTACCAACGGTGATATCGCCATCTACTACCCAAAGTATGTTACTGGTAGCAGCTTTATTCGTGTAGTCTAAGATGGTGTTACTTGAGATATCGAGGTTACCTGTGATCTGAAAAATATAGACTGGCTTTGCCTGGCCTGCATCAGAGAGTACCACATTTCCGGAAAAGGAGGCATTACCGTTAACTTTGTATACGCCTGGCTCATAAACCATGCTGCCCAAGTTACTGCTGGGTTCTAGAGTAGTAGAGGAAAGCGTAAAAGCAGAAGCAAAAGCTGAGTTCGCATCTTGCAGTGCCTGCTTTGCGGCGTTACTATTCACTTCTGGAGTACGGGCAGAAATACCTGGCGGAAAACCCGTTATATCACCGTTGGCTACACCAAGATTTGCATTTACAATTGTACTGCCTGTGCTTACAACCTTCTTATAAGCAAGGGCATTGTAGTTGTAAGCCGACCCAAGGGCAGGGATCTGCTGAGCAGAAGCAAGAAAAGACGGAGTGCAAAGGTATACTACAAAAAGTAATATAACTTTTCCTAATAAGCTTCTCATTAAGTTGTTTTGTAAAAGTTTTGCTATAAAGATCTTATTTAAATAAACTCAATAAAGCTAATGTAGCACCCCCCTTTGCACTAAATTAGCCACCTGATTTCTGAGCTAAACTACGCCACATAAAAAATGGTGCAATTCCTCAAGTCAAAATTTTATTAAAGCGCTTTCTCAGCGCTAATCCCCTATTGGTATCTCGATGTTCCTTCTAAATTTTAGTTTTTTTTGATACAATCCAAATAATATCTAAAAAATAAAATTTAATTATTCATTGAATCACCTTTTAAAGTATACCAAAAACTGCATATTTACCTAATACAATTTCACTCCTCCTTTAAATAAGCAGGTTTAACTTAGGTAAAAATTGAATTTTACTTATATTTAAAACTGAAAGGCGCACAAAGGTAACACACTATAAATGAGTTCCAAATTGTTTACAGCAAATTAATGATTTGAAAATAATGCGGTAAAGTGCGGCATGCATACAATAAGATAGGAATATTATGTATCTATAAATAAGATACACTTGCGGCAGAGAAAGAACAAATACAAATAAAAATTATACTATATACACATTACCATATCCACTGCGGGCAGATGATCTTGCGATTGTTAAGTAGTTTAAAGCCAACAACCACTTCATGAGTACCTGCACTTACACGATTTAAGTTTGACAATGTAGCGTCGTAAGAATAGGAGATATCTAACAGAGGGCTTATGTAAACGCCTACCATACCTACAAGGGCGTCCTCATGACGGTAAGAAGCCCCTACCCAGAACTGCCTGTTGTACATCACCCTTACGTTTGCATCTATTGCCGCAGGGCTTGGGGCTGCCATTTTAACCATAACAGATGGAATTATATCCAGGCTTTCGGTAGGAGAGAAGCGGTAAGCACCTGTAATGAAGTAGTGCCGTTGCAAATCTAAAGTGGGGTTTCGGCTACCTTCCGCCTGAAAGCTGCCTACATCCTCCAGCAACTGGGCACCTGCCACACCAACAGAAAAAGACTCAGAGTACAGCCACAGGCCCAGGTTAAGGTCCAGCACATTGTTGTTAAAGTCGCCTCCGCCCACTAAAGGGTCGTTTGGGTTTGTAAACTCTAGATCACTGGTATTTACACTGTTACGAATTATACCCACGGCTGCACCCGCCGAAACATTAATACTACGAGTAAGTGGAAGGTGATAGGCATAAGAGCCTGTTATACCTGTTCTGCGCAATGGGCCGGTTTTATCTGTATGAAAGGCCACCCCCACACCATGATGCGCCAAGGCTCTGTGGTACTTGGTACTGGCTGCACCTTTGTTTAGCGGCGTGTGTGCCGTTACATAAGAAGTAACAGGAGCACCATCTAACCCTACCCACTGCCTACGGTGGCTCACCCGTATGTCAGCGTAATCCTCTATTCCGGTTATGGCGGGGTTTAGCAGGTAATTGTTAACCATGTATTGGCTATACTGCGGCCGTTGCTGTGCCTTAGCCTGTAATGTGCAAGCTAAAAGTATAAAAAGTATGGGAAGCAGGTATCTGTTCATCTCTTAACGGATAATGGTAACGTTCCCCGATATCGGTTTCTCTGACCTATCGAGGTAAATCATGTAATAGTAGGTAGCTACAGGCAGATCTTCGCCATTATAGGTGCCGTCCCAAGGCGTGCCATAGCCGTTAGAGGTAAAAATAAGATTACCCCAGCGGTTAAATACCTCTACCCTGGCATTCGGGTAGTTCTCGATATTGCCGATCTCCCATACTTCATTCACCCCGTCGCGGTTAGGTGTAAAGGCGTTTGGTACAGAGATGGCCGGAATCACTTCCACGGTTACTTCATCAGTAGCAACGCAGCCTTCGGCAGTCGTAACGGTTACAGTATAAGTTGTCGTTTCATCAGGGCTAGCTACCGGATTGCTTACATTCGGGTTGCTCAACCCCTCGGCTGGCTCCCACAGGTATGTTGCGCCACCAGATGCACGTAGCTCTGTAGTTCTACCCTGAATAATAGTAACATCTTCGCCGGCATTGGCCTGTGGTGTTACTACCGTAACTGTAGCCGTAGTGCGGGTAGTGCTGGCGCAACCACTTGCACTTACTGCCTGCACAAAGTATACTACCGATTGTGTAAGGTTTGGTGTCTGGAATGTTGGGCCGATGAAGATCGGAGAACCTCCTGTTGCCACATCAAACCACTCGTAAGTTTGCCCGTTCGGATTTACTACTGTTAGGGTGGCAGAGCCACCTACGCAGGCAGTTGCATCCCTTACTTCAAGTGTAGGTGCCGCGGGCACAGGTATAATATTGATAGCTACCACATCAGACGTATCTGTACATCCAGCTGATGAGGCAAGCCTTCTGAACCACGTATTCTGATTCAGGCTAGCCGGTGTATAGTTTTGTCCGGCATTGTCACCGGCTGCGTTTACAAAGCCTTCTGCAGGACTTATGGTGCTGCTCTGCCACAGGTAAGTATAACCGCCAGAGCCGCCAGAAGGCTGGCTGCCTGTTAGCTGCTGCGGCTGCGTACCGGCACATACTGTTTGGTTGGCAGAAATACTGTTATTTGTAACACCTGGGTTAACTGTTATCTGAATGGCTGGACTTGTGTCGCTGCCGCAGGCCGCTGAACTTACCACTCTTCGGAACCACGTGGTGCGGATAATGTTACCAGGCGTGTAACTCTGACTAGTGTTATTGCCTGCTGCCGGTGTAAAGCCTGCCGTTGCACTTGTAGTGCTGCTCTCCCATAGGTAAGTATAAGTACCTGAGCCACCGGTTGGGGCTGTACCTGTTAGCGGAGCAGGCGCAGTGCCACGGCACACCTCCTGGTTTGCTGATATAGTATTGTTATCCAACTCCGGATACACTGTTATTTTCACGGCCTCAGATACTGAAGTACAACCTCCTGAGGTGATAGTGCGTCGGAACCAGGTATCTTCGGTTAAAGCACCTGGCGTATAATTTTCACCGTTGTTAGCTCCTGTAGCCGGCGCAAAGCCTGTTGTAGCACTTTGGGTACTAACTTCCCACAAGAAAGTATAAGGTGCCCCCGCCCCACCTGTCGGTCTTGAGCCTATCAAAGGAGCAGGTGTCTCGCCAGCGCATATCTCCTGCGGCGCACTTACAGTATTTGCACTGGCAGGGATAGGATCAACAGCCACTACCTCTACCACATTGCTGATGCTCTGAGAACAACTCCCGGAGAATACCAACCTCCTAAACCAGGTGGTGGTGGTAATAGGTTGCGTAGGCGTATAGTTTGGCGTGTTGTTTATACCCGGTGCATCTGCAAATCCTGTAGTGGCGTTGGCGGTGCTAATCTGCCAGGTGTAAGTATAGGGTGTGCTGGTATCACCTCCGGTTGGTGTGCTGCCTGTTAATACAGGCGGTGTTTCTCCTCTACAGGTACTCAGTACCGGATCGCCTTCTATGGTATTGTTCGCTACAGCCGGCACAACCCTAATGGCTACAGGTGTACGAGGCCCGATACAGATAACAGAGTTTGCCGTGTCTAGGGCTGCTACATAATAGGTAATATCAGCTGTTAGCGTTGGCGTTGTAAAGGTAAGACCAGTTGTTATTGGTGCCGCATTCGGGTCATCAGAATCAAACCAAGCGTAGGTTGGCCCCGGGCTTGTTGGTGTAAGTGTGATAATATCGCCCTCACAGGCAGCTGCTGGTGGCCTGATGGATGGCGCTGCTGGTTGTTGAAGTATAATTACTTCCTGCACAGGCGCACTCTGCCCACCCATACTTGCATAGATGTCATCGGAGCTGCCGCACTCATTTACGGCCTCTACGGCCACAGTATACCTGCCGGGTTGGGTAAAAGTATACTCAAAGTCGAAGGTATCAGAATTGAAAGTACGGGTAACGCTTGTAGGCCCGGTAATCGTAATTGTTACTGTTATGTTCTCGCCAAGGTTCTTATCAATAAATAACCCTCCGGAGCCTCCGCCTCCGCCACCTGCCCCCCGACTGCTATAGTCTATGGTGGTAGGGCCGCACTCGGTAACGCTAGCGGGTATCTGCACCTGTGGCCAGCCTACTACTACCGATTGTGATGTGGTATCGCTACCGCATCCGTTCTCCACAACCAGTTCAATATTATACACTCCAGATACATTAAATCTGAATACCGGATCCGGAGAGGTTAACGTACCAGACTCCAGCTCGAAACCCTGATTTGGTTGTATAGCCCATTTATAGGATAAGTTTCCTCCTGAGGAGCTGTCTGTTGGAGTAACCAGCACAGGTACACAGGGGGGTATTTGATCCTGCTCTACCCGTTCCTTTTGATCTATTGTGAATTTAGCTTTGGGCTCTTTGCTTACTACAAACTCACGCTCAAAAATTACTTCGCAACCATTGCCGGCCACTGCCCTTATGGTAATCGGATAATTTCCTATCTCATTATAAGCTGTTGGGTTAGAAATCGGAAAGTTACCTGGGGTATATTGTTGCTCGTCTCCATTGCCCCAGTTCACAAAGTATGTCCTGATATCGCTTAGGTATGGCTCAATGGTTGCATTGTTAATTTTGGCAAAAACTTCAATGTCTTCATCCGCTATTGTATCTGGCAAGCATACTTGAAAGTCTTCTTCTTCCGTGAAGTCTACCTCCGGCTCATTTCTTACAGTTATGGTTTGTCTTACAGTGTCGGACTCACAGCCTGTTGGGTTAGTAGCTATAACCCTTGCGATAAAGTTTTTAGTGCCTACTCCTTTAGACTCGTACGTATGAGGCACCTCAGGGCCGCGAGCCGTTGCTCCATCTCCAAAGATCCAAGTATAAATAACGTCAGGTTGTGGTGCATTGATAGAGAAAGTTAACGGTGTGCCAGCACACTGCTGCCCTGTTGGACTAACCAGAAAGTTTGGCGGCGGCGGCAACTCGTTTACGGCTATTACTGTTGCCGATGATGTGTTGGTTTGGCAATCGCCTCCTGATACACGAACCTGATAGCTGCCTGCTTCGCCTACTTCTATAAAATCTCCCACCTGCCCAGGCAACACATTACCATCCTGTAGCCACTCGTAGGTAAGGCCGGCTCTGGTGTTAGCCCTGAGGATGGTGGTTTCTCCGCGGCATAAAACGGTTCTGCCCTCTACTGTAATAGTTGCGCTACAAAGTGGGCCGCCTCCCTGTGCATTAACGTTTACACGCTGGAGCAGAATCAGGCACAGGAACAGAAATATAGTGTATAGATGCTTCAGATGAAGATGCATTAAAGTGTTATTAAGGGTGAACCCAAGCTTCAGCAGCTCAGTCTCTACATTACGATAACTCTATATATTCAGATTCAAGATTAATCATGTATTGGGCAGAATGCCCGGACACAACTAATAACAGGTGTTGCGGGGAGGGTGCACCCACTGGAAGAGAAACAGAGGCAGGTACACAATCACCCATTACCTCTATTGTTAAATCCTTTAAAAGGTTACACTGTGGCTTGATTTTTTACCAGCCGTATACATAAAACGGATTAGCAGCTACCAAATTGTATACGTGCATACATACAGGGCCTTACAAAAAGCAAAGGCCCTGCAACCGAAGCTGCAGGGCCTTTACAACATACATAGTTAATCTATTTTGTGATAATTAGTCTTTGTACGGCTAGTACCCCATTTGCTTTAATGTACACGAAGTATACACCTGCCGGCAAGTGGGATATGTTTATCTCTTGCAAGCCAGTAAAGTCGCCTACTTGTTTGCTAAGTACTGTTTTACCTATCGTGTTTACAAAGACTACCTGAGCCTGCAGAACCGGTTGCTGCGCTTGAACCACCACTTGATCTGATGCCGGGTTTGGGAAAAGTATAAATCCAGCCTTTGCAGTAGCATCTGCCAAAGCCGTTGGCTGAATAGCCACCTGGTGTGCTTCTGAAAGCTCTGAGAAACAGCCTTGCTCATTCTTTACACGCACCTTGTACAATCCTGATTCAGTTACATTAACTTGCTGGCCATTCTCCTGGTTAATAAGTTGGTCGCCTTTATACCACTCGTAGCTGCTGCCTGTTATACTTGCAGTAAGCAATGTGCCGTCCTGCGCTATAACTGGTTTAGCTGGCAAATCACTTATTGTAACGGTCACTTCGTCTTCGTAAGAGCAGGTGCCGTTAGTTGCTGCAACCTTATAAGTATAAACTCCAGGAATAGTTAACGTAACTGTAGGGTTAGAAGCTGCTGCATCAGAAAGACCTGTGGCAGGAGACCAAGTATAAGTGTAATCTGTTGCCGCACTTGCGCCTAGCATGGTTACAGAACCGGAACAAATAGCTTTGTCCTCACCGGCTATACTTTCCAGCGGGTTTTCATCGCAATCAGTAGACTGTACAGCTGCATAAAGCGCTACATCTTCAACGTTCCAGTATTCTTTGGTACCACTTGTTTTGATAACTAATTTGGCTTTCACACTTTCTGTACCGTCAGGAATGGTTACCTGAAGCTTAGAAGGCGCCTTGTCAATTGGCAGTGTTCCTGTCTCTGTGAAGATTCTTTCTAAAGGGGCAGAAGCAGAAGTTGAGATAGTGGCAGTACCGTCCATACCATAACGCACATTGTCATGATCTGTGGTACCTGTAATCCGAATTACCGGCACAGTTGCATATTCTGCTCCATTCAGAGCCAGATATACTTCAAAAAAGTCGCCAGCCTCTATTCCGTTTCCAGTCGTGGTTGAGATAACTGAATTGTAAAGCTCAAAATACACATCCTTTTTGCCTTTCACGTTTACCTCTGCAAACTCTACTGTTCCACTTCCTCCAACCTGCAAACTTGCACCATTTTTAATGCGCTGCCCATCTGGCAAACCTGTATTTACAATAGAACTGCTAAAACCTGAAGTCACCACCCAACCATCGTTAGCGGTCCCATTAAAGTTTTGCATAACAAGCACATTACCGTTACCAGGCTGAGGTGTAGTAGTGGCCGCCGTTGATGTTATTGCATAGGCAGGAGCACCTGCTACAGCGTACATCTGGCCATTAGAGCAACTCTCAAAAACCTGAGCATAGTATGTAGTGCCAGCCTCTAAACCTGTTATTGCAACCTCACTGGCAGTACCATTGTAAACCAGCTTGCTACCATCTGCCAAAGCGCCAGCCAAAGTATAGTCAGGGTTGGAGCTTGTGTAGCTGTTACCATTAACAGGTTCAAAAGTTACTGGTGAGCCTTTACGCAACACCACTATTCTGCCATCTCCTGAGCCGTTCGTCCAGTTTAACGTGAAGCCTGTTTGCGTAATATCTCCAGCTGATAAAGACGAGGCTACGGCAGGCGTGCCATGGCAAGTATAGTCAGGAGTAGTGGCTGCAATGGCTGGTGCGTTTGCTTGGTTATATTCTTCCGAAGAAGCACAATATTCGAACACTTGCACATAGTATGTTTTGTTAGCCTCCAGGCCTGTTACTGTTACACCAGCACCTCCTGCACTGTGCACCAGCCGGTGCCCTTGCCCTTGATCTGCTGCTAAAGTATAGTTAGCATTAACTCCGGTATAAGTTCCGGCAGGAGTAAAAGCTACAGCTGCGCCTTCTCTGATAACTACCAGCCTGCTGTTGCCGTTACCGCTTGCCCAGCCAAGTGTTAGCGTAGTAGGAGCAAGGTTAGAGACACTCAAGTTTGAGGCCTGAACTGTTGCTTCGCAAGGTGCTGGAGTAAGACCCCAAGCTGTAGCCACAAGCTCCGGGTAGTCAATGTAGGGGTTTCGGTTACCTTGTACAGCTTCTGCACGGCGGTTACGCTCCCGCTCACGTTCATCAACAGGGTCTTGCTGGTGCCATTGGTAAAGAGTTTTAATATCTCCAACTCTGGTTATGCTTCCTGCCTGCGTAGGATACATCGTGTAAAAGTAGAAGATTGCCCTGGCAGTGTTTCCCTTATGGTCCTCGCGAGGTTCGAAAGTATTGGAGTAAGACTCGCTGTAGGCATCAATATTTGACTTCGGAATGGTTGCGGAAGTATAGTAGCCTTTGCTATCGCCAACATGCCAGGTAGAGGTACGTGTATCGTCTATATCTGAAAATGGGTAATTGCTACGAACCCCGTTTGGTGTTTCATGTGTCGGGAAAAGGTGGTGGATATCGGACACCATTGGGCTGGCTTTGCCAAAGAAAGATTGTGGTACTGTATGTTCACAGTTAATCTTATTCATTGTGGTACTGCCTCCCGTAGGATTGTAAGGCTTTTGTACCTGGTAGCCTGTATAAATGCAGGTTACAGTTCCATTGTCATTGTCTACATATGAGTACATATAGCCTCTAACTCCCTGGTCGCCGCTGTAACTTAAGGCTTTGTGCTTGCCATCGTACCAGTTAACTCTGAGCCATGCCTTTAGCTCTTCTCCAGACAAGCCAGAGGGTGGCGCTGTTTGAGCACCGGCATACTGCACAAACAGGAGCAGTACTAGCGCAATGCGTAAAAATTTATTCATGAAAAGGTTGGATTGGTTGATTTTGCGGCAAAGCTAATCAATCAATCTAACCTTTTTGAATATATGGCTTGTTATATTATTGTTACTGAAGTGGCTGCTGCTTACGTGAGCATATCATCACTGCTGTTATAGTTTTGAATTAGCTTAAGCTTCCATGCCTTTAAGCCAATTCATCGCATCGGCTCTAATTGTAAAGTTCCCAAACTTAATAGGTAGGTTAAGTTCTTGTTTTACCTCTTCAGATACATTGGCCGCTCTTTTTTCCTGAACAGGCCTAGTACTGCCTACTCTGGCCAGCCTTTGTAGCCTTGTGCGCATCAAGTCTGTGCCAAATTGCAAAATCACAGCTTTATACTCCTCATCCTCCACTTCTACTATGGCTTTACTTGAGTCTAGAAGCAGGTTCTTAATGTCATAGTTAATGATATTCTCAATAACTATCTGAAAAGAACGGCGCACCTCGGGCAGTGTCATCTCCTGCATGTCTGGCAGCTCAACACTTAAAATATCATCAGCAGGATTGTAATCCAGCAAGATTAATCCATTACTAAAAAGTATCATTTACGCAGAGCAGCTACAACGCTTTCGAATATTTACTATCAATCGGAGGGTTTGTTCTTAAACCAAGGTCTGCAGAACACAGTGTCTTAACCATTTTTCAGCCTCAGCTTTATTATCAAAAACTCTTGCTTCAAAGGCCCTAAGGTCTTTATGAAATTTTGCTGCAGATGAGTCTCCAAAGGTTTCTGGAGTAGTAATCATTGCGAAGTGTTTCAGACCGGCTGCAGCGGCTTTGGGAGCCCATTCATTAACAACCCAATCCAGAGAATGGTCCCAGGTGCCTAATATTAGCCTAGTGTCGTTTAGCACGCAGTTTAGTTTGGCTTCCTGCATGGCCTTTACATATGCCACTGCACCTGCTTTTATATTATCAGCAGTTAAATGCCCCATCCAGTTTACGTGCACCCATTTATTTTGAGTGTCTACATCAATGGTCAAAAACACTCTTCCAAAAGCGTTCTTAAGCTCTTGTCTCATAGTAATTCAGTAAGTCGATTCGGCTTGATAAATTAAATACGTCAACAGCAGTAAACTTTGTTTGGTTTTTTAAATTAGCCACTTTTAATGGCTATTTATTGAAGTTACTGCAACAAATATATAATTATACATTCAAATTTATAACCGACTCCATTTTTTTTGCTTTTGCTTATTAAACAGACCAGAGGATCATTATAAAACAACAAGGCCTTGCAAGTATAAACTTACAAGGCCTTGTTTATCTGAGGTAGACCAAAACCTCCAAATATCGAACATCTATGATGATTTAGCGGCCATCGCCGATTTTTATCACTCTCAATAAATAACGAATTATTGTCAAAAAAAGAGCAACAGCAAGATTCAAAGATTTAGTTCATCTACAAATTCATCAAAATTCTCTCTTATCAATTTGTAATTCTCAAGAACGTAAATGAAAAACTCGTTCTGAGTCCGTTTAGATTGAGATCGATTTAAAGTGAAATACCCGTAAAAATTCCCGTCTTCATCTACGATTACTGGCGGGGCCGAAGCGTATTCATTCCAAGGGCAATACTTGCTATACTCATTTCCATATGTCCCATAGTCGTTCCAAATAGATTTACTGTTGTATTCATTTCCATAGCTGCTGTATTCGTTCCAAACAGATTCAGAACTATATTCCGAGCAGTTTAAACAGCCTAAATATTCTTTGTGGTTATCACCGCCAAACAGCATTAGTTTTTGTCCATAGGAGGCACCCGAAATAATCAATAGAAGCAAAATCAGTTGAATCTTCTTCATTCTGTTCTTAATGTAAGGAAGAAATATAAATTTTATTATTGTCTTTGATTGATAGCCGCAACTGGAAATATGATAGCAAATATAGTATATATGAAGCTGGTAATGCCAAACGGAATTTTAATTTTAAAAGGCAACATAAGTAATGCCTTTATAGCTAAGAACTAACAAGAAGCGAAAAAGCAGACAATCCTTTTAGTAAATATCTGATCATAGATAATCCAAAAACCAGCGTGGCATAATAACCAAGCTTTTGATAAACACAACGCGTTACCAGCTCATTATCAGCAGGTACAAAGAATAAAAAAGCGTTACAACATAGATCACAGAGATAATCAATCATCGAAATACAACAAAGAGCACAGACAATACTATAGCAGATTTACTTGGATGAATATGCTTTTGGCAATATATATAACTTTATATATATTATATTGCAGCTTTATTCACTCCTAAAGTTTATCTGATGAAACAAACTTTACTCGTACTACTCACATTTTTAATCTCATTTAGCTCCTGGGCAGAACCGATCGACGAACAGACTGCGAAGGCGGTGGGCCAACAGTTCTTTAGCTCCATCAAAGGCGGAGATAACCTTCGAACTGGCTTAAATCTTAAACTGGCGTACAAGGCCACTTCAAAAGCCAGCAATCCTAATGGCCGTATCCAGCAAAACGTATTCTACTACGCCTTCAATGTTAATGAGGCAGACGGCTTTATTCTAATATCCGGTGACGACAAGGTAGCACCCGTTTTGGGTTACTCTGACCAAAATGGATTTGATCCTAAAGGCCTGCCACAAAACGTCCGCAAATGGCTAGAGGGATACAAGAAAGAAATTCAGTACCTCATAGAAAATAATATTCAGGCTACAGACGAGGTAAAGAACGAGTGGGCTCGGCTAAGTGGTCAGGCTAGTGTAAACTCCACCGCAAGAGTTGCAAGCGTGAACCCCTTAATGACAACGAAATGGAATCAAAACCCCTTCTACAACGATTTAGCTCCTTATGATGCTGATTCCCAACAAAAGACAGTTACCGGCTGTGTCGCTACCGCCATGGCACAGATCATGAAGTACTGGAACTACCCGGCAACTGGCTCCGGGTTTCACTCTTACAAGCATCCCAAATACGGCACTTTGGCTGCTAACTTCAGTAGCACAGCATATGACTGGGCCAGTATGCCAGATCAGGTCAACAGTTCAAATCTTGCGGTAGCAACACTCATGTACCAGATCGGCGTCAGCGTAGACATGAACTATGATATTGCAGCCAACGGAGGAAGTGGAGCTTATGTAGTTTCAGCAGCGAGCCCTGTTGATCATAATTCAGAACATGCGCTAAAGACCTATTTTGGCTACAAATCGACACTGAGAGGCGTACAGCGAAAGCACTACACCAACACTACATGGGTTAATCTGTTAAAATCAGAGCTTGATGCTCGTAGACCTATCCTTTTCGCAGGCTTTGGCAATGGAGGAGGCCATGCGTTTGTTTGCGACGGATATGATGCTAATCAGCTCTTTCACTTCAACTGGGGATGGGGCGGCGCCTATGACGGCTACTACAGAATTGATGCGCTAAACCCTGATGGGGTTGGAACGGGCGGCGGAAGCGGTGGATACAATAGTGGCCAACAGGCAGTTATTGGTATCGAACCGCCTACTGCGGCACAAAGCTACGGACTCAAGTTAAACAATACCTTAACGGCATCCGCAAACAGTATTGCGTATGGTCAGCCTTTTTCCGTTACTACGAACATCCTAAACAGCGGCACCAGTGCATTTACCGGAGACTATGCTGCAGCCATTTTCGATGAATCCAGCAATTTCGTTGATTTTGTTGAGGTAAAAACCGGGGCTTCGCTCTCAGCCGGTTACACCTACTCCAACAACCTGACCTTTTCCTACGCTGGATCGCTAGGGCTATTGCCAGGAGACTACAAGGTGCACTTATTTTACAGACCAACTGGAGGCCAGTGGAAGTTGGTCGCTAACAACGCGTCCTATACCAATAATCTTCAACTAAGAATTGTTAACGCTAACAACATTGAGTTGTATGCAGATCTTAGGCTCATAAATAACTCTAACTTGACTCAAGGACAGGGTATAACGGTCTCTTTCGACATAGCCAATAGAGGAAGCTCTTCCTTTACCGGAACAGTAAGTCTAGATCTGTACAATCTTGATGGGTCACATGCGTTCACCATACAAGAGGCGGCGAATCTGAGTATTTGCTCAAACTGTCATTTCCAGAACGGTCTTACCTTTACAAATCCTAACTTAACTGTTACCCCTGGCACTTATTTGCTGGCCGCCACACATATGCCAAACGGTGGATCGTGGCAGCTCATAGGCTCAACCAGCTACCAAAATCCTATCAAGGTGACAGTAATGGCAGCGCCTCTACAGGCTGATATGTATGAGTCTAACGATGCGGTAGGCCAAGCTTATAAATTACCGCTAAGTTTCTCTGGTGCTGCTGCGCAGGTTAGCACCCAAAGTTCAAACAGCCACATTGGCACTGATTTGGACTACTACAAATTAGAGCTACCCGCAGGTTATACATACACAATAAACCCTAGCCTGCAGGACGCCTATAGCTCGACTGGAACCGCTTACTCTTTGGATGCCCTCTTCTCTTATTCCTTGGATGGCGTCTCTTGGTCCGATGCTTATGATGATGCACTACCAAACAGCATCAGCGTGGAAGGCGGAAGAACTATTTATCTAGGCGTTGCCCCTTATTTCTCAGGAGAGACCGGAACATACTTACTGAATGTAGAAGTGACACGGTCAAGCGCCTTAGCACTTGGAGAATCATCTGCCGGTGAAGCAATAGTTGTTTATCCAAACCCTGTAAAGGACCGCATCATTGTGGATCTGTCTACTTTTGAAGGTCAACTTGAGAAGGCAAAGCTAGTAAGCATGCAGGGCAAAGTGGTGCTTATTAAAAATATGCTCGACTCTGGGCGTAGCGAACTAAGCGTTGGCTCTGTGCCAGAGGGGCTTTACATCTTGCAACTCTACACTAACAAGGGTATCATCACAAGAAAAATAATCATAGCCAGATGAAAGTAAGCTTAATTTTTTCACTCTTGTTTTTAGTAGGCTGCAAAATGAGCAACTCAGGAAACAGTACAGACACAGGCGGCAACACAATGTTCACACCTAGTTTTACACCGGGCCCTCCAGCGCTGGTGTACAAGACAAAGGCTGACTACCAGAATCTAGTGCCGGTTGTGCTTTCTGACGATAAGACCAGTATCGTATCATACCCGCACCCTAGCGATATTAGAGCCATGGGAGTGAAGCAGGCCAAGCCAGCTATTTTGAACAGCGGCTATTTACTAGACAATAAGGGTATTCAAAAGAATGTAGCCTTCCTGAACATAACGTATGAAGAGTACGCCAAGCTAGACACAGCACCTTCATTGGAGAACATGTATGACATGATCGTAGACAAGGACCCTTTGACTGAGTTATGCGATTGCGGGAATAAGCAGGCACTTTCAGACCCGCGCTCACAGCTTAACCACCTAATTGATGAAGGCACTTTAAGAGACAAATGTAGAGTGATCAAGTGATTTAATAACTGCTTCCTTTTCTATTAAAAATAGCGCGGGTTTAAGGAGTTGTAACTTTAAACCCGCGCTATTCTTGATTTAACTAGTGCAACTCCTAACCACACTCCATACTGCAGCCTAGCAAGACAAAATTATCGAACCAAAAAAGCCACTCCAATTAATATGAAGTGGCTTTTTTACTGAGGTAGACCAAAAGGGTCAAATATCGAATTGTATCTTTGATGATTTAGTGGCCATTGCTGACTTCTTATCAATAAAATGATTGAAAAAGCCTTTTCATATTCAAGACATTTATTTTCAAAATATTATTATATTCAAATCTTTAAATGTTCATGTATTAATGCAATCAAAATGAGTAATGTATATAGTTATTTGATAAGGAATAAGTCATTTATTATAATATCTCTTTTAGCTTTATGGCTCGTTATTTCTTCTATTATTATTCTAAATCAAAATCAAAAAATTGAGAAGAGTAATGAAGAAATTTATACTTATGCTAATCAGGTGCAAATGTTAGAAGGGAAAGTGTATGATTTAGAAAACTTTACAATGAAGTTAGAAACTGAAAAAAGTAGACTAACCAATCAGTTGACCGAGTATGAAAAAATCTTACGGCGCGGTATAACTACTTATTCATATAGTTCTTCCACAAACTCGAAGAGGCAACAGGGAATGAATGGAGGAGTGAGTATAAGTGATGCTGATGTTTACACTTCAAAAGGCAGCGCAACTGTTGTATATAGAAGAAGTGGATGTGATTATATGATACTTGAGAATACGAGTGGCTTTATTGTAGCAGAATGGATGGGAGGCAACCACCCTAACCAAGGGGATAGAATTGGTGGTAGTCTTAACACATATGGCACAAAAGAATTTTACAACACCTCACGTGGTTCAAAAACAAGGCTTTGGATCGATGACTATATGTTGTCAAGGGATAGAGCTTTGGAAAAAATAAATGATAAGTGCAATTAGAGCCTTACAAAAAAGCTAGAGGGAGTGTAATTTAAACTGTGTCATTTCTTGTTTCAATTTACTGGCCCTTTCGCTGTCCTGG
>NZ_JBBKTR010000022.1:0-82416 GCF_037892465.1 Pontibacter sp. H249 | reverse complement strand
AGCTAGATGTTAAAGATGGCCTTGAACTAGGGAGTAATTGATGTTTATTCATAATTTTAAATTCATTTTAAGATCAAATCTACTCTAGTGTATTTATATGTATCTTTATCTCTTCAGTTTCAGGATTGTACTCCCATATCTCAACATTTTCGGGAATTAAATGTGAATACGTTCTAAAGTAATAGTCTGCAAGGGATTCTCTCTTTTGGTCACAAATACTATTCTTTACGAAAAGAATGTTTGTGAAATCTTTTGGAGTTAACAAAAAGTAAAGCATTGCTTCATTCCAAATAGTCATTTTCGCACTTGGAGAATTGCCAGTTGCTGTCCAAGAATGATGCTTACATTCAACTAAAATTTTCTCGTCAATATTACCTAAATCAAATTTGTGCTTTTTCTTAGTAGTAACTCCAACCAGAACTGGTACACCTTTTTGTAATGTAACGCCTTTACGTTCGGATATAATTTCTTTTGCAATTTCTTCGAATGATGTTCCTTCTGATTTTCTAGACATGTAAATCTGGGCTTTTCGCACACAGCTAAAGTTAATGCTATATACAATTTTATTGATGAAGTTGTTCTAATCAGCTTTTTTTGCATTAAGTAATAGTCTAATAATAGCTCTATCATTGCTAAACATATCAGGAAAATCGAATTCCTCTAATAATTCCCAAGGCAGTTTATCAGATGTTTCTGAATTCCATACTTCCTTGAAAGGCTCCTTTTCATAATTCTCATCATCATGTTTTCTAGCAAAAATTCGCTTTATTTTTTCTTTAATTATTTCCAGCTGTGCATCTTCATTATATTCTTTGTAGTCTGTATAAACTTCAGAAATACCCTTTGTCCATATCGCACTAATATATCTTGAAGGCGTTTTAATCCAATCGTAACCCAAAACTCCATCTTCATAATATTCTACAACAACATCACTTCCGCCTGGCTCATGAGATAAGGAATTAGTTCTATATTCTCTTGCTACCCACAGAACTTCATCCTTAAAGCTTTCAGGCAAGCCCAGATATATTCTTTTTATTTT
Organism: Pontibacter sp. H249; assembly: GCF_037892465.1. Lineage (NCBI taxonomy): Bacteria > Pseudomonadati > Bacteroidota > Cytophagia > Cytophagales > Hymenobacteraceae > Pontibacter > Pontibacter sp. H249. The sequence continues at coordinate 81,377 of NZ_JBBKTR010000022.1, read as the reverse complement.
TCGCATTATACTTTTAGCTTGTATGACTAGTTTAAACTCTAAAATTTATCACCGTAATTTATATATCAACTGTAACTGAATAAGCCCCTCACCTATATAACAAATTATTATTTGATAAATCATAAATATTAACACAAACTTTAATTATTGGTTATATCAGCTAAATGAAGTTTATATTTAAAATAAGCCAGTGATCAGCTTTGTTATGTAGGTTATCTAATTGCTTACTTAGCTTTTTAAGTTGTGTTATCGCCATATCATGACTAACTATATTTAATTTTTTGAACTTATGCTTCTGCTTTTATACTTTCCCTGTACAATATCACTTCCAGATTCTTTAACCCTTTCTCAAACTGCTCTAAGATCAGCTCCTTCTTCTGGTTATATTTTTTGTTAGACCATTGGATGGGCTTTCTTACACCGTCAGCTTCTTCTGTCTGTACATGGGTAAACTCATTTCTTGTCTGATAAATACTTTCGAATGCTATCCCAACCTCATAGTCCACTCCACCTTTTGAAATGAGATGTGTATAGACATCTCTTTCTTTAAGTTCCTTACTACTCTTAGAGATTTTTTCTTGAAGCACCACATTAATATACCTTATCAGAAAATTATCAAAGCATTTTAGCGCGGAGTCTGTCCAGTGTTTGATCTTTTTCCCAAAGATGTGTTGAGATTTGAATGCTATTTCAGCACAATCCACTGCATACTCGTTGGAAGACCGGTAAAAGCTGTGCCCTAAATAGATTTCAAAATCATGTACAGTCTTCAGTTTGGCTATGTCTTCAAAGAGATGATACACGCATCTATCTTTGATGGCCTCTATGTTCTGCCTATGATCCGCATTGAGGTATTGGAGCTGGAATTCAGCTAAGCTCAAAGTTGGGGTGCTTTGCTTTTCAAGGTTATCTCTTAGCTCAGAAAATTTCATATCGCAATGCTTTGAAGTAATTCCGTCACAATCATTTTGCTAAAATCCCTTGTCCTTATAAAGTCCATGATCACCATTCTCAGATAGCCATTCTGCTCCCTTCGGAGTTCCTTTTTTAAAGTAGCGTTGAACTGTTCATCTCTAGAGTGGTTAAATAAGAGTCTGTATAAGGAAATCTTAACCAAGGCAGATTCTTCTTCTTTCAGGAATGGGTAGAAACATGTTCTCAATTCACGATCATCAAATCGATGTGATATTGCCAATGTAGTGATGATGCTGTACCTCACCCATTCATACAACCTGAAGTCATTCTTGTAAAGGATTATAAGCTCAGCTTTGAGCTTATAATTGTTTCTGTAGTGCATTAGGCTCCCTCCAAAGATATTCGCTCTCCAGAAGTATTTTTTGTAAGCGAAGAGCCATATTGGTATCAAATCCACATTTGGATTTGTTTCAATATTCATTTCCTTCAGTGCAGTTTGGGCAACCCCATACTTTGCACTAAGCCTGATAAAGTCTATATCATCAACGTTTACCTTATCAACTAACTCATACTTCCCGTTCTGGTTGATTCGCACTAATTCTGCCAAATCTTTTTCAACATCCTTGATGTTCTGATTCCAGAAAGAGATAATATCTTCCGGATCATCAATAACTGAAGTGGAGGGGTTTACAAGTACAATGTCACCATCATTGCCCTGCTCACTCAATAGGATAAGAGCCTTCTCCAGTTGAGCATCCTTATTTGTCTCCTTTCCAACTTCGATGAGTGATTCAGGCTCATCATTCTCATATAAGCTGAAAAGATCCATCTTCTTTAGCTCCTTTGCTGTGGCATCTTCCTTTGCCGGATCTATTTCTTCAATACTTGTTTTCTTTGAATTAATAGAAAGGCCATGACTTTTCGTATAGCAATCAATTGTTACTAAAGCATCCAGCAACTCCTGCTCCTCATAGCCATAGATTTTAATATCATCCATGTAACGATAGTACTTATGAGCATTGCCTATCATCTTACTATCTAAAGAGTATAGTAAGAGATTAGCAAGAAAGAAAGATGGTTGTGGGCCTTGAGGTATACCCACTCCAGGAGTCTTACTTTCCTTTGTGCCAGACCAAAGATTCAAGCATTCTGATAACATATCAAGAATCTCGTCTTCTACTTCAAATTCGGTTGATAGTGCGATTAGTAAGTTATAATGAGGAATAGAATCGAAGAAGCCGGTTATGTCTGTTTCGAACTTATATTTGACCTTGTCAACCTCAATAGATTTAATGACAGAATTCTTAAACTTCTGATAGAGACTTTTCCAAAACTTGAAAAAGAAGTAGTTGGGCGCTTCCTGCTCCAGAATAGAAGTACCTAACTCTACCTCAGAATTTAATACGCTACCAAATACAAAATTGTCATGGTCCTTTAATTTTGAATAAGTCCTTTGAGCAATAACATTTGCTATAGCTTGGTAAACAATAGCATCTTCTACCATCAGCAGGGTTTTGGTACGCTGTGTCTTGGATGCTTTGGGTACATAAAACTTGAAGCCAGGCTGGGGTTTATAAGAGCCCTCAAGTATCCTGGATGATAGGTTTTCACAATTCTTATCCAGATCATAACCAAAAGCCCTTAATCCGAACCGGTCTTTGATCATCTTGTCAGATGAGCAGTTTACACGGTGGTAAGCGAGCTTTATGTTATCAGTATTGAAATATAGTTTTAGGACCTGATTCATTTGGTTCTTAATTCAGACTATTGTAATTGAGTCTTGATGTCTGCTACTAACTCTGCAAACCCTCTGCTATTCTGCTTTAATAGCTTGCTATCTATAGACACTCTGATAGCTTCCCTTAGATTTACATGAAGCTTAATTTCTCCCTGCTTGTAGGCGATCTCTTCGAACTTTACATTGTCTAGAAGGGCATCTTCCAGGAGTGGGCTAATACCCGTCTTATATTGTAAGGTGTCTTTGATATATTGTGTATCAATTACAGAGTTTGATGCAGGACGCTCTATCATACATAATGCAAACTGGCTCGGAAACTGAACAGCCTTTTCAGCTTGACTTACCGCCATTTTAATTGGCTCTGTAGAACCATTTGCAAAGGATTTCAGCTCAACGTAGACCGATTTTCCATTGCAGCGATTTCGTATGATAAAGTCATGAGCACCCCAACCTTGATGAATAATCTCAGCATCAATGTTCTCGCTTTGCAGAGCTTCCTTGAAGATAAGTTCTACATTTTCGCCTATTAGCTTCTTGAAGTCAAAGTCCTGCTTTTCTTGCAGCAGGTCCTGAGCATGTTTTAGAATATCATCAAGTCCTCCTATCGAGCTTGATATGTTTATTAACTCCTTTAGTGCATTAACATCAACATTAGATTCTGATATGGAGGCTAAAACTTCAAGATTATCCTTATTCTTTAGCATCTTTATAACATCACCGCCAATGCTACTATTTTCAATAGTGAGTATAAAGAAAATTCTATTTGATAGTGTCTGAAAGCCTGAAAGGTACCTTATTACTAAATCTTTATGAGCCGCGCACCAATCTATTAGTTCCAGAAGTGGTTCGCGGTAAGTCTCATATGATTTTTCTCCTTCAACACGATTTACCTCTAGCATTATTTCTGATGCTAGTTCATCAAACTTTCTTGTATTAGGCAGCTTTATATCTATGTTTTGGGCTAATAAATCCTTCCACCAATTCCTTTTAGTATCAAACTTTGCTAATATGTTAATGAGATCTGCATCAAGCTCTTGTTCCTCAGTTCCATAATTATATAGTTCCTCGTAAGCACAAAGCACACCCAAACGGTTAGGTACAATATTTCCCTCCTTTAGAAAAACACTATACTCTCCTGTTGTATCTAAGAGCTTTAAATAGTCGCTTAACCAAAGTTCCGATGTCCTTACATCCTTCTGAAGCTTGGTTCCTAAAGTAGTCATATCTTTACTTGAACTGATCGCCTCATTGATAACCGAAATCATCAACTTGATAGCTGGCTCATAAACAAACTCCTGCGAATTAGGAACAGCCGTAAAGCTTTCCGTAAAATGAAAGATATTTTTGGCTGCATTAAAGATATGATGTCTGAAGGCAACCCCAGTGGAATTTGGAGAGTCTATTCTTAAAATAGAAACCAAAGTGCCCAGGCAATCTGGCCTTGCTAAAAAGATCTTCTCACTAACATTATTTGCGTTACGCTTTTCTTCTTTAAGAATCTTATTGACTGCTTCTGTTAGATCAGAAATATTACGCTTAGCATGATTTAATGCCTTAAGATCCAAATGCCTATTGATTATATCTGCTCTCCAGTCTAAGTTAGAATCCAAAGACTTAAGCACATCTAGAAACTCATCTGGAATTGGTTTTTGGTAATCTTCTTCAGCTAAATACTTTAGCTTCTTAAAGTCCCCGTTCATGTTTGGTACTACTTCCCATTCATCAAGAAGCTCTACCTCTTTCTGAGATATGGTAAATGAGAACACTTTGTTAAGCCATAGTAACTTGTTCGTAGGTACAGTATCTCCCGCTAAAGAGTAAAGAGTTAGATCTTCAAGTTTTTTGGCTTCTTCAATTTTTTCAAATAGGCTATCCAAGTTAAAGAAGAGAGGTAGTTCCCAAGTCTCTTTCTCATCCATCGGCCCTATCTGCTCTAAGGCATCAACTAAATCTTCCTGCTTTGGAACGGCGTTAAAACCTACGATTGGAGCAACGAGGCTCCATAAGTGCAGGTTATCTTCTTGAGTCAAGCCATTTTTTGGGAAATAAACATGCTTTAGCTCCTTTTTCCCTAGTGGAGTATCTATGATCGGTTTCTCAAGAAGAAATTTTCTGTAAGGCTTTTGAATATTTTCAGCGAACCAGTGCCTTGTATCATCTTCAAATTCATATTTAGGCAGGCGACTTAGTGCAGTAACATACAGATTTGATGCATTTCGCTTTACCAGCAAGTCTACGAATTCCATAGAGGCTTCAATAGCCTCTTTTAATATTGTTTTGTTGTGAGCAGGGTCGTTTTTACTACCATTTAAATAGATGCTGTTTCTTTTTTCAGTAGGAAATAATGTTTTCCCATTTAGAATAAATGGCCAATGAAAAGACTCTGATCCAATCAGAGGAAAATCTCTATAAAGAAGAGGCTGTGACTTATCGGGTTTTATGAGCGCATTTGTTGTAAAATTATTTACCTCAACTGCGAGAGAAATATCCTCCTTATTATATATAATAAAATTTCTAAATAGATTAGTTTGTGCCTTGTTATCAGTGATAGTTATACAGACTTCTGAAAGTCCATTGGCACTTGTTCCTTGTGAACATCCATAAGTGAAGTCTTCATTTAGTATATTATTTATTACCCGTACTTCCTTTATTTCTTCAATAAAAGCGAGTGTCAGGGGAAGCGTTATTCTCAAGTCTTCTACACCAACCTGTGCAGCTTGCTTAGAATCTTCATTTTCCAGGTTATAAATAAACTCTGTAAACCTTAGTGATTCTGTCCGTTCTTTAGTAAAGTTTATATAGGGTGGAAACGCTGAGTCATCATCAATCTTATCAACCAGTTCTAGTGCTTTTTCAATAGAAGGCATTAACTCTTCAGAAGTTTCACCAGAACGATCAAGTTTAAAATTTACTCTTTTAGGAGTTTCTGTTGCTTCTTGCACAACCCCTTTTATCCAAATAATATCAGAAAGAAGGTGCGTTGAGATAAAGCCGGTTCCAAACTTACCTGTAGTTTTCTTGTCAGTACTATTAGATGGCTTTGAACTCACCTGCTGAATAAGACCGGTAAGATTATTAATTTGAAAAGGGTCTCCGTTGTGACGAAAAGACAATTGGTTTTCTGAGAGGTCTATTTCAGCGGAAACTCGTCCATATATATTAGGTACATCTTTAGCATTCTGTAGTAATTCCCACACCCAACGACGTCTAGATTGTTTAGGCTCATTCCTTACTTCTTTAAGAATTTGGGTTACTTTGTCAGCAGTAAGTTTTAGGTTATTATTTATTATACTATCTCTGGTCTTTTCTGAATATGCCACTATAAGGTTCTATTAAGTTTGTTATAGATTTCGTTCATAGGTAAGATTGATTTAGGCAATTTGAAGGGCCTGCAACATCATATCTATATTGATTATTATACTAGTATAATATTACTGTAAATTATACTAATTATAAAATCTATATATAATAATTTAATGTTAAATAGAATATAAGTGGTATTGGTGTTGGTAGGTTAAAAATTATAATCTAGTGATATTAATTGATGGCAGAAGAATTTTGCTCCTCCCAACATAAACCATCAAATACATTAATAAAAACATATATTAAAGCTGAACAAAACATTTATAATAATCCAAATAGCATGAAACCAACTTGGGATAACCAGAAAGTATATGATTTATTCGATAGCTTCCTGCTAGAGAGTATTATTCGAAACGACTATCTAAGAAGTCAGCCATATTAAATTGAAATGGAAATTCTAAAGCTAATTAATTTGCTGTTATCAAAAACCAATCGGGAGATAGTGTTCAATTGATTGAATACTATCTCCCGAAGAGCTGTTTAAATTCTGTCACTACTGTTTATACCAATTATTCTACCCAAAACTTCATGATGCAGAACTACGTCCTGTACGGATGAAGCAAAATTTAAATATAATTCCCCGCCACCGCGCTCCTGTATAATGATTCTGCGTTTGGCGCCTCAAATATTGCTTGCCGTACATCGGGATTGGTCAAATCAAGCAAGCGCATTTTTCCGCCAACTTCTTCAACCGCCTCTATGCGCCGGTAAAACTGTGAATGGGTTTCAGCATAGCGGGCTAACCCTTGCAACTTTGGTAATGCATCAGCGAGATGAGAACTATGTGGATCAATTATATCCACTACAATCTTACTATCCTGTTCCGCGAAAAAGATGAAATCTGGCCTAACTATCTTAATGTCATCACCATTTACATAGGCAATTCCTAAGGAATCCTGGCTAGGACGGTTGGGATTGCGATACCAGAATTTGAAGCCATCACGTTTCATCTCAGCCTTCAGAACCTTCTCCTCCCAAGTGCCCAACTCGGCTGGGAAGTAGCCTTGTTCGTCGCAAAGTAAATGCTGCTTATAGGTTGTAATATCAGTTTCTGAACCATTCGCCTCACGCGCCTTAGTCGCCTCGACGCGCGATACGGGCTGAGCCAGATCTATATCCTGCGGCTCCGTGCTAAGGGCAACGATTTGCCTGTAAGCCTCTTGCCTGTCGTGTGGAAGTTTCTTGATTTGGTCGCGGTATTCAAGAAACCATAAATCTGATAGTTTCTTCGCTTCGGCATCGAAAAGGATTTGCAGGTTTTCTAGCAAATATAAAGTAGCCACATCTTCACGGGCCTCTATTAGAGCATCATCGAAATCATCAGCAGCTTCCGGTTTATGTTTCGCCCTTTCCCATGTGTAAGTTCGGGCAATGTCAGGAGTGATGATACGCACTGTGTGTCTGTAGGCGTCGCTGATCACAGCGTCATCTGCATCGGCTTGGAATAGTTCGTCACGAGTCCGGCCACTTTGCATGTCAGCAATAATGGTACGACCTTCCACTGTCATCACAGCTGTGCGTTTTTCATTAAACGCCTGCTCCCGCTCAGCGATAAAGTCGTCCAGCATCTTATGCATGGCAGCGTGTGCCTTACCACCCGCACCAGGCAGCAAACCATCAGAAGCCAGTTCATGCGCCAGCGCAGTCAGACGAATAGCAGGCTTTGCGCCGCGCTGTGGGCGGGTTTGAGAAGGAAGCAAAACGAACTTGTCCCACACCGTTTGCGGCACATCAGAATTGGGCGTCATCACCTTTGAATTGATAAGAATGCGCCCGGTTGGTGGCGTGTCACCACCACCATCACGCAATGCCTTAACGACAGCGTCGACTGTATCCCTGTCGAACTTCGGGAGCAGACAATCAACGCTGTTAAGTTTGTCGTTACCGGGGATTCGACGCGCGAGTGGTGTGCGCACCATGCGGCCCAACATCTGGGCGATGTAGGTGTAGTCGCTTGCCGGACGGAAGGACATCATTACTTCGGCACGAGGGCAGTCCCACCCGGTACTAATGGCGTCTTTAGCAATCAGAACACGAACTGAAATATCGTTTTGTACGCGCTGTGGTTCGATGTAAGGTACAGTATACTTGCCGAACCTCTGCGTACTGTGGTCACCGAATACATGCGCAACGGATGTTTCCGGTAAATCCCGCCATTGCTCGAAAATCGTATCAAGCGCGCGACCGATGTCATTGGAATTGGGTTTGTTTGGCACCTGCAGGACCATCAGCGGAAGCACAGCTTCGTTGTTTTCCTGTTGCTTTGCATAAGCAGCCCATTCCTCTGTGGATTCTCGCAACTTGTCTGCAGCACGGCGTACAAGTACTGTGTCGAAATCACCTGTTACTCCTTTGGGAATGCCCAAATCAATACTATCTTTCAGTAAGCCGGAGTCTTGAACACGACTTGTATCCACAATCACAGATGGCAGCGTGCTACGACCTTCTGCACCTTCCATTGCCTTGGTGAAACGATCCACAGTAGCAGATATGCCCCAGACAATAGGAATACCTGGCACACCCTTCTCGCCGTTGATAAGCCGCTTAACGATAGTGGATTTTTCGCTGCTCTCCTTGCCCATGCCACGGTGCGCCTCATCTAGCACTAAGTATAGTGTTAGGGCTGGATCTTCGATTGTGTTACGGATAGTATCCCAAATGGTGTGGCTTCGCAGGTCAGGCCGCATCTCTGGGAATGTGCCTTCGAGTTCTTCATCACCATCAAAACCACGAACAAGAAGGCTGTTCTTACTTAGCTTTTGCGTGTTCAGAAAATAAATCTTTCCAGAATCAAACCTAGAGCGATTAAAGGTGTTTCCCACTACCACCAAGTCCGTGTGCCGCAAGCGGTCAGATGATTCCATCAGCCGGAAGCGCGTTTGCTCATTCAATGATGGATCGTCACTAAACCAGAGCACTACTGCGCCGGGATCGCGGTCAAAACCATAGTCGTCATTGCTGTGAAACAGCGCTTCGAATACAGCTGCCGCCATCACCGTCTTGCCCGCGCCAGTAGCAGCGGTGAGGGAGAAGGCTGTCTTGCGTCTGTATTTTCCACGCCAGTCGTCGTAGGCTATTCCCAGATTTGTAAGCACATCACGGACTGCGTCGTCCTGATAATCTTTTAGTGTAAACTTCATGAGTTGTTTCCGTTTTCGAATGCGAAGTTGGTTAAGTAGGACTCATACAGCCTGATCGCCTCCACACCCGCAGGCAAGCTACGCGCAAGCGCCTGAAAGCGGCGTTCGTCGTCAGTGACGATGTAAGCTATTCGAATTGATTCAGTCTTTTGCAAGGCTTTGAGGAAACCGTTGGCTTTGTCCAAGTCCACCAACAGTCCGTAAACATCAGCTATATCCCAGCCCGCTGTGGGCACTTCATCGATGCGGCGACCCACACTACCCGCACGCAGCCACAATAGCGGTGCAATGCGCGCGAAGGCGGAGTCGGTCTGGTAGCTCACTGAGGTTGGGGTTTCGTAGGTTAGTGTAAAAAACTCTGCGTTTTCCTCCAAGCCATCGGACATAGGGAATTCATCGGTGAATGTGTAGTCGCCCTTGATCGGTTTGCCGTCAGGTGTCCTGCCAGTAATGGCGGCTTCAACGCGAGGCTTGGTGATATAGTCGCAGATGCCCCACTGCTCCCATTCGGCGCTACCAGGGCGTAAGCCTTTCTCACGCAGCGCCTTTTGTTCGTCCGCGGCGACTTCGTTATTGGTGACGCTTATGCACTGGCGCCTACCTCCGTCCTGCTTGTTAAGCCGCATCACAGCATGGGCGGTCGTGCCGGAGCCTGAGAAGAAATCAAGCACTATCGCTTTAGGCTTTCCTTTGACAAAGTATCTAAGAGCATCCTCAACTGCATAAAGAGATTTAGGAAATGGAAAGTACCGGCCAGGAATGAAATTTTCTAGAAGGTCCGTCCCGTATGTTCCAGAATTATGTGCTTTCAAATACCATACTGTTTTTGGGGTTCTTCCACGTGGGTTTTCCGGATCATTCGCAAGTACGAGCGCACCACCAAGGTCATGTCCCTGAACAATAAGTTCTCCGTTTTTAATACGTTCAATTGTACCCTCTCGAATATATGTAATTGGCCATCGGACGCCGTTACTGGGCTTCCCGACCCTAATATATCCAGCCTTTAGTCGAGCCTCGAATTCGGTTACTCCCATTTGCCATCGGCCTTCGACTCCCTTTTTACTAATAGGCCAAACTGCTACACAGCCTTTCGGAGCCATTTCAGCATCATTGGGATGTAGACCTTTAGGAAGTGGTTTGCCAAACCCCTCGATCACACCTAATTTTTCGTTTACATAAATGGGATAAAAACTTTCATAAGATTTTGAACGCACACCTGATTTCCCCCCTCGAATGAGAGAAAACCAAATACGTTCTGCCCCGATTTGAGACTGACTGTCATCGGAAGCCAAAGTCTCAAGTGGTACCTCTTCCGGCCTCGCATTCCCGATGTAAACAAAGTAAGCATATTCATCAACTCTGGACATTGCTTTAATCCTTGATGACCCCTGTCCATTGATTACAATGCTTACCATTTGAATCCGTGCTTCAGGATATGTTTGTTCTAACAGCAACCCGAGCCGCAGATATTCCTTCTCATCTATTGTCACGATCAGCACCGAGTCCTCTGGGTTTAGTAACTCTTTCGCCAGCAGTAAGCGCCGCTCCATCATTGCCAGCCACTTGCTGTGCCGATACAGGTCCTCCTTCTCGACGTAATTGTTGTTATACTTCCAGTCTCTTGCGCCCGTGTTGTATGGCGGGTCAATGTAAATAGCGTCCACTTTGCCGCGGTGCGTCCAGGTCAGGGCTTTTAGCACATGGTAGTTCTCGCCGTTGATGACCGTGTGGCATGGTTTGTCTCCCCCACGGGAAACTTTTCCTGTGGAAAGTAGGCCAGGGTAAATGGTGTCGCGAAATTCGGCAACGACCACCAAGTCGTCCAGAGCCACTGCTTGAGTTTCGCTCCCTGCCGAGCCCAGTAATTCCAGATCAGCCGTTTTACTGGTTTTGTGGATTACTCTCACCAGCCACAGTCGCTGGTCGCCCTTTGCTGTCGAACCACGCGGAGTCAACACACGCACCTTATCGCCCCTGCGCACTGGGCGATTGGGAAGCTCCACAGCTTCAGGCCTATGCCGCTCGAAGTTCAGCCCAAAGGACAGGCGAGATGACAGCGCCCGGAACTCGCGCTCCAAGTCAGCGCCGAGCTGTGGGTCTTTGGCTTTAGCGTTTGCAATCAAATCAGTTAATCGAGACACAAGCTTCTATAAAATGGTATTAATAATGAAATAAAATGACGGTAATTTCTGTTGGAGGCAATCGATATAATTCGGCACAATTTACCACTTGATTTTGGTATCACCGCATATCTGATCCTTATCCCGATGAGAATATTAATAAATGTTCAAATCGATAGTGCCTCCTGATTATGAAGAAGAATTGTCTAATCATTTAGTATAATATGTAGGGACTGCCACCATAGACAGCCCCTACAAATGCTTCTTCTTTTATTCCACTACTTCTGTTAACAATGTTGTGTATTTATACTAGGAAATCGCACCACACCATTTCCTATAGGAGTAAATACATCCATACGTTCTACCTGCTTTATAAACTGCTCCAGAACGACTCCCGCCTTTATCTTCAGATCATGCTTAGTTTTCTCTAACTCGGGCTGCTGTCCCAGAAAAAAATAGAGCCGCTCTAACGCATATGCCATAAAGAGACTATCATAGTTAACATTGCAGTTTAAGCAGATGCCTCTAGCACGCATAATAAAATCTCTTACCCTCTTCTGTCTGCTCTGTATAAGCTCTCGCGCCAGACTTTCAGAGCTCAGATTGTTAGTTAGAAACGAACGCATATTATACAGGAAGTCCCTGTAGCTGCTCTGTAAGTTCTGCTTATAGGACCACATCAAAATCTCTTTAAAGGCATGATTGTTCTGCTGCTCTGCCTGTTCGGCTTCGTTTTCACCTTTATCAATACTTTCTAGAGTCCCACTTGCGTCCCTATCTATATTAGGGACGATCTCAGCACCTGGTCCACAGAGTGTCCCGGGGCTTTCTGGAGCAGACGCGGGACGCGGTTCAATAAGCGTCCCGGAGCAAGAATCCTGAATTACTTTTACTATCCTGCCGATATTAGACTTGCTGATGCCTACTTTCTGGGCAATACCTCTAATAGAATAACCTTCTTCGTGCAGCTGCTGCACCTTTGCGTGTAAATGTTCTTTATTCATCTTTCTAATTAAATTTTATTGATTTTAAACTATGTTGTGATGCTCTATCCTGTAATGGGTCCGTCAGTGCAAGGCTTTGGTGTTATCAGCTACAATGCCGAAGTACTTTACAGTCTTGCCATTTTCCTTGACGACCACTACATCTGTTTCAAAGAGAATGTGAAAGAGCCGCATGGCCTTTTCTTTAGTGAGCTTTATGGCCTTATCGCGATTTCTGTTCATAAGAGCGGTGATAGTTTCGGCGGTTACCCGATTGCCTGTTTTATTATTAATAGATTTTGATTCGGTAACCTCCCTCTCTATCGCCTGCTTGTGACTAATGATCCGCTCCACGTCCCTTTTGTCGGCAGGGGACAAGTGTTCAAAGAATTTGATCCTATTTAGGGTATCCAGCCGGTTTAGTAAGTCTCCAAATTTCCTGCTCCCTTTATGCTCACGCATTAGGGCTACTATCTCGCCAGGGTCTATGTGTCTTTCCTGCAGTTTGAGGTAGTTCTTGAGCACGTGCAAGGCTGCCCGATTTGAGAGCAGCTTCTGGTTTATTTCCTGTAGTTGGTTTGCCTCTTCATTCATCCGCACATCATACCCTATCCGCACTATCTGCTTTCGGAGCTCAAAATCTTTGGTCACATGGTGCAGGGCTGTGTAGATGGCTGTAGTGCAGCCAGTTTCCAGAAGAGCTAGTGCCTGTTCCTCTACATGCTTCTTATTGGCTTTTGCTGCCCTATCAAGCTCCTCCGTTTCAATTGTCTTTTCTACCTTCACTTGCTGAGAATCCGCCATAATGATATGCCCTTCCTTCTCCAGTTGTCTAAAAAAGTCGTCTGTGGCGGTCTTCTGGATAGCTGCCTGCTCTACTTCAAAGTGAATAAGCAGCTCATTAACCTCGTACTGCTGTGTTGTTTTGTTAAAACAGCAGTATTTAGCTGTCTCTCTGTAAGAATAGGAGCCCTTTGGCAGGTATGGGCTTAGTTCCTGGTAGTGGGTGTTGAGCCTATTGAGGTCCTGACACTCCTGATGCGAGAATCTCCTGATGGCCTGATAGGCAGCCTCGCTGTCAAAATCTTTCCTCTTCCGCTCTAGCTTGTACACCGTTACCGGCAGCAACGGCACCATACGGGCACGGGCCATGAACTGTAGGGCATTGGAGACGCTTAGGTACTCGTTCTCATGCTCTACCATGATCACCCGCAGATGTTGATTGTACAGATCCACTCCGCAGTCTACAAGGGAGGTGGTAAAGACTAGGCGTAGACTTTCCGGTATCTGTTTGGAGTCTGTAATAGATTGATACGCGCCTCCAGCCACCGCCTTCGTGTCAGAGCTAAGTACCGCCACCTGCTCTGATGACAGGCCTTTGAAACCGCCAACAACCTGCTCTATGAGCTTTAGATTATTGAGCCGGATAAGGTACTGGTGGTTTTTGAAGTCCAGCGTGGGAAGCAGCCTTGCCAGTTCGTGCTGAACCTTGCCTTTGTAGGTGATGGGGGTAAGCTGTATTTTGTTTGATTGTCCGGCTGTGACCTCCACGTATTTAAACCCGTAATCTTTCAAAAATCCTGGAGGCGTGGCCGAGATGCAAAGCACATTTTTGGCCTCCAGCAGCTGTTTGAAAAGAAACTCATATTTAGAGCGTTTGTCGGGCATACCGTACCCTGATAGCAGCTCATGCACTTCGTCGCAGATAATCAAATCATCATCCGATACGGGAGCTATTTTGGCGAAACTATCATAAGTGCAAACGGTAATCTTGCTATGGAGGGCAGTCTGCACATCCTCTTGAGTAGCCCCTTGCTTGATGATGGCGATCTCGCCATGCTTGCTCTTAGCAATAGCATCCACGATGACAGTCAGCGGCTCCACAATAACAACACGTCCACGCACACGAGAAGCCAACTCTTCTAATGCAAAAGTGGTTTTGCCTGTTCCGGTTCTGGCCTTAAGCAATACTTTGCCGTGATGCTGGATGTAATCCACTAAGTGAGCTGCCTGTTCCCCGATGTAGCGGTTTACATGCAGCCTATAGTCTGGCACTTTGGAGCTCGGTTTCAGCTGGAAGCGCCAATCAGCAATATTAGGACGCAGCCCGTCACGCAGGGCATCTGCTATATCGTACCCATCGTGCCGGTGTGAAAACAAATCTACTGGAGTAAAGTCGAGCCCGTGATTAAGGAGCATTCTCCAAGAGCTCAACTGACGCCCGGCGCTGTCGGGGTCTACTAACACATAGCCAAACTTACCCTTTAGGGCTTTTGCCTTTTCCTTACTTAATGAAGATGCTCCGCCAGTAGCAACAAAGTCATATTGCGGATAGAAGAAACTACAAAGATTTGCCGTCTTTTCTGATTCCACTAAGACTACTGGAACACCTTCGCGCAAGAGGTGTATCCCATATAGGCACTGCCCATACTTTTTACCAGCTGGGTTTTTAAGGTAGAATGGCTTTTTACTTTTGTCCCTACTGCCGCTTGAAAGAAAAGCAAAGTGCTTTAAGTTAACATAGGACCCTGTGATGTCTTGATGCCCGAAAACTGTGTTGCCTCGATTATCGGTGCCTACATTCCACCTTCTCAGGTGCTGCTCTGTTACGCCCAGCGACAAAGCATAAAGGTGAAATTTTGAGCGAAAGTTCTTTGTAATTCTGTCCCAGAACTGTGCATCCACCCGTATTGATTCGGGTTCTTTCTCTGTCCCTGCAGGGGCAATGGGACGCGGAACAGGGCGATTTAATGGCGCAGGCACTGCTGTAGATGCATATCCAAGCTTTGCTGCCAAAAGTACAAGTGCCTCCCTAAAATCGAAATGGTGGTAAAACTGGAGCACCTGAAGCACATTTCGCGCGTCATCATCGCCAAATTCCTTTCCGGTAAAGTCTTTTACCAGATACACCCCCTTATACCAATAGATGTTGACCCGTTTGGAGTGATGGGTCTGGAAAACTGCTCCTAGCTTCTTGAAATTAGGGAAGTACTCTCGCAGCACTTCAAGAGTGCCGGCATCGGCTAAAAGCTCGTCTGCGCTTGGCAATTGTTGCTTTAAGCTTAGTGTTTGCTCCTGAGAGCATCTGTTCTTTCTGCCTCCACCCTTAACGGCGGGTTGCAGCTGATGCATAGCCAATCTTATTGGCTGCGCATCACTTTTGTTAGTCAACTAATCATGATAGTGGTGGGACGCTTCCGTCCCGTTCTACGTTTGAAATTAAATTATTTTACCTACAAGTATACAACAATATTTTAATTTGTTACATTTGTGTAAAGCAATTATTACATGATTGAAAAATATATAGCACTAGGTATACCTGTAGATGACAATCCTTTTGACTATGCGGATGAGATACTTGAAAATCTTCAGCGCAGACAGTTTACACTTAAAGATGCCGGTATTACGTCGCGTGTCCACAACAATTGGCGCAGCCTTGGTATTGTCCCGGACTCCGAGGAGGACGGCAAGAAGCTTTACTTTGACTTCATTCAGTACCTCTGGCTGCAGATCATGAAGGACCTCCGCAAGTTTGGACTTCCGCTAGAGACAATCGCTGCTGTCAAAGACTACCTATTTGACCCAAACATCGAGGAAAATAGGGCATGGAGTGATAGCGAAAGGGAAGCTTTGAGAAAGGCTTTAGAAAGTGAGGCGCAGCGGCCTATAACGGATGAAGAGTTTGAGCAGATAGAAGGCTATTTAAGCTTAAGAAGGTTATTTTATCCTTACCGATTCTCTGCCATCGTACTGTCCCACTTTCAGCACCGATCCGATACCAATATCTATATTTTTGGTGACGGAAGGGTAGTGGTCTGGGGCAAAGCGGAACAGGACGCAAACCCTGAAGGCAAGCCAGACCTTGACGAGCCCCACATTAACGTCCCGCTGGGACACTATTTCGCCCAGTTCATCAACGATGAGACGAAGGCCGAGTTCATGCCCAAGATACCGATCCTGACCAGGGAGGAGAATGAGGTGCTTAGGGCGATGCGCAGCGATGAGGTAAAGGAGCTTACCATCAAGTTCTCCAAGAAAGGTGGCAAGCGCAGGGCTGACCTGATCACGAAGGTGGACAAACAGCTTTCGGACAATCAGAAAAAAGAGATTGCCCGAATTCTGGGCACACGCGACTACAGCACCATCACCATGAAGACACAGAACGGAACGCAGCTCACTTTTGAGGAAGCCCAACGAACTAGGCTCTAATCCTCCCTTAGCTGTGATCCCATTCTTCTGCGTTTAGCGGTAATAGATAAGTCACTGAAGTACTCAGGACAATCATACTAACTAGCATTCTAACTGAAGAACTCAGACAAGTGCGGAAATTGATACAATCTCCGTGAATGTAAACCATCAAAAACAAGAAAATGTAAATCAAAATTCGCTTACACCTGAAGCCTTAAGGCAATTTCCCGGATTAGAACAGTTGTGTGACCATGATGCACAGGCCATTATTGAAAGCCTTACCATCCTTGCACAAGTTTCTTACGAGATATTTATCCAGCAACAGGATTTATAATAGAAAGCCTCCTACTTGTTAAAGCAGCACAGGTAGGAGGCTATATGAAAACCAATAGAAACAGAGCTCCCATGAGTAAGTTAGATAGCTTTAAGGCTTTTACGAAAGAAAAGCACAACTCTAGAAAACAAAAAGATAGCAACAGGATTGTAGTTTACACCCGTGTATCCACTAAGGAGCAAGCGGAAAACAACCAAAGTCTTTCCACTCAAAAGAAGTACTGCGACGCCTATGCAGCTGAACACGGTTTAGAGGTCGTAGCCTACTTTGGTGGTACATACGAGAGCGCCAAAACGGACGAGCGAAAGGAGTTTAACAGAATGTTGGCCTTTGTCAAAAGTTCCAGAGAACAGATAAGCAAGATTTTGGTCTATAGCCCCGACAGGTTTTCAAGATCGGGCGCAAATGCCATTTATATATCTCAACAACTTCGAGAAAATGGTATTGACATTATATCAGTCACCCAGCAAACAGATACCCGCACCTCAAGCGGCAAGTTCCACCAGAACATGCAGTTCCTGTTTAGCCAGTGGGACAATGACCAGCGCAGAGAGAAGTCCATCTCGGGCACCATTGAGAAGCTCAGAAGAGGGGAATGGCCTACCAAAGCACCTATTGGCTATAACCAAAGCAAAGTAAAGGGAGAGCAAGTAATTACAGTAAATGATACTGGTAAGCTGCTGAAAAAAGCTTTTATGCTGAAGGCAGAACAACATCTGTCTAACGTAGAAATACTTGAGTGGCTAAATAAGATGGGCCTGAAGCTCACAAAGCAGCGCCTTTCTGAAATATTTAAAAATCCTTTTTACTGTGGTGTCATTACCCATGCAATGCTAGGGGACGAGGTGGTACAGGGGAAACATGAGAAGCTGGTTAGCGAAAAAGTTTTCCTGCAGGTAAACAACATTCAGAAGAAAAATAACCATGGGTACACCCAGACTAAGTATGATGTCAGGCTACCACTTAGAAGCCATTTAAAGTGCGCATCATGCGGAACGAACATGACAGGCTATGAAGTCAAAAGCAAAGGCATTCTCTACTACAAGTGCAACAAGGTTGGCTGTAAAGTAAATAAAAATGCGGAGCAGCTTCATACTGCCTACAAATCTTTGCTTAATAGCTTTGCTATTGATGATAGACTCATTGCACCTTTAAAACAGCAGATGGTGTTAACGTTCAATAGTCTAAACGAACAGAAAGCAGAAGATGCCAAGCAGATGAGAGTAACATTGCAAGGGCTTCAAAGCAAGTTAGACTTGATAGAAGAAAGGTTTGTTATGGGGGAGATCACAAAGGCGCAGTACGAGAAATTCTCTCAAAAGCTGGTAGTGGAAAAGCAGCAAATAGAAGCAAGTCTTGGAGAGGGTCCAAAAAAATTATCGAACCTTGAAAAGTATGTTGACTTTTCGCTCAAAATATGCTCTGAAATGGGTAAGATGTGGGTTTTAGGAGATTATCACAAGAAGCAAAAACTGCAAAAATTAGTGTTTCCTGAGGGGGTGGCCTATGATAAAGAGAGTAATGATTATCGAACCGAAAAAGTTAACTCTGTGCTTGGCCTAATTGCATCATTATCAGCAACTTATAGCACTAAAAACAAAAGACCGATTAGCGTTTCCACTAATCGGTCCGTTTTGGTAGCGGGAACAGGACTCGAACCTGTGACCTTTGGGTTATGAGCCCAACGAGCTACCAACTGCTCCATCCCGCACTGTTATTGTGTTACAAAAGTATGGCAATAAAAATTACCATGCAAGTATTTATACCCTAAAAGAGCAAAAAAGTTATTCTTTACTAAAACCTGCTTGTTATGCCAAAGTGTATCTTCGAGAACCTGAGGGAGATAGGTTGCTGCTCTGATTTTCCGACTGAATATACTAACTGGAAAATACCGGCTCCTGTGCTAAAGCTGATGCCGCCGCCCAAGCCTAGCGGATACCCGGATACTTTACTATTCTCTAAGTCGCTGCGGTAGTAACCCTGGTCGTAAAACAGCAGCACATAAGAATCGGCGGCAGTAAACAACCTGTACTCTACTGTACCTACGGCATAAGAGGAAGCAAAAAAGAAATACTCGTCAAAGCCGCGCAGGGTATTCAGGCCACCAATGCGGTACATATCGTTCAGGAAAATCTGGTCGTTTAGCAGCGCCTCGCCGCGTAGGCACGTTAGCAGCGCACTATTTTTGCCGAACCGCAAGAAGTTCTCCACCCGCAGGCTCAGGCTTAGCTGTGTTGTTTTCAGGTCCAACGTATCGTAAAAGCTTTTTTCGAGGTCTGCGTTGCGCAGCAGTTTTTTGTTACCAGCCGCCAGCTGCAGTTCTACCAAGCGGCCCCGCCTCGGAAAGTAAAAATCGTCGAGGTTGTTCCAGAGATAGTTCAAGCCATAGGTATTTGTGCGTGCATCAGCCAAGTCCAGTTGCTGCAGGCTTTGCATATTTGCAGACGATAGTATGCGTGAGTTGCGCCACTCGGTAAATACACTAAACTTGCCGTATTTTAAAGTATAATAGGATAGCTGCAACCGTGGCTGAATGGTGATAAACGAGGAATCCTGCTTTAACAAATTAAACTTAGTACCTAACTCGAAAGGCGTACCCAGCAGGTTAGGGTGCAGGTATTCGCCATTAAGTATAACCGAGCCCTTATTCACCCGCCGCCACTGCAGCCCTAGTTGCTTGCCCGAGCCCCTTATATTCCGGATGTTCAGGTTAGCCTCACCAGTTATCAGCAGTTTGTCTTGACGGGTAGGGTCGGGTAGAAATCCTACCACTCCGTCGATCTGGTTTGCCTGGCGATCTTCTATAAAGTAGTATACTTTAGCTTTGTCGCGAACAAACTGTACCTGCGGGGATCGTGTTTGCCGGATGTATGGCAGCTGCGTAAGCATACGCTGTGATGCATTTACCTGATCTTGATTATATATCTGGCCGGGCAGCAGTTGCAGATAGCGCATCAAGAACTTTGGCTGCGTTTTGGTTTCGCCAACTATAGCCAACGAGTCATAGGTCACAACAAAAGCTTTCTCTACCATCAGGGCGGCATCTATTTTACCATTCTCTATCCTGATGGAGTCGAGCCAAACAGAGGCGAAGGGGTAGCCGTTGCGCTCCGCGTAATCCAGAATACGCTGCTGCAGCCTTACATACTCCTGAGGCTTAAAGGACACGTTGCGGTAAAACTTCTCCCGGAAACCAGATTCTATTAAAATACCTTCACTTAGGTTACCATTTCGAAGCTGAGCCCATTTGTATTGCTGCCCTACATGCAGTTTCACGTGGAGCGTATCGCGGCGCAAGTATAAACTATCGACAGAGGAAAGTAAATAGCCGTCCTGCTGCAGCTGGTATACTAGAGCCTTTGTTTCTTTACTGGCCTCTGTAGAGTCGGGGAGTGAGGTACGGAAAGTATAACCGCGCAGTCGAGGAGTATCTTCTGGGGCAGTATGCACACGAAGTATAACCTTTGGCCGGGGTGTAGCAACAGGTTGCGTCTGGGCCTGCACCTGCGGCAGCCACAAAAGCAAACACAATACTACGGCGGCTATTTTATACATTTGTGTGATTACTGTGCTCATAAGTTAATGTGCTTATGAGCTAATTATTTAATTGTGAATCAGTAGCAAGTATAACTGTAAAGCAAAAGTAACGATAAAGCATGTAATGTTTATGAATTGCTCATGTATCAGCAATTGAACAATTAGTCCGTTTTATACATTTATTCATTAACACATTACCTAATTATACCTTTAGCACATTAAACGTGTCCGGCATTTACCTCCATATTCCATTCTGCAAGCAAGCCTGCCATTACTGTGATTTTCACTTCAGTACCTCTATGGGACACAAAGAGGCCACCATACAGGCCATTGCCCGCGAACTGAAACTGCGCCAGGATTACCTGCAGGGGCAAACGGTGCGCACCATATACTTTGGCGGCGGAACGCCATCTTTGCTCACGCAGCAGGAGCTTGAGTTACTATTGCAAACCATAAAAGAACTATTTATAGTTTCGGATGATGCTGAAATTACACTGGAGGCCAATCCCGACGACCTAAAGCCGAAGAAACTGCAGGAGCTGAAAGCCGCAGGCATTAATCGCTTGAGTATAGGATTGCAATCTTTCCATGAGCCGCACCTGCGCCTGATGAACCGCGCCCACAACGCCACCGAAAGCCTGCAGTGCGTGCGCGATGCACAGGCAGCTGGCTTCGATAACATCACCGTAGACCTAATTTATGGTATACCGGCACCAAACCATACAACCTGGCTACAGGACCTAAAAACACTATTTTCGCTAAACGTGCAGCATGTGTCGTGCTACGCTTTAACAATAGAACCTGATACAGCTTTGGGCCGCTGGAGCAAGAAAGGAAAATTTATACCATCAGAGGACGACTTTACAGCACAGCAGTTTGAAATACTACTGGAGCAAATGACGCAGCACGGCTTTGTGCAGTACGAAATCTCCAATTTTTGCCAGCCGGGCTACGAATCTAAGCACAACAGCAACTACTGGCGCGGTGTGCATTACCTGGGCGTGGGACCAAGTGCACACTCCTTTAACGGCGGCAGCAGGCAGTATAATGTAGCCAACAACCGGAAGTATACCGCAGCCATCAACGAAAGTATAATTCCTGCCGAGATAGAAGAGCTTACCTTAGCTGACCAGGCAAACGATTACCTGCTTACCACGCTGCGCACCATCTGGGGCTGCGACCTTATGCAAATGCGCGACAAGTATAAATACAATGTGCAGGCATCGCATAAAGTGTATTTGCAGGAGCTCCAGCAGAAGGAGCTGGCAAGTATAAAAGATGATGTGCTTTACTTAACAGATAAAGGCAAACTGCTGGCCGACCAGATTACCCTGGATTTAATGACCGAATAAAAACTTTGCATACGATCAAACTTAAATGCTGCTATACTTCGTAAGAACTATATTGGTAAAAGTATAGTAAATTAACTGCCTCCATCTAACTGCTGAACATGCTGCCTATGCTGCACCTTACCTTGGTATACCTTTCCGATGACTTCAAAATAGAAGCAGACGATAGCCATGCCTATGTACGTACAGAATGGCTGCAGCCGCTTACTGATAATGATTTTGTGTCGGAGGCGATGAAGGCATACGAAGTTATCAAAGTGCGAAACGCAGAGCGGGTGCTGGTAAACGCGCAGCAGGTATCTATACTTGGCCCCGAAACCAAAGATTGGCTCTCCAACACCTACTATTGTCTATTCTCACAAACAGCCGTAAAAAAAATGGCCCGGGTAATGCCGGATAATCTTTTCAAAAAGTTGGCGCTATCTTCTGTTGTAACCCGGGCAACAGCAGCAACCAATATCTCTTATGACATTCAGGATTTTGCCTCTGAGGAGGCTGCCATTCGTTGGCTGCTCGAAGATTAGAGCCTTGCATACTTTTCCTGCTGGTTTCGGTAAATTAGCTTATACTTGCTAAAAAGCCTGTACCCTATGGAAGCCACCATTACCTCCCACAACCAAACCTATACCTTTAACCCGCTACAGCCACTGGATATTTCGATGCCGCTGCACGATAGGCAGCCGCAACCGGAGTGTTTCTGGGCCGAACCGGTAGCCTTTGATGTGATACGGGTAGGAGATTTTGTGGGTAGTGTGGCTGAAGGCGGCAGTACAAACTATAAACGCGTGCACGTAACGCCGCACGGCAACGGCACCCATACCGAATGCTACGGACATATTTCCGCAGATGAGAATGCTACTATCCACAACTGCTTGAAACGTTTCCTGTTCGTTGCCCAACTGGTAACGGTGCAGCCGCAAAAGCAGGAAAATGGTGACGAAGTGGTGCTATTGGAAGATATAAAGGCACAGCTCCAAAGTATAAAATGTGAGGCTCTTATAATTAGAACATCACCAAACTCCGATGATAAACTTACCCGCCACTACTCCGGCACTAATCCGCCATACTTAGAGCACACCATAGGGCAATACTTAGCTGAGAAAGGCATACAACACCTGCTCCTGGATCTTCCTTCTGTAGACCGGGAACTGGACGCAGGCAAACTGCTGTGCCACCATGCTTTTTGGCAGTACCCGAAAAATACCCGCTGCGGCGCCACCATTACTGAGCTTATTTATGTGCCTGACCATATTGCAGATGGTTTATACTTGCTGAACCTGCAGATTGCCAGTTTGCAGCTGGATGCCAGCCCGAGCAAGCCTGTACTTTATTCGTTGTCGCCTGTTTTTCCTGAGTTGTAAAACATTCCAAGTATGAAGCAAACCACCGACACCATTTTAATGATCGAGCCGACCAACTTCTGCTACAACCCGGCAGCGGCTGAGACAAACAAATTTCAGAAAGAAGCCAAAGACATGACACCGGCAGAGGTGCAGGCAAGGGCGCTTCAGGAGTTTAGGCAGATGGCGCAGCAGCTAGAGCAGGCGGGGGTAAAGGTAAACATGATACAAGACGTGGAAAACTCCTGCACACCGGATTCCATATTCCCGAACAACTGGTTTTCCACCCATCAAAAAGGGCAACTGGTAACGTATCCCATGGCCCCGATAAATCGCCGCGAAGAGCGTCGCCAGGATGTGATCGATTTCCTGATGCAGAAGTATGGCTACAAAGAGCATGTGCAACTGGAGTATTTTGAAGATAAGCCCGAGCCAAAATTTCTGGAAGGCACCGGAAGTATGGTTCTGGATCGAACAAATAGAGTGGTTTATGCTGCCTTATCACCCAGAACAGAACTGGAGCCGCTACAAGCGTTTTGCGACAGACTAAAGTATAAATTACATACTTTTAGAGCGTATGGCCCAACAGGTGAGTTGATTTATCATACTAATGTGATGCTTTGCATAGGCGATACTTTCGCTGTAGTAGGCATGGATGTGGTGGATGAGCAGGACCGGGAGCAGCTACACCAACAGTTCCAAAGCACAGGCAAGGAAATCATCGAACTCAGCTCCAGCCAGATTCTTCACCACTTTGCCGGAAACATGCTGCAGCTCCATAACAAAAAGGGCGAAAGTATACTTGTTATGTCTGAGTCAGCTTATACTTCGCTTACAGACGTGCAGCTAGCTCAACTTAAAAAGCACATTAACCACCTGCTTCACTTCCCGATACACCTGATAGAGCAATGTGGTGGTGGCAGTGTGCGCTGTATGATTGCGGAGATTTTTAAGCCGGAGTAGGTATAAATGGATAGTTTGATTATACGCCCACTTGCTCCTCGTGAGCCGCTACCTATGCACCTGCTCCTGCTCGCCGATCCAAGTATAGATATGGTTCTTTCATACATTGATCAAAGCCATACTTTTATAGCAGAGCAGAACGGGAAGGTTGCAGGTGTTCTGGTACTGCAGCCACAGGGAAACGAAGCAGAAATTATGAATGTGGCAGTAGAGGAAAGCTTGCAGGGAAAAGGAATAGGTAAAAGGCTGGTGGAGTTTGCTATCAACTTGGCGAAGCAGCAAAGTATACATCAGCTTATAGTTTATACTGGCAACAGCACACTGCCGGCGCTGGCTTTGTATAAGCGCTGCGGCTTCAAGACAGAAAGTATAGACAAAGGCTACTTCCTGCGAAACTACCCCGAACCCATTTTTGAAAACGGCATGCAATGCACCGACAGGATAAAGTTAAGGCTGGAGCTAAAAGCCCCAGCCTAAGGTAGTTTAGTTGTTTGTAAAGGTTTGTTTCTAAAATAAAGCCTCCGCCACTTTTCTCACAGATTCTGATTTGCCCATAGAGTAGTAATGCAGGCATGGCACACCAAAGTCCATCAGCTCCTTCGACTGCTGTATTGCCCATTCCACGCCTACCTGCGCAGCCGCTCTGTTATCCGAGCAGGCTTCAACTGCGTCAGCCAGTTCGCAAGGAATTTCGATATGGAACAGGCTTGGCAACAAGCTCAATTGAGATTTGGTAGTCATCGGCTTCAAACCTGGAATGATTGGCACATCAATACCTTCTTCACGGCATCGGTGCACAAAATCAAAGTACTTCTGGTTATCGAAGAACATCTGTGTTACGATGTAATCGGCACCCAGCTCTACTTTCTTTTTCAGCCAACGCAAGTCTGATTTTAGATTAGGTGCTTCGAAATGCTTTTCTGGGTAACCGGCCACACCTATGCAGAAGTCGGTGCAGTTGTTGCTCACTTGCTCATCATCCAAATAGCAGCCATTGTTCATCTCCACCACCTGGCCAATCAGTTCTGATGCATAGTGATGGCCACCCGCCTCAGGTATAAACCGCTGCTCACTCTTTACGCAGTCACCGCGTAGTACCAGCACATTATCTATACCTAAAAAGTGCAGGTCTATCAGGGCGTTCTCGGTTTCTTCTTTGTTAAAGCCTCCGCAGATGAGGTGCGGTACCGTATCTACTTTGTAGTTGTTTTGGATAGCCGCACAAATGCCTACTGTGCCCGGGCGCTTGCGTGTAGTGCGCTTTTCCAACAGGCCATTCTCCCGCTGCTTGTACACATACTCTTCACGGTGGTAAGTAACATCAATAAACGGCGGTTTAAACTCCATCAGCGGGTCGATATGGCTGAACAGGGTTTTCATGTTCTCGCCTTTCAGCGGAGGCAATATCTCAAAAGTGAACAGCGTTTTGCCGTTAGCGTTTTGGAAGTGGTCTGTTACTTTCAATTTATGTTGACGTTTTACCTCACCTCAACCCTCTCCTTTTAAAGAGGGTCCCTACCTCCAAAACAGGAGAGGGAGAAGCAAGATTGAAGTATGACTAATTACTTTTTTTGCTGTTCCGGATTTCCAAACCTGGAACCTGTAGTGCGGATATACTTATCCGTTTAACCCTCCCAGGAGGGGAATTTCTGACATTATGGAAGTACGGGTTTATACTTTGTAGTCTCTGCTTAACCTCCCTTCACACAAGACCCTTTCAGGATGACAAAAAGAATAAACAAAAGCTCCTAAGATGGTAACTACACCGCCTGCTGCGCTACCGGCTTTGGCTCATAGTTCAGGTTAGGTGACAACCACCGTTCCAGTTCCTCTTTGGTCATACCTTTACGCTGCGCGATATCCTTTACCTGGTCTTCACCTATCTTGCCAAGTCCAAAATACCTGGACTCTGGATGTGAGAAGTACAAACCGCTTACAGCTGCTGTTGGGTACATAGCCAGGTTCTCCGTAAGCATAACGCCTGAAGTTCTCTCGGCATCCAGCAGGTTAAATAGCGTTATTTTTTCAGTATGGTCAGGGCAGCCTGGGTAACCCGGTGCCGGACGAATGCCTTTATACTTCTCCTTGATTAGCCCCTCGTTGTCCAACTGCTCGTCGGGTGCGTATCCCCACAACTCTCTCCGAACTTTCAAGTGCATTAACTCTGCAAAGGCCTCGGCTAAGCGATCGGCCAGCGCTTTTACCATGATAGATTTATAATCGTCATGTTCGGCCTCATACTTCTCCAATAGCTTTTCAATGCCAAAACCAGCCGATACCACAAAGCCTCCTATGTAATCCTGCACACCGGTTTCTTTAGGCGCTACAAAATCAGAGAAAGCCAGGTTAGGTACGTTTCCACCCTTTTTGCCCTGCTGCCTTAAAGTATGAAACTCCGTCAACACATTTTCACGTGAATCATCGGTGTATACTTCTATCGTATCATCGGCCTCTACATTGGCAGGATAGAACCCAACTACTGCTCTGGCCTCTAACAGCTGCTTATCCACGATCTCCTGCAGCATTTGCTGGGCATCATTAAACAACTTGGTTGCTTCAGTGCCTAACTCAGGGTCGTTTAAGATTTTCGGGTATTGGCGCTTAAGCTCCCAGGTATGGAAGAACGGCGTCCAGTCAATGTATGGCACGATCTCCTCCAGAGGATAATTCGTGTATACTTTATTGCCGATGAAGCTTGGCTTAGTTGGCTTTGTAGCGTTCCAGTCTACTTTATACTTGTTGGCGCGGGCTTCTTCTATACTTGCAAAGGCACGGTCTTTTGTGCGGCTTAAGTGATCTTCGCGCAGCTTTTCATACTCTGCTTTTATTTCGGTTATGTAGCTATCGCGCTCGCTGCTAAGCAGGCTGCTCACCACCGTTACGCTACGCGAGGCATCATGCACATGCACTACCGGACCGCTGTATTGTGGCTCAATCTTCACAGCCGTATGCACACGCGATGTAGTTGCCCCGCCAATCAGTAGCGGAATTTTCATCCCACGTCGCTCCATTTCCTGCGCTACATACACCATTTCATCCAGCGATGGTGTGATTAAACCACTCAAGCCGATAATATCTACTTTTTGTGCTTCGGCTTCTGATAAAATTTTATCCAACTGCACCATCACGCCCAGGTCTATCACTTCGTAGTTGTTACAGGCCAGCACTACGCCCACGATATTTTTACCTATATCGTGCACATCGCCTTTTACGGTGGCCATCAGTATTGTTCCTGCTGTTGATTTGGAAGTATCGGATGCTAATTTCTCCTGCTCCATGAACGGCAACAGGTACGCCACCGACTTCTTCATCACGCGGGCACTTTTTACTACCTGCGGCAGGAACATTTTACCGGCACCGAATAAGTCACCTACTACCGACATACCAGCCATCAACGGACCTTCGATCACATCTAAGGTTTTTGCTGCTTTCTGGCGTGCCTCTTCGGTATCTTCATCAATGTGTTCTACAATGCCTTTCACCAGCGCATGCTTCAGGCGTTCTTCCACAGGGGCCTCGCGCCAGGTATTATCAGCTGCTGTAGCTGTCTTGCCCTTGCCTTTTATAGTTTCGGCATAAGTTACCAGCTTTTCGGTAGCGTCCGGGTGGCGATTAAAGATTACGTCTTCGATCAGGTCGCGTAGTTCCTGCGGCACCTCTTCGTAAATACCCAGCATACCCGCGTTCACGATGCCCATATCCATTCCGGCTTTCACGGCGTGGTACAGGAATATAGTGTGCATGGCTTCGCGCACCAGGTCGTTGCCACGGAAGGAGAAGGACAGGTTACTCACACCACCGCTTACCTGTGCATGCGGCAGGTTAGCTTTTATCCACTTTACTGACTCAATATAGTCTACTGCATAGTTGTTATGCTCTTCTATGCCCGTGGCAATGGCCAGTATGTTCGGGTCAAAAATGATATCCTGTGGCGGGAAGCCAACTTCGTTTACCAGAATACGGTACGAGCGTTCGCATATCTCTTTTCTGCGTTCTAATGTATCAGCCTGCCCGGTTTCATCAAAAGCCATCACTACTACAGCGGCACCATATTGGCGCACTTTGCGGGCTAGTTTCTTAAAGGCTTCTTCGCCTTCTTTTAAACTGATGGAGTTAACGATGCTTTTACCCTGTACACATTTCAGACCAGCCTCAATCACACTCCATTTAGAAGAGTCGATCATGATCGGTAGTTTGGCAATGTCAGGCTCGGAGGAGATCAGGTTGAGGAAATCGGTCATGGCCTGCTCTGAGTCGAGCATGCCTTCGTCCATGTTCACGTCGATGATCTGGGCGCCGCCCTCTACCTGCTGCTGTGCCACAGCCAGCGCTTCCTCAAATTTGCCATTCACAATAAGGCGGGCAAACATCTTGGATCCGGTCACGTTGGTGCGCTCGCCAACATTTACGAAAAGTGTATCCTGGGTAATGGTAAGAGGCTCGAGGCCGCTGTAGCGTGGGAGAGGTGCTACTGGAGTGGGCGTGTGCGGTTTATACTTCTGCACTAAGTCTGCGATTACTTTAGTATGTACGGGCGTAGTGCCACAACAACCACCTAGTATGTTTACCAGTCCCTCCTTCAGGTACTCCTCTACAATGGCTCCCATTTGCTGGGCTGTTTCGTCGTAGCCGCCAAAAGCGTTTGGCAAGCCTGCATTGGGGTAAGCACTAATGTAACAGTCGGAAATGCGGGCCAGCTCCTGAATGTGTGTCTTCAACTGACGTGCGCCCAAAGCACAGTTAAAGCCAATGCTAAGTATAGGCGCATGTGAAATGGAGTTCCAGAAAGCCTCCACCGTTTGACCAGACAAGGTACGGCCGCTGGCATCCGTTATAGTACCAGAAACCATAATCGGAAGCTCTTTACCTCCGTTGTTTATATACTCTTGGATAGCATAAAGCGCAGCCTTACAGTTTAGCGTATCAAATACCGTTTCAACTAAAAGTAAGTCAGAACCACCGTCCACCAGGCCACGCACCTGCTCATAATATGCCTCCACCAGCTGGTCGTATGTAATGGCTCGGTAACCGGGGTTATTTACATCCGGAGAAAGGGAAGCCGTTCGGTTTGTCGGGCCAATGGCCCCGGCTACAAAGCGTTTGTGCGCAGGATTCTTTGCCTCCACTTCATCCGCAGCCTCACGTGCTATTCTCGCCGACTCATAATTGAGTTCATACACAATATGCTCCAGGTGGTAGTCAGCCATAGCGATGCTGGTGCCGCTAAAAGTATTTGTTTCAATAATATCAGCGCCGGCTTCTAAATATTCGGTATGGATAGCCTTGATCACATCCGGACGCGTGATGGACAGCAAATCGTTATTACCTTTTAGATCAGACGCATGATCTTTAAAGCGTTCGCCACGGAAATCGGCCTCTGAAAGCTGGTAACGCTGGATCATAGTTCCCATAGCGCCATCAAGCACGAGCACACGCTCTTTTAATAGCTGGTAAATCGGATGTGTCTTGGTCATGTTCGGTGCCTTTCTTCTCGTAAGTCTGCTGCGGTTACTTATCAAGAAGGACACCCTTAGGTAGGATATACATCTTATCTTCTCCCGGCTAAAGTATAGCTAGGAAGGGAATTAGCACCAGGCTTGTACAAGGTTGCTAAGACGTCATAGGGCCCTATCCCTCGGTCTTTCTTGATAAGAAGCTGCAAGTTAAACAGATATCCGAAAAAAATAAATATTTGTTACATCGAGCTTCAAAATTGGCTTTCAGGAGCCTATAAATGCGAAAAGAGATGCAATGCATCCCTTTTCAAGAGAGGTTTAATTTGTTTCCAATCTATAACCTCTTTGTATTTATATACGACAACGATCAGGAGTAGTTATCCCTATGACGTAAAATAAAAAAGGGATACTAAAAAGTATCCCTTTCCCTTAACTGCATTATACAGTTATACTTTGCTTACGCTTCTGCTTCTACTTTTGGAAGTACAGATACATAAGAACGGTTCTTAACGCTCTTTCTGAACTCTACAACGCCGTCAACTAAAGCAAACAGTGTGTGGTCTTTGCCCATACCCACGTTTTTGCCTGGGTGGTGTGCAGTACCTCTTTGTCTTACAATGATGTTACCAGCGATGATGTCCTGGCCACCGTAAATCTTAACACCAAGTCTTTTTGAGTGTGACTCGCGGCCGTTATTAGAACTACCAGCTCCTTTTTTGTGTGCCATTTTGTTTAAAATTTAATTCAGGTTAGCGGGTGCTTCCCCTGAAAAGATTCTTCGATTAATTTCTTCTTACTGCTTAACCAATGCTCTCGATCAGGACCTTTGTGAAGTGCTGGCGATGACCATTCTTCTTACGGTATCCTTTTCTTCTCTTCTTTTTGAAAACGATTACTTTGTCGCCTTTCACAGTGCTAGTAAGGATTTTACCTACAACCTTAACACCGTCAACGAAAGGAGCACCTAAAGTAATAGTGCCGTTATCATCAGTAAGAAGAACATTGGTGAACTCTACGGCGTCACCCTCATTGCCGGAAAGCTTGTTAGCGTAGATGAACTTACCGCTCTCTACTTTGGTCTGTTGACCTGCGATTTCTACAATTGCGTACATCAGCTTCAATGTATGTTTAAAATTTAGTCTGCAAAAGTACGGCCTATATTTTAATTATGCAACGCCTTGTAGTATAAATTGTTAAACCCTACCCAGATGCTACACACTAAAATGTGGATAACGATGTTGAAATCCACAACAGGTTTTTAAAGCGACTCAAAATCGCACCCTAAACAACTATACTTTAACTACATACATGCTGCCTTAGTAATCCACATTTTCAACAGCTGCTGTGTAAATCTGTTTTCCATTTCACAAACATTGCCTGGAGACACCAAACTTTACACATAAGTACACACTCAATTTTCAGTCTTTTTACTAAAGAATGTCCCTAAACCTGCAAAAACGGTATTTAACAATGATTTTATATTTTCATAACAATATCACAACAAAACTATATAGTTGATAACCTATGTGGAAAAGTATGTGCATTGCAACATAAACAACAAGCTATCAGAAGCTTAACAAAGTGTGAATAAATTGAACAACTTTAGCCCCGTAATTCAAGTTCAATTCTATATATTTGAAGTCACGATGTTACCGGATGCCAAGCAGCATCCACCTGAAACAATCAATACAATGGGGTGTTTTCTAAGCAAGGTTTTGCTTACCCCTTCAACCAATAAAACGCTTAATTATTAGTTTATGGAGCCAATATTACAAGAGAATCCAAACCGCTTTGTACTGTTCCCGATCCAGCACGACGACATCTGGCAGATGTATAAGCAGGCGGAGGCCAGCTTCTGGACAGCTGAAGAGATCGACCTATCGCAGGACATTAAAGACTGGGAGAACCTGAACGATGGCGAACGCCACTTTATCAGCCACGTACTGGCATTCTTTGCAGCCTCGGACGGTATTGTAAACGAGAACCTGGCCATAAACTTTATGCAGGAAGTACAGATACCTGAGGCACGTTGTTTTTATGGTTTCCAGATCATGATGGAGAACATCCACGCCGAGACCTACTCACTCCTTATAGATACCTATATAAAGAAGCAGTCTGAGAAAGACTATTTGTTTAACGCGCTGGAGACAGTACCGTGTGTAAAGAAAAAAGGGGAGTGGGCGCTTAAGTGGATCAACAGCGAAAACTTTACGGAGCGTCTGATCGCATTTGCGGCTGTGGAAGGCATTTTCTTCTCTGGCTCTTTCTGCTCTATCTTCTGGCTGAAGAAGCGTGGTTTAATGCCTGGCTTAACATTCTCTAACGAATTGATAAGCCGCGACGAAGGTCTGCATTGCGATTTTGCCTGCCTACTGTACTCTATGCTGAATAACAAACTGCCTGAGAGCCGTGTGCACGAGATTATACTTGATGCGGTTACTTTTGAGCAGGAGTTCGTGACGGATGCGCTACCTGTGGACCTTATCGGTATGAACGCGAAGCTGATGAGCCAATACATTGAGTTCGTGGCTGACCGTCTGTTAGTAGCGCTTGGCTGCAGCAAGATTTACAATGCCACTAACCCATTCGACTTTATGGAAATGATCTCGCTGCAAGGCAAGACAAACTTCTTTGAGAAGCGTGTAGGCGAGTACCAGAAAGCCGGCGTAATGGGAGACAAAGACAAAAACGTTTTTTCTCTCGACGAAGACTTTTAACATTATTAGAGATTCACTATGTTTAGGATGGGGAAAGGCCCATCTTTTTTTCCCATCCTAAACATTTATTCTTATACCTGCCGCGCGTCGATTACAGCAAGAGGCTAAGATTACCGCGGCTAAACCATGGTTGGCAGCATCGCTAACCAACAGGGTATCTCTACCCTACTATATAGTAAAAGCATTTGGCTTTACCTATAATCGTTTGTACTACAACGGCTTATACTTATAACACCGTATGGGCAGGTTGTATACCTTACAAAGTATAACCTCTGCTATAAAACAGCAGCATTACCTATATAACCAAACTAAACAACCCGGGGCCTTTAACCTCGCTAATTGTATACATTATGTTAGTAGTTAAACGAGACGGCAGACGCGAATCTGTCAAATTCGATAAGATTACGGCACGCATCGAGAAGCTGTGCTATGGCCTTAACATGGATTACGTGTCGCCGATTGAGGTAGCCAAAAAGGTAATTGATGGTATTTACGACGGTGTAACTACGGTGGAGCTAGATAACCTGGCAGCCGAGACAGCAGCATCGCTCACAACCAAGCACCCGGATTATGCGGTACTGGCAGCACGTGTAGCTATTTCTAACCTACACAAGGTTACAAGCAAGTCGTTCTCCAATACCATGAAGCGACTTTATACTTATACCGACCCTAAAACCGGTGAGAACGCTTCTCTAATCGCGAAAGATGTGTACGAGATCATCCGTAAAAATGCGGCGTTGCTCGACTCTACCATCATTTATGACCGCGATTACAACTACGACTTCTTTGGTTACAAAACCCTGGAGCGCTCATACTTACTGCGTTTAGATGGTAAGATAGTGGAGCGTCCGCAGCACATGCTGATGCGTGTGGCCGTGGGTATACACAAAGAGGATATCGAGTCTGCGATTGAGACATACAACCTGATGTCGGAGAAGTGGTTTACACATGCTACGCCAACGCTGTTTAACGCTGGTACGCCAAAGCCGCAGTTGTCTTCGTGCTTCCTGCTAGCTATGAAGGACGATAGTATACCAGGCATCTACGATACTTTGAAGCAATGCGCGCAGATCTCTCAGAGTGCCGGTGGTATTGGTTTGAGCATCCACAACGTACGTGCTACAGGCTCTTATATTAAAGGCACTAACGGTACATCCAACGGCATCATTCCGATGCTGAAGGTATTTAATGACACGGCCCGCTACGTAGACCAGGGTGGCGGTAAGCGTAAAGGCGCTTTCGCAATCTACCTGGAGCCATGGCATGCCGATATCTTCGACTTCCTGGAGCTGAAGAAGAACCATGGTAAAGAAGAAAACCGCGCCCGTGACCTGTTCTACGCCCTTTGGACGCCAGACTTGTTCATGAAGCGTGTGGAGGAGAACGGCGACTGGAGCCTGTTCTGCCCGAACGAAGCACCTGGCCTGGCTGAGTGCTGGGGTAAAGACTTTGAGCGCCTGTACGAAAAGTATGAGCGTGAAGGACGTGCCCGCAAAACTGTGAAAGCACAGGACCTGTGGTTCCATATCCTGGAGTCGCAGATTGAGACTGGTACGCCATACATGCTGTACAAAGACCACGCAAACCGTAAGTCTAACCAGCAGAACCTGGGTACGATTAAGAGCTCGAACCTGTGTACAGAAATCATGGAGTACACCAGCGAAGACGAGGTAGCAGTTTGTAACCTGGCTTCTTTGGCATTACCTCGCTTTGTGAAAGAGGAGGGCGGCCACAAGACCTTTGATCACCAGAAGCTGTTTGATGTAACTTACCACGCAACTGTTAACCTGAACAAGGTTATCGATATAAACTATTACCCGGTACCTGAGGCGAAGAACTCAAACATGCGTCACCGCCCAATTGGTTTAGGTGTACAGGGCCTTGCAGATACTTTTATTCACCTGCGAATGCCATTCGAAAGCGATGAGGCAAAAGGATTGAACAAGGATATCTTCGAGACGATCTACTTTGCTGCCATGACGGCTTCTAAGGACCTGGCTAAGAAGAATGGTGCTTACGAAACGTTTAAAGGTTCTCCGCTGGCAGAAGGTAAGTTCCAGTTTGATATGTGGGGCGTAACGCCAGATAGCGGCCGCTGGGATTGGGAAGAACTGCGCCAGGAGGTAGTGAAGCACGGTGTGCGTAACTCGCTTTTAGTAGCACCAATGCCTACTGCCTCTACTGCACAGATACTAGGCAATAACGAATCGTTTGAGCCTTATACTTCGAACATCTACCTGCGCCGCGTACTGTCTGGTGAGTTTATGGTGGTTAACAAGCACCTGCTGAAAGACCTGATCGCGCTAGGCATCTGGAACGACAACATGAAGAACCAGATCATCGCAGCTAACGGTTCTGTACAGGATATCCCGAACATTCCGCAGCACATCAAAGACCTGTACAAAACAGTATGGGAAATTAGCCAGCGTACGGTGATAGATATGAGTGCTGACCGCGGCGCTTACATCTGCCAGAGCCAGTCGCTGAACCTGCACGTGATGAACGTAAACTTTGGTAAACTAACGTCGATGCACTTCCATGCATGGAAACGTGGCCTGAAAACAGGTATGTACTACCTGCGCACCAAAGCCGCTGTAGATGCCATTAAGTTTACTGTAGAGAAACAAGCCGCTGAAACCCTTTCGCCGGTTTACAACCAGGACCAGAACCGCAGCGACATGAGCTGCTCGTTGGATAATCCGGACGCTTGCGAAGCTTGCGGATCGTAAGGTAAGTTAAAGATGACTATTTTAAAAGGGAGGCTGAGAGGCTTCCCTTTTTTCATTTATGCTTAATTAACTTTATGTTTTTATGGGTAATCCAAGATAACAAATCTAAAAAATTATCCACATTTTCAACATTCTATCAAAATACTCCGTATACTTGTAACAATTCGGGCTTGGACCGAAGGCAGAAGTTCCGTAAGGGCTTCGACCCCCGGCGACCATAAGACCGGGGTTTTCTATTTTTAGGGCAATAGCTTTATCCCAATTCCTTCTATACCCCCGTTCCACTTTCTTAACTTTGGTTTGATTACAGTGTCTATGATAGAGTCCGCATGAGTGTATTCTAATACAGGCTGTATTTTATAGTGGTCAAGCAAAAATCTCCTAGAAGGGAATGCCAGTAAGTCTGCTAACTGCACGCCTGCTATATTTTTCTTTTTATTAGACAACTTCAATTCTGCAGAAGACAATGTGGTTTGAAGATGATGTGCCTTTATATTTTCAGTGCCCGCATTATAAATTCTTCTATAGGAGTTTGCCAGCTTTTTATCAGCGTTTGGATTCCGCGTTTCAAACATAATATCCCCAGAACTTTTGTTTGTGTACAGGTGTCTATGGAAGCGCTCCACTAAACAGCGCATGCAGTAGTGGTAGGTATCTGTTTTCCACCGAGTGTACTTCCTATTGAATTTATCCTTGTCTATAAGAACAGTTACTATCTCAAACTCTACTTCCATCATTGATAGGAGCAAGTCTATATCAAACTGCTGTCTTATCTCTTCATCCTGTAAGCATACGAATGGCCCCCGTCTGGCAACAATGTCTGTTCGATGAAAGACAACTGGGTTCTCTTTACTGTGGTGCGGAAAGTACTTTTGCTTGAGGCTCTCAAACGCAGGATACAAGTGATTAACGGCATGGTCCGCCTTAATAATGATACCTGTAAGGGAAAGATACTTATTAAAGGAGTCCTTGATGCTTCTTAAAGAGTGGTCGCCTGTCTCATCGACATACATCCGGTATCGGGCCATCTTAGCTAATGTAGTTTAGAATTATAAATTTAAATATAATTATTACTACTTTCATAGAAATGAAACTACTTAATTCGGAAGTTCGAATACCTTCAAAAACATCAAACCCCACAGACCTCGCGGTGTCTTTACGACCCGCGAGCGTCTAACCCTCCAATACCTCATCCACGAAGCAACAGCCTTTCCACCCCAGACGCCCCGAAAGGGTTCAGGATCTTCGACTCGCAGGACCTTCGGACGCTGCGAGGTCTATAGATTTTATTTATATTTCATCGCCTTCTACTAAAGGAGCTATACTTGTGAAATCGGCAGCGATCTCATCATGAAAAACTTTATACTTTTCCTTTGCCTCCAAACCACTCCAGCACCTCTTCCCGCTGCAAAGCTGTTCTGCCCTCTGAAAGTGTACTATGATAAGCAGAATGAGGCCAGCTCTTAAAATCATTTATCAGGCCGTGGTGCTGCGGGTTGAAGTGGATATAGAATACTAATCTGGTAAAGTATGCATCAGAAGTAACTTCCTTTCTGCCAAACCGGTGCTGGAACAGCCGGCCAATACGGTTGTAGCGGTGGTTTATACTTTTAGCATAGGCATTAAGCAGGTGCCCCAGCTGGCGTTCTATACTTACTAGCTTTGCTTCGTCTTCACTTATCCAATAAGGCTTCAGCGCCTCCTCGTCCTTTACTCTTACCAGGAAGTGGACGTGATTAGGCAGCAGGCAATACGCGAAGGTATCTGCATAAGCCATCACGTGCTTTTTATAAAGTTGCAGAAAGAAGTTATAGTTACCCTGTTCCTTAAAAAGCGTCTCTTTGTTGTTACCACGGGTATAGATGTGATAAAACTTATTCGGTTCCAACAGTGACTTTTGTCGCATCTAAGCCTATACGCTCATCACAGCAATGCCGCTAAACCTCCGGGCATCCGACAACTTTACTTTTCAAAGCTCCTGAACATTTCCGGTGCACCTGCAGCGATAGTAAATGCTACCTCACCATCAACCCAAGCACAGCTTACGCAGTACAAGCATTTATACTTTAGAATGATAAAGAGCACACCTGTGAAAAAGCCATCAAACAAACCTACTGAGCAGCAAAAGCAGAACAGCATGAGCCGGCGCAGCTTCATTGGCAGCTCACTAGTTTTAGGTGCGGCTGGTATGGTGGGTTTTCCAGGCGCTTTTGACCATACTGTACAACCATCGCAGAGCCAGAACCTTCCGCCCCGAGGCCACTACCTCATCAAGAATGCTTATGTACTAACCATGGATGCTACCCTAGGCGACTTAAAGCAAGGTGATGTGCTGGTGCGTGACGGTGAGATAAAGCAGGTAGGGCAGAGCCTGAGCGCAACTGGTGCCGAGGTGTTGGCAGGAGAGGGAATGATCGTGATGCCGGGGCTGGTAGATACGCATTGGCACCTCTGGACGTCGCTGCTCCGAAGTATGGCAGGCAACACAGAAGGCCGCGGCTACTTCTCCGTTACCCGAAAAGTGGGCCAACACTATACCCCAGAAAGTATGTATGCCGCCACCAGACTGGCACTTGCCGAAGCCATCCACTCAGGCATTACCACCCTGCACGACTGGAGCCACAATGCAAGAGGACCAGCGTTTGCCGAGGCAAGTATAAAGGCTCTCCGTGAGGCAGGCATACGAGGGCGTTACTCGCTTGGTGTGCCTACCGGAGAAGGCGGTGCGGTAGACCTGCAACTGCTGGAAAAACTCCATAGTAACTGGAACAAATATGCAAGTAGCAATCTGCATCTGGGTCTAGCATGGGCAGGCATCAATAACAGAAAAGAAACCGGTTTAAAAGAACTGGCTAAAGCCCGGCAGTTGGGTATTCCGGTATCTGTTCATGCAAGCTCGGCAGGCGTAATAAGCGGTTTAGTGCAGGCAAGCGCACTGGCCAAAGGCATGCAGGTTATACATTGCAAGGATGCTACAGTAAACGAAATTCAAAGTATAGCAGACGCCGGCGCTGTAGTTAGCCTGTCGCCGTTTTCAGAACTGCGTATCGGGTATGGCATTCCGCCGGTAAAAGAGCTTTTAGATGCTGGAGTTACACTTGGTATATCAGCAGACACAACTACTTTAACTGGTAATGCAGACCTTTTTTCTGTGATGAAAATATTACTGAACCTGGCCAACGCCCTAAACAGGAGCGAATTTGCTTTAACCGCTAAGCAAGCGCTGGAGAAAGGCACCATCGAAGGAGCACGCTCTCTTGGGCTTGCCGACCAAACAGGCTCGCTTACTCCCGGGAAACGCGCCGATCTGATTATGCTATCTACTAATGCCTTAAACTTAGGCTATGTTACAGACCCTTATAGCTTGGTAGTAGAAGCGGCGCAGCCAGCTAATGTGCACACCGTAATGATTGACGGAAGAATTCTGAAAAGAAACCATAGCCTGACTCACCTAAACAAGGATAAGATCTTAGCTGATGCCAAAACGGCATTTCAGTTGGTAATAGAGAAGAGCGGATGGTAAGGCAGTAACATGATAGCATCAGACAAGGTAGTGACTTACTGTCCTTGTGAGTGTTTCCATCAACGACTAAGATCGTTGTAACTAAACAAAAGACTTATACTACTCAAAGCTCCAATCCAAAAAGTATAAAGCTGTAACTAATGGTGATTTTATCCTTCAAGGTTTACTTCTATGGTATTATAATAAAGCGTGGTTGTCCCCTCAAAACCCGAGTCGGTGCCAACAATAAGCCATAAACTACCGCTTCCATCTGTTGTAATCTCAATGGGGTTCTGTAGGTTATCTCTGTTAATAAGCCTGTACTCAAACGTATTTCCAGCTATACCAACATTGCCCAGTACTACCATGTCCTCGCCGCCCTGCGATTGCCCACCTTTGTCTATGTTCATCCTAATGTTGTTGCCAACACCTTGCTCCTCTATAGGTATAGGCTCAGTAGCTGATCCTCCTGCTTTCAGATAAACACTTGCACCAGGACTGCCACCTATTCCCACAGACTGCTCAGGGTACTGCGAGGCCAACTCAATTTGAAAAGTGACTTGGTAAGTATGATTAGGCTTAAGTCCTGTTACCTGCTTTTTCATAAACATAAACAGGTCATCGCTGATGTTACGGCCCGATAACTTCATGGCCATACTGTTCTCACCTACTCCAGGGGGAAGCGCTTCCCGGTCAAACTCAAATTCGAAGCGGCTCTCTTCCCAATCTTTAGGATAATCAGAGAAACCACCGGCCCAGCCTTCAGCGCTCTCTTCAAAAGTATAACTCAAAGATTCTGTAGGCATGGCTGTTCCACCGTCATCATCATCGTTGCAACCAAAGCTAAGCACAGCCAGTGCACAGCATAAGAATAATTTTGCAGTTGTTTTCATAAGTATAGTGCAGTTCGATTCAGGTTTATAGTATAACCTACGTGGCTAATATCATGGTGTTAGCACTTGATTTAAAGACACATAGCCTCTGTAAGTCAACGTTTCAAGTTCTGATGCTGATTGAATTTCTTATCTATACTATACTCAGGGTAGCATTCACTAAAATAACCGGCACTTAAAAACAACATATTTAAAATTTATATATGTTTGCGCCATTTATTTAAAATAGTTTAACGCAACACACGCTACACCAAAACACTATGAAAAAAATCATTGCCATTCTTGTTGCCATATTAGGTATATCATTTGGCGCAGAGGCACAAAAAGTACAAATTGGCCTTCGGTTGGGCGGCAACTATTCCAACTTTATCGGCTCTGGCGCCGACAGCCTTGATTTGGAGGGGATTTGGGGCGGCCACGGCGGATTAATCGTTACAGTTCCACTGGTTAGTAAGTATGTTGCCGTTCGGTCAGATATTATCTACTCCATGAAAGGAGCCAAATCCGAAAACGACAGCTTAAACATTGACTTGGGCTATGTAGACATACCCATAATGGGACAGTTATCAGCAGGTCCTTTTTATTTGGAGGCAGGTCCTCAGATGTCTTTTAGAGTTAAAAGCGATATAAAAGACAAGGAGAACAGGGAAAACATCCAAAGCTTGGCTAATAGCTTTAAGCGCACGAGCCTAAGCTATGCGGCAGGTGCAGGATTTAGGATACCTTCTGTTGGTT
This sequence comes from Pontibacter sp. H249, assembly GCF_037892465.1. NCBI lineage: Bacteria > Pseudomonadati > Bacteroidota > Cytophagia > Cytophagales > Hymenobacteraceae > Pontibacter > Pontibacter sp. H249. The sequence continues at coordinate 41,375 of NZ_JBBKTR010000022.1, read as the reverse complement.
TAGATTTTGGCGTGCGCTATAACGGCGACCTTTCCAGGCTTATTAAAAACATCGACAACAAAGAATTCAGGAATTCTGTGCTGATGTTCACTACCAGCTATGGGTTCTAAAAGTAACTTACTTGTTGTATCCTTTACTTAAAGGTTTGTCCACACCAAAATAAGAAACAACTTTTGGTTTAACTCTGATGCCCTATTTAAAGATGTATCATCAGAGTTGAACTTAAGTATAACCTTACACAAGAAGTATAGCCATACCAAGCAACCCAACGAGTAAAGCCGCCAGTGTAGCAGGTAGCAGGTTGTTTGCCAGTATCTCTCGGTAATTCTGGATGTTGGCTACCGAAGCCGCCGCTATAATATTAAAAAGACACACCGCATTACCCAGAGTGGCTCCGGCAAGTTGTAAAGAGAGGATCAGTGTGGGCTCTATCTCCAGCGACAGTGCCGTCTGGAGTTGTGAGGCTCCGAACACCAAGTTTGAGATGGTGGTACTGCCTGTAATGAAAGCGCCCATTACCCCTACAAAAGGCGAAAGAATAACATAAGACTGCCCCAGTTGACTTAGCATCTGGGCAATGTACAGCACCATAGACGGCTGCTCTACGCCTGAATAGATCATTAACTGCGCAATGGCCACGGAAGGGAAGAGCACCACAAACACGTTTACCACCTTCAGGAGCGGCTCCCGCAGGTACAGCGACTTACTTTTCTTAAAGTAAGCTACTCCCAGCCCAACTGCCAAGAAAGGCCATAAAGGCGACTGCAGCGGTTTGATGGCACCCCGAATATCTGTTCCGAACAAATTATCAAGCACCAGCTCCCATCCAATCCAATTGCGCAGCGGACTAAACAGTTTAGGCAACAGCAGCAGCAGCGCCAGAATGGCATAGGGTAGCCATGGCCGCAGGTCCAGTTTTGCCTTCTTCTTTTTTAAGTAAAGCACCGATAGACCGAGCATTACCAGGGCTCCAAATACTGTGGCAAGTTCAGGGGCTAACCAGGCAAACAGCAAGAAAGGCGCAGCCATAAAAGTATACAGCACCAGCACCTGCCGCTTATGCTCCAAGGGGCCGTGCTGCCTGGCCACCATCCGGAACACAAGCAATAGCACCAGCAACCCTGCAGGTATAATCATTAGCGCAGCCGTGACCCCGATTTCCTTTACCTCCTCTCCAGATAAACCTAGCGGCAACTGCAAACCTACCAGTATGGGCGTACCTACGGCACCAAACAAAGCAAACAAGCCATCAAACAGTAACACCACTGATACAGAGAGCACCGCCTCAAAGCCCATCGCCATTAGAATCAGCGGCACAATAGCCCCCGGAGTACCAAATCCGGCCACGCCTTCAAAGAAAGCGGTAAGCCCAATTGCCAGCAGGAAAAAGCGAATTTCTTTGGAAGGATGTAGTGTATCCAGGGATTGTGTAATCTGCTTTATAAGTTCTGTATGAGACATGATGTTGTAGAGAAACACAGCCCCTAACACAATCATCAGGATATTGAGTGTGGTGAGCATCGAAACACCCATTGCCCCCAGATAATGATTAAAGCCGGCTCCCCAGTAAAAGAAAAGAAGTGTGGTAACAACCCATCCTACCAGCACCGCCACCTTTACTCCTCTTGTCAAAGAAAGGATTACTAACAGCAAAATCGGCAGCAGGGATAGAAAGTAGATCATGCAGCGTCTTTTGTTAGAGCGGGTATATAATTAAGGTTTTACTTCGTTTTCAAGTGGCTTCTGCTGCTCAAAATCTGCAATATTCTGGAGGGTGACACTGGCAATAGCCTGCATGGCATCTGTAGTAAAAAAGGCCTGATGCCCTGTGATGAGTACATTGTTGAAGGAGAGCAAACGCATAAATACATCATCTTTGATCACTTTATCAGAAAGATCCTCAAAGAAAAGATCTCCTTCTTCTTCATACACATCCAAGCCGAGATAAGCTATTTTCTCGCTTTTCAGCCCTTTTATAACGGCTCGCGTGTCGATAGTGGCTCCCCGGCTAGTATTGATGATCATCACGCCATCTTTCATCTTGTTAATCGATTCGTCGTTGATCATGTGGTAAGTCTGTGGGGTAAGCGGGCAGTGCAGCGAGATGATATCTGACTCCTTGTAAAGCATATCAAGATCGGTGAACTCCACGCCAATCTCCTCTGCTTCCTCATGCTTCACCACATCATAACCCAGCACTCGGCAACCAAAACCTTTTAGTATCTGCGCTGTGACCAAGCCTATTTTGCCTAACCCTATAATACCAATTGTTCTGCCGTGCAGGTCAAAACCCATTAAGCCATTTAACGCAAAGTTGCCCTCTTTTACCCTATTGTAGGCCCGGTGGGTTTTACGGTTCAGGGTAAGTATAAGCGCCACAGTATGCTCGGCCACCGAGTAGGGCGAATAGGCCGGTACGCGCACAACTTTTATACCCAGTTCCTCTGCCGCGCCTAAATCTACGTTGTTAAAGCCTGCACAACGGAGCGCCACAAGTTTTATACCTTGCTCTGCCAGCACCTGTAGTACCTGCTTGTTGGCTATGTCGTTCACGAAAATGCAGACTGCCTCGTATCCGTTAGCCAACACAGCTGTACTCTCGTTTAAATGAACCTCCAGAAAGCTGATACTGTGGTTATACTTTTGATTTGTTTCAAAGAAAAACTGCTGATCGTATACTTTGGAGCTGAAGAATACTACTTTCATATTGGTATAGTGCTACATCATTTACTTAAAGGTTTCTTATACGCGTAGGTTTCTTGTTTTATATAAGATAAAGTATAAATAATCTAAAGGCTAAACCTGTAAGACTCTGCAATAAATAAATTATAACCAGAGAGAAAGATGCGATACCAGTAAAGCACTATACAGCATATGCCTAAACAGGCGGTAACAAAGTATGGTTAAAACGAACTGCTATGATTAGTGTGTAAGGCTTAATTTGAGAAAATATGATTACCTTTCATGATTATAACCGGCATCTAATATGTTAATACCAAACAAATTTATTAAGCTTGAGTACGACCCAGCGAAGGATGTGCTTTACTTTCGTTGGCCGGACTTTTATGAGTATGCTGTGCCCGAGCTAAAGTATGTTCTGAAATCTATAACAGATACAATAAAAAGCTACGACATTAAGTACCTGATAATTGACGCTTCAAAGTCAGTTATTTCGATAAGTGATCCTCTTTATGTTGAGGTAACTACTCAGTTTAGTATAGATCTTAAGTTCACCCGTCTTAAGAAGTCCGCGCGCATTATTGATGATATAACGTTAAGAGAAGCTCAAGTTAAAGAGATAAAGGCAAAGGCAGGGCTGGTATTGGAAACAAAAAGCTTTAAGACATATAATGAGGCGCTTGAGTGGCTTCTTTCTAATGAAATGCCTGAACATTCGGTTACAGAAGAACAGCATCTCGATTTATAAAAGGTAAACAAATAAGGCCACTGATTTTTATCAATGGCCTTATTTGTTTAGTAGGTTATTGCTTTAGATTATTCACGAGTTACTGCCACTATAGCCACGCGGCGATTTAGCTGGCGCCCTCTAGCTGTTTCGTTTGTAGCTCTCGGAGCTGTTTCACCCATAGCCTCTATGGATAATCGATTTGCAGCTATACCGCCTTTATTTTGCAGCCAGTCTTTTACAGCATTGGCCCGATCTGCGGATAACTCTTTATTGTATTCGTTGCTGGCGCGTGCATCAGCGTGTCCAAAAATTCGTATTTGGCCATTCTGTGGGAGGTCTTTTAACTCATTCGTAACCTGCTGTAGCTTCTCTTCGCCCTCAGGCCTTATTTGAGACTTATCTGTTTCAAACAGCAGGCGATCATCTAAAGTATAAATATTGTACTCTTTTTCTTGGCGCATCTCTACGTCAGTACCTTTAAGTTCCGGATCATCTACAACAGGGGCATCCCAGTTTACGTTTGCCCAAAAATCTTCGCCTACATCCTTTATCTCTACATAATCTGCTTCAACTTCACCGCGTTCATCACCATACATTACGGCTGTATCTGCCGTGGCATCCGATAAAGAATCTCGTTCTACATCTCCTTTAGGATCGTTACAGGCGGTTATAACCCCAGCTGCAACCATTAAAGATATCATTGTACTTGTTTTCATAGTATATAAATTTGGTTCTGCTTACTATTAGGTACGGGGCCCCTTCAACCTTCGTTATATTGAGCAGGAGACAGCAATAATAACTCAGGCTAAAATTTGATAAAATAAAGGTGAGTATATGCGAAACAGCTTACAGCTCCTAGTAAGGCTTTAGCCAGTCAGAAGCCGTAGAATGGTTATCTGAATGTTGGAGAATTATGCTTCACACCGAAATGCTAGCCGCACTACACGTTGCTTAGAGTTCAGCCTTTTTGGGTATTGGTTGCAAAAGCCACTGAAGGGCAGCATCTTCGTTATCAAATTCTTTAATAATCAGATCTCCTAAGTTGCCCGCACGTTTAAAAAGCTGCTCCATAGCCATGTTATTAAAGATATCTACAGACACAACAATAGCCATCCTTCTTAAAGGAGAGGCTAACATAAGCGGCACGAGTTCTGTTACTACCCAATTCAGGTCTTGTTGCCTGATAGCGCGCATAACACGCTGATCTGCAAGCCAACGCACTAACCCTTCTGCTTGAATAAGATGCAGGCAGCGCAATCCATTGTTTCTAAACTCTTCGCTAGATAGGAACCCACGCCACTCAGCCATTCCTATACGCTTCTCCTTATCAACACTTAACCGAAGCTCCGCACTCTCATAGTAGAGTTTTTTCATGGAATTAAATAAGTAGTTTGTTGCCGCTATTAAACCGTACGTATTTTTCGCAATGGTGTGTTACTTTATGCACGTCATCTTCAGAACTTATCATACACCTACCAATAAGCTAAAACATTTCAATTTTATTGCACCTTCATGCAAGAACCAATGCATGGCATCTTTCTCGTTTTCACACTCTTTAATAACAAACTCAATCGCATCCATTTCTCTTTTCTTTGATGAGTTTGATTGTCTGCCGGTTTACGGCGCAGTAGGAAGGCAACTTGGTAAGTTATGTAAGAGATCCGGTCAAGATACGAAGGAAAAAATCTTATACCATTACACATCAGCCGGATCGATAGACTTTATTTCACGATCATCAGCCAACCGGTTTCTAAGTCAAAGCCTATTGATTAGGTAAAGAAACAGGAGCACAACAACTTATCAAAGCTTAACCTATATAAGTTAAAAAGTAGTACAGAAACTTACAGTGCTACAGAGTAGTAAGAAATAAGCTAAAAAACTTACTGACTAAGCTCTTGAGAATCAGGTATACATAGCAAATATAGTATAAAACAGAAGACCTGCCTTATGGGCAGGTCTTCTGTTTTATGTTCTGAAGCTTATACTTACCTTTTAACAAAGCGCAAGGTCTCACGGCGTTCTCCGTCTGTTACAGAAACAAAGTATGCACCGCCTTTCAGCTCATGCACCGGCACTACCACTTCTTGTGCAGTGCTTGCTGTCATTTCTCTAATGGTTTTTCCTGTAGCATCTAAAATTCTTATTTGCACATTTGCTCCTAACCCGGCAAGATTTATACTTACCTCACTAGAGGCCACTGTTGGGTAAAGAACAGGTTGTGCCACAAGTGTAGCTCTTGCAGATAAATCTACAGTTACGACAGAAGAGTAAGAGGTTTTACCGCTATAGTCTACCTGCTGCAGACGGTAATAGTTAATACCAGCTGCCGGATTTGTATCAGTATAACCATAAGTAGTAGTTACACTGCTGTTACCACGTCCTTTAACCTCTCCAATTTTTCTGTATACTTTCCCATCAAGGCTACGCTCCACAATAAACTTATCGTTATCTTTCTCCATAGCTGTTACCCATGTTAGCTTACTTTGGCTATTTAGCAGCTGTGCTTTAAAAGAGGCTAACTCTACTGGTAACACTTGTATAGGCTGCTCATTACGCCAAGACAAGTTGTGGATGCCTATACCCTGACGGCCGTTGTTAGACCTGTTTTGAGAATCGTTCAGGTACTCGATCATAACACGATCAACAGGCTGTGAGAACGTTATGGCCACATCTCCCTCTCCAGAGGTGTTGTCACTTGCAGTGATTCCTGAAATAATGCCTGGAGTTCCTTCTGTAAACTGGTTGTAAGACGTAGTTTTAACTTTGCTCTTTTCAAGCTGCACCGGTACACCCTTGTTATACCCAACAACATTAATCTTGTCTTTAAACTGATTTGTTGCGACGTCCACATCAAACAAAGTAAAAGAAAGATCACTAACTGGTTTACTCAGGTTAAGATTGATTATAGACCCGACTGTAGGTGTTGCACCATTCTGAATAAGCGTGAAAGTTCTCTTACCGGCCTTATGGGTTTTATCATCTACTTTAGCAGCCTCAAAGCTTACATTGGACCCCATAGATGCTGACCAGCGCATCGCAACGCCATCTACAGTATAAGGATTTGTAGAAGTAGGCCCTGAAACAAGAAATGGATTCTCATCAAGCGGACGATCAGCCCAGCTGAAAGTAGAGTAGCCCTCTATCAACTCACCTGTAATGCTTACATCATCAATGGCGTAATATGGATCTTTATCACCGTTATCTTTAGAGAAGTTGATTTCAATTTCTATTCTGAGGTTGCTACTTCCTAAAGCAGCTTGTGGCAATCTTATTGGTGTACCACTGTTAACATGGCCCCACAGGTTATTTACTGTACTAGATGTGGTAAAAAACAACTGCCTAGTTGTACCGCCGTCGGTGCTGTAATATGCTCTCACAGCCTCAGTTAAATCGAAGTTCTTTTTTCGTGGGCTTCTAAACTCTTGCCAAGTGATAAAAGCACTGCTTAAGCCTTTTGTAGAGATGGCATTCATTAAGATAAGCGTCTTCGTGCCTGCTACTGAGTTCACAGTACGTATATACCTTCCCTTAGAGGACATAGCCAATGTGCTAGAGGCAGCGTCATCGGCTGTTTCCCAGGTAGCTTTTCCGCTCACTACATTCGACATTACTCCCGTCATTCCTACATTAAAGTTTTCGTAATAAACTGTAGTTTGTGCCTGTGCGGCAACAATTAGTAAGATTAGAGGAAGTAATAAGAAGTAGAATTTATTCATAACTATGGTAATCTGCTATCATAGCTTAAGTAATAAGCATGCCACACATTAATGCCCTTTACAGCATTGTATTAAATAGCAACAGGGCAAATCCATTTCATACTGATAATCAAATATTTAAAATATATTATTAACTATACAATCGGCAAAATATAAGTCAGATTTATAAATTAGCAGCTATGTACATATGCATATTATTCCCAATTAAGGAAATTGTGTGCCTATATGGGAAAATAGCATTGCTACTGTACAAATACATTCGAGATGATGCATAGTATAAATTAATCTGCACCGTTAATTATTTAACAAAACTGCAAATGTGTCAGAATATTTATATTATTTGTTGCTTACAAAGCCAAAATAACAGCATCAGAGCACCATACTTCATTTAAAGTATAAAATCAACATACAGCTTGTCAGGTTTTTCTTTTGGCATTGGGTTTGTACCTAATAGGTAGAAACAACGAGGAGAAAGATAGATGAAGCGAATAAATAAAGAGTTTCTACACTCCATTGCCTTGTACCTTGACCTATTTAACACAGTTGGGGGAGGAGTAGCCGAAACTTATACAGATGTAAAAATTGGCAAGCATAAAGCTGTAATAAATATATGGACACCTAGTATTAGCCCTGAGGCTTACAATGTAACTCTACATAATAACGTACTAACTGTTAGTGTAAATTTGCCGAGCGAATACGATTATAAAGTAAAGGTTCCTATGTATAGCCGTGCTTTTTTACTGCCTCCTGCTATAAATTTATCTTTAGTAGAGGCCACGCACCAGGATGGGAAATTAAAGGTGCTGTTGCCATACTTTGAATCTGTAGGCAAGCCAAAAGAAATTGAAATCAGACAACTATAATAAACAAACAGGGCGCTACCAACCAAGTAGCGCCCTGTTTGTTTATAGCGTTTATAAAGAGCAGCAATAATAGTAAGCTTATCTCTTTTTACAATTCTTGTGATTTAAATTTAGCCTTGATGATGGAAGTAAGGTAGTCGTGCACTTCTACAGTCTCTTGGTCGTACACAAAAGTGTTGTAAGAGTCTGCTGACGTTTGCTCTATCTGGCAACCGTTCTCAATCATCATAAATATTAGTTCCCGCAAGCGATAAGGGTGCCCTGCAATATTTATAACACACTCCATATCATTGCTTACCACGCGTAAAAACATGTGCTGCACATGATTTACATCCGTCATTACTTCCTGGTTAGACATATGCTTATTATACTTTGGCTATTGCTATAATCTTGTTTCTGCCAAAAAAGTGCCATTTCACAGTTCAATCTAAAGCCTACTTCAAAAAAACCTGTAATTTTTCTGTATGTACTTTGATGGGTACAACACGATGCTAAAATTAGAAAGAGACGAGGCTTTTAATGCCGGGGGTGCTCTTTGCGCCAGCCTACAATAAAAACAATTATCCAAACAGAGTAAAACGGCGATAGTACAGCGGCAAAGTATGGGTCTACAACAAACATAGATATCAGCTGCAGCAGAAAGGTAGTAGCAGCCCCGTAAACAGCAATCTTATAATAACGGTTATTCCAGTTCATGTTACACCTATACGCAGCATAACCTAAATGAATACAGGAGGACTGTAAACAGCCCTCCTGCAGTTTTTAATTTATACTTACTATTTGGTGTAGGTTCTTTAATTCACTCTAGTAGCCGGCATGGCTTTGCCACCATGGTGCATATACATTCTAGCTATGTTACCGTGCTCATCTTTTTCGAAGGTTACCAGGGCCGGGGCCACTTTCACAAAAAACTTATCCTCGCCCTCCGGAAATATCTCGAACTTCGGCTGCCCAGGTGCCTCTACATACAATTGCTTTCCTGTTGCACTTATAGTAAAAGACATTTTGGGGGCAACCTGATACTCTCCGGTATATCTGGCCAATTGTGCTGCACTCATAGCTACTATAGTACGCACAACAGGCACTTCATACTTTTGCCCGAATACAATTGCCTGTATATCTTTAGAGATTGGGCCATTAACCTGCTGCGACTCATAATTACTGAAAATAGTAATGGTTAAATCTTGATCCGGGAAGCGTAAAAAGTTTGCCTTAAACCCATTTATAGCCCCACTATGGCTGATACGCTTATGGCCACCCAGTGAATCAATTACCCAACCATAGCCATAGTCTTTCATCACTGCAGTATACATTTGATTTTTAGATGCTTCGCTTAATAGCTTTTTACCTTTAAGGGCCGCATCAAATTTGGCCATATCAGTTGGCGTACTATAAACAGCACCCGCTGCGTGGCACCAGCTCATATCTATAGGCTTTGCTAACTTACGGTCTGTACCATCGTGGTTATAGCCCAGAGCTAAACCAACAACTGGGTCACTAAACTCCATTCCTGTCGATTTCATCTTTAGCGGCTTTAGAATTTGTTTTGCCAGAACCTGGTCGTAAGGCTTAGCAGTTACTTTTTCAATAATCCCTGCAAGTACAATAAAGCCAGTGCTGCAGTACTTCCATTTTGTACCCGGCTCAAACTCTAAAGGCTTATCTTTAACCAGTGTCAGTATATCGCTGATGGTAGCTGGTTTTGTATTTACTCCTTGCCAGTGGTTTACAAAGTCAGGCAAACCTGATGTACTGGAAAGCAGGTGGTGCAGCATTATTTTATCTCCGTTCGGGAAATCGGGCAAGTACTTGCTAACCTTATCCTGCACATTAAGTTTACCCTGCTCCTGGAGCTGCATCACCAACACAGCAGTAAAAGACTTTGTAACCGAGCCTATACGGTATTTTACATTAGGCCCATTGGCTATACCATTTTCATAATCAGCCATGCCAAAACCTTTACTGTAAACAGGCTTGCCTTTTTGAGTAATATAGACAGTTCCGCTAAATGTGCCCTGCCGCAGATGAGCATCAAGGTACTGGTCTAGGTTAGCGGTAAAGCTTTGTGAGTTGGCCTTTATACTTAAACAAATCGCTAAAAGTATAAAAACCATCTTGCTACTGAATAAGGTAGCGCGCACTAAGTTGAATTGATTTTTCATAGTTTTATTTTTAAGCATTACATTCTGAATTTTAATTACTTACAACAAAACTATGCAGTATTAAACTTTGGCACAATAGCTACTTATGGCTATAGGGATGAACTAGCATATTGCCAGGATGAACATGAAAAGTATAGGGACAAGTGAAAGCAAAAAAATACCCGGCTTCTAGGGCCGGGTATTCATTAATCTAAATGCTTCCGCTCTCGATATGTCTTTTTCAACAATAAGGGGAGGGTCATCATCTTTCGCAACAACCAGTTTATAGTTGTTGTCCATATCCTGATAATAAATGAGCGTGGTCAGGTCTTCGTATCCAATACTGAAGATCTTACGCGGCTCATTTTTATACATGAATTTATAATTATCTAATTTAATATTCCTCAATAACCTCATAATCCAACACCTTATCTATTGTTTTAACGGCACAAAGGCAGTTGAATGTTTCAAATCTAAGAGTTATGCAACTATTTTCTTCTAATCATTATACCGTTGACCTTTATTTAGTTACATTTACACCTATTTGCCTTAAAGCATAACTATATTAAAGACTATAATTATTACACTTTAATTTACAGACATTTACATTACTTTGAACGAAAAAAGCAACTTAGAGTTGATAACTACTGCTACTCCTATGCCTAGCTCCTTACTGCAAAGTTATTCTATCCAAAAGCTTGAAACGCTGGAGCAGATGCTAGCCCAGCACCATCTTGTTCTGCAACTAAACCCTAACATGGCCCATGAGCGTTACAGAGAGCTGCTACAACTGATGTTACAAAATGGATATAAGATGGTAGCAGCTTTTGACGAGGCAGGCACCTGTGTAGGCCTTTCTGGCTACTGGGTTAGTGCCAAGTTATACTCCGGCAAGTATCTGGAGGTAGACAATTTTGTTGTAGATAAAGATTATCGTTCAGGGGGTGTGGGCAAGCTACTATCAGACTGGATGCTACAGGAGGCTAAGCGCCTTAAATGCGATACTGTTATGCTTGATGCTTATGTTACCAATAGCGCTGCGCACCGCTTCTACTTCAGAGAAGGCTTTCACATAAAAAGTTATCACTTCTATAAAAGCATAGGAAATGAGCAATAATGAGAGGTACAGCTGGCTTGGCTGGTTATTCTACTTTATAGTTTTTGAGGTGGTGGTTTTTCTGGGGCTGCAGTGGCTGCTGTCGGGCATGGGAATGAGCAACCAGTACCAAGCCGAAAACACAATTGTGCCTAACTGGGTAAAATCTGTTATATTTATACTACTATACATTTTATGCCTTTTATTCGTTGTTATGCTGGTAAGCAGCTTTGTGCCCAGCAAACACCGAGGCCAGCTAATGCGATGGGTATACCTCGCCTTACTAGGTATGGTAGTGATGCTTTTCTTTATTTTTTAGAATTGCTGGCAAAACCTGCCTGTATCAAATAAATAACCGAATGAAAAAACTGATTTACCTGCTACTGTTCTGCCTGGCAACGGGCACTACAGCAAATGCACAAATAGGAGAGGCGGAAAACACCCGTCAGGGCCGCTTTTATATAAAGCAACAGAATGGCCAGATCATCTATGCAAATAAAATTCAACTAAAGTCCCCAATCTTCAGGCAAAACCATTTCCTGCTCGATGACTCGCTGCGATATAACCCAAGCACTGTGGCGGCTTTCCAGAACGAGCAGGGCTACTTTGCACGTGTAGATTACGGCAACAGCTACGATGACTTTGCCAAACGTGTGCTTGATGGACCACGCATCGACAAATTTTATACTTCGCGCACGGTGTATGACTACGGCTATGGCTACAACCCGTATGGCTTTGGTGGCCCAAATACCAGCCGCCGCCGCATAAACTTTTTCTCTAAAGATGGTGGCCCGCTCTACATTGTGGATTACAACAACCTGCGCGAAGCACTAGCCGACAATGCCGCCAGTTTACAGATACTGCAGCAGTACCGCCGCAACAAAGTAATTAATACTGGTGTGTCTATAGTTGGTGCCGGCTTACTCGCAGTTGGCTCTTTATCATCTATTCAAAACAATCAGTCTTCTGGCATCTCACCTTTGGTATATGCCGGTGCAGGTATACTAGGTGCCCAGTTAGTTATAAACCTCTTTCAAAAAGATAAGCTGACGCAGGCTATGGAGGTATATAATTACCAGGTTCAACAATAACAAAATATAACGCTTTAACCTCATCCTACCGAAAACACCCATGGATACCCTTCTGTTACTTCACGGAGCTTTAGGCTCTGCTGCCACACTTGTCCCGCTGCAGCAGGCGCTGCAGGCAAAGTTTAAGGTTTATACTTTAGATTTTTCAGGGCACGGCGGGTTAGCACTACCACAGGAGCCTTATAGCATGGAGTTGTTCTCTAAAGACATTCTGGAGTTTTTAGATAAACATGCTATAACCCAGACGCACATTTTTGGTTATAGCATGGGCGGTTATGCTGCATTATACTTTGCACTGCAGCACCCGGGGCGGGTAAGCAGTATTTTTACATTGGCTACTAAGTTTGCATGGTCGCCGGAGGCTGCCGAGAAGGAAAGCAAAATGCTTAACCCTGTGAAGATAGAGGAGAAGGTGCCCCAATTTGCAAAAACTCTTGCCGAGCGCCATACACCACAGGATTGGAAGCAAGTAATGCATAAAACAGCAGAGATGATGCAGCACTTAGGAGAAGCGCCTGCACTCACCCCAGAAAACTTGCCACAGCTCCAGGCACCTATACGTTTAGGAGTCGGTGACCGGGATAATATGGTAACGCTGGAAGAAACAAATTGGGCTTACGAGCTACTGCCTAATGCCGAACTACTTGTGCTGCCTGATACGCGCCACCCTTTAGAAACAGTAAAACTAGCACGGCTTACATTTGAGATTGAGCAGTTCATTAGCAGTAAAACATTGCATGCCTCTACCATACAGTAACACCATGATTTCTTTTACCATTACCAACGCTTTAAAAAACCTGAAGTATAGTTTTATACTTACCATACTTGTAGTTACTGTAAGTTCTTGTGCCAGTTCGTCGGCTAACTTTGGACAGCGAGGCTACACAGAAGAGGGGAAGGCATCTTACTACAGCCGTAAATTACAAGGCCGTAAAATGGCAAACGGTGAGCCATATCGTAGAGGCAAGCTTACAGCAGCACACAAAACGCTGCCTTTCGGTACTAAAGTAAAAGTGACCAATCTGCAGACAAAGCAAACGGTAAAGGTAAAAATTACAGATAGAGGCCCTTACGTTAAAGGCCGGATCATTGACCTTTCGGAGGCAGCAGCAAAAAAGATAGGCTCCGAAAAGGCTGGTGTAGTACCTGTAAAAATGAAAGTCTTAAAACCGGCAGCTAAATAATTCATCATTTTCGGGTGCATCTTCTGCACTTGTTTATACTTTATTTACTCTATATATCCTTCATCAATAATTATTCCTCTAAATTATCCTACTGATTTCTTGATTTTTACATAATTTGCTGTTACTTTTGAGTATGATAAAACTGTGGCAACCATTACGAGAATTTATACCTATTGCAGCTGTAATCCTGCTATGCCTAACTATTGTACCTGTTGCCCAGGCAAATCAGAATGATAATGGTAATAATGGAGCCGCAACAACGGTTACCGTTCAGCAAAATACTACCCCAGCTGCAACCACCGCCGAAGCATCAAAAGCTACAAAGCCTAAGCCCAAGGTAACTGCAACCAAGCCACAAGATAAATCTGTACTGGATACAGAGGTGCTTGATAGCCCTATTAGTTACTTTAAAAAAGCTTTTTCTTCTGAAGAAGAGGAAGCAGATGCTGCATCTAGCAATGGCGCTGTTATGATTACCGTTAAGGCACTTATTGCCACACTTCTTTCTACTATTATGTAGATTTCCTTTTTCCTGCTTTTATCTTTTTAGCAGTTGCTCTTAAATTTCTGTTTCCCGCTTAGTATATCAATAAATAATTTGAAGTCTGATGCCAGGCTGTAGAATGGGTATTTAAATGTAGCCGGCTTATTACGCTCAAAAAAGAAGTGCCCAACCCACGCAAAGCCATAACCTATTACCGGCACCAATAGCAACCAACTATACTTCTCAAGTAAAAGTGCTGCAATGGCAACAGCTATCAATAAACCTGTACCTACAAAATGCAGTATGCGGCTCGTTGTATTCTGATGCTCTGAAAGGCAATAAGGGTAAAACTCTTTTAAGGATGTGTAGCGATGTGGTGCCGGGTTGGTCATAGCTGTTCATTTATACTTTCTTAAGCTATTCAATTACAGGCACAAAATCAAGATCTCTACGTTGGTAGGCAGCCCAATTTCATACTAATACTCTGCTCGGCTATACTTTAGTATTAAATAAAATCGCTCATTATCGCCAGCACTAATCCTAGCAGGGTGGCAATTAGCTTGTTGCGATTGAAGTGATGATCTGGGCTTGTCTCGAAAAGTATGGTAGTGGAGATGTGCAGGAAATTACCAGCCACTAAACCGGTAAGAGCAGTGTAAATTAATCCATCCGGAGCTTCTTGCGCCAGAACTGTATTGCTAAAGATTATGCCCAACGGAGAACCAAGTGCAAAAATCAGTAGCCACAAGAAAGCTTTTCTAAAATTCTCCAGCCGCGATAGTAGTACCGACATTAGTGCAAATGCCGCCGGCACGTGGTGCAATGTAATCCCCAGCAGCACGAGGTAAAAATTATCGTTTGCATGGCTATGATTGGAAATGCCATGCCTGTGCTCTACAAGTATACTACCCTCTAGAAACGAATGCACAAATAAAGAGCCTAGCAGCAGGAAAGGCATAGAGCCAACCCGACCATGGTGATGGTGTATATGGCCATGCTCCACTCCATGAGAGAACAGCTCCAGCACCAACTGCAGGAAAAAGCCAGCCAAAATCCAATACCCAACTCCAAAACCGCTGTTATTGCGCAGCACATCGGGTAGCAGGTGAATTATAGTAATTGTAAATAGATAAGCACCACTAAAGGCCAGCGCCATTTTTAGCCACTTCGTATTTGTTGGCGGAAATATCTTTACCAGAAACCCAGATAAGATAACTGTAATGAATAGAACAAGTATAGCTATGAACATGCAGCGGTGCTATTTCTTTAGGACAAAGATCATACGATCGCTCTTTTCCCGGTCGTACTTGTTTAGCTGGTAATCACCGAGTATCTCTACCAGGCGCAGTTGTGTTAACTTAAAATACTCTATAAAGTCTTCTTCTCGCAAGGCACGCACACGTTCCTGAAAACAGTAATCCTGACCCTTGTCTGTAAAACTGATCGCTTTTACGATAAAGTCATGCTCCAGGCCCCGGTGTATCTTAAACCTGATTCCCTGCACCTCCTTCACCTCGTCAGTTACCAGGTTCTCAATCACTTTATCCGTGTTCATGAAATCAATCACCAGTTTACCTCCGTGCTTCAGGCTTTCCGTGGTAGCTAAAAGAGCCACTACATTCTCAGTTTCATGCTCAAAGTACCCAAAGCTGGTAAACAGGTTAAGTATAAAATCGAAGCTCTCTGGTTTGTAAACCTGCCGCATATCGTGCACATCAAAGTGCAGCCGCTCGTTCTCGTATTGTCTGGCATAGCTTATACTTTGCTCTGATAAGTCTATACCAGTTACGTCGTAGCCCTTTTGGTTTAAGTATAAGGAGTGGCGGCCTTTGCCACAGGCTAGGTCTAATATCTTCTCGTGTTGCTTCGGGTGCAGATAAGTTAACAGGTTGTCCATGAACAACTGCGCCTCTTTTTGGTCACGGTCTTTGTATAAAATGTGGTAATATGGCGAATCAAACCATGTGCTAAACCATTCTACTTCCTGTTGTTCCATTTGTGCTAAAAGCAATTGAGTTGCAAATATAAGGTATATCTGCTTAACCCCGGCTATACGCAATAAGCAGGGGAGGGTGTTTACACTATTAACTTCATAAAAAAAACCTGCCGTTGCTGCTTTAGATGCAACGGCAGGCTTCTTTAAAAAGATTGATTCTTACTTAGCGTTTAATGGCGCCTGCTGCTGTATTTGTTTCGCCTTCTTCTCTAACTGAGTCTCCTGGCTGTATCGTGTTATCACCCATGTCATGGTTAGGCATTACCTGTACTTCTTTAACCTCAGTCTCAGAGTGGTCACCTTTATGCATTGTAGCCTCATCATCGCCAGCGTCGCTTACGTTAAAAGTGCTGCGCATGCCCGGAGCCACAAAGTCTGTAGATACTTTCTCTCCTGGTCTCAGATCTTTTGGCGTATCACAAGATGCCATAAACAAACCACAAACTGCGGCAAAAACTGCAATTACGTTCTTATTCATTTTTGTATGATTTTATACTTTATTTATAGTAACCTCACCAGTTTGCACACCAGCAAAGCATTATCTATTAATTATTTACGATAGTACTGATACCTCGGGTTGTGGTACAACTGCCGCTAAGCAATAAAGCTTTTACGGCGCAGTATGTTATCCATCAGCTTAAGGTCGTTCTGGCTGTTAAAGATTTTGTAGGGAAGGTGAATAAAAACCGGCACCTCAAAAGTACGAGCCAACCAGCCTTTCCAACCAGTAGGCATCTGCGTCCCTGATGGCGGCTTCAGCCAAAGCAGATAAGCATCATCAGCGCGCTGCACTTTTTTAATCATGTCCCAGGTCATGGTCATGCCTTCGCGCTCGTTACGCTTCATCAATATCTGGCGATTATCAATATCGTAGTGCAGTTTCTCGAATAGCACATTGCCCTGTTCAATACGGGTAATGCCCATTACCTGTGCTGAGCGAACCAAGATAAAAAGTATGGTCATGATTACGGCCAGCGCTACCCACCACCACGAGAAGCTAAATAGAGCAGGTAGCATGAAAATGGCAAACGGGATAAGGGCGTACCACCACTCTTTTTTCCAGACTTGCGTTACGGCAATGCGCGTAAACAGGTCTTTGTTCATCTGGTACTTTTTTGTTCGGATAGCACCTGGGGCTGGCCCCTGTGGCGCTCTGAAACCTCTTTGGTTTGGTTGCTGCATAAAAATAAAATAAAATTCTCTGTACTGCTTACTCTCTGGCCACGCCTACTAAGAGAATATCAGGTAAATAAAGGCTGCTATACCAGCAGTATCTGCTTTGTGTTAATAAGCTTTCAGGCTCAGATCTATACTTTTAATGGAGTGCGTTAAAGCGCCCACCGAAATATAGTCTACGCCACACTCGGCCACGGCACGAATGGTTTCTTCTGTGATTCCGCCAGATGCCTCAACTTCATACTTTCCGCCAATAATGGTTACGGCTTCGCGCATTGCGTCAGGGGTCATGTTGTCCAGCATGATGCGGTGTATACCTCCTGTTTCAACGGCTTGCCTAACCTCATCCAGGTTACGCGTTTCTACCTCAATCTTCAGGTCTTTGCCTTTTACTTTCAGGTAGCGCTGTGTTGCAGTTATCGCTTCTTTTATACCACCGGCGTAATCCACGTGGTTATCCTTCAGCATCACCATATCATACAAACCAAAACGGTGATTATGTCCGCCACCGATCACTACAGCCCATTTCTCCATAATCCGGAAGTTAGGAGTAGTTTTACGGGTGTCCAGCAATTTAGCACCGGTACCTTTTATCAGGCTTGCCATGTAATTAGTGTAGGTGGCAATGCCGCTCATACGCTGCATGCAGTTTAGAACCAGGCGTTCAGCGGTAAGTATACTCTGTGCTTTACCTTTTACGGTAAAAGCCACATCGCCATACTTCATGCTGTCGCCATCGCGTAATTTTACATCAAGCTGCAACTCAGGGTCTACAGCTTTAAAAATGTAACCGGCCAGCTCTACGCCCGCCAGTATGCCTTCGCCTTTTACCAGCAGTCGCGCCTGGTTTTGCGCATCAGTTGGTATAGAGGCCAGCGAAGAATGATCTCCGTCGCCAATATCCTCGGCTAAGGCCAACGAAATAAACTCGTTTATACTTTTTTTGGTCAGGTATGTCGGTTTCACGGCACAAAAATAAAAAAAGGCTCGGAGTTTATACCGAGCCTTGCTAAAAATCTCACTATTATCTTCTTAATCTTTTATAAAGTTCATCGATTGTATCTTCGATTCCTTCATCCGAACCAGTACGGTATAGCTTCCATTCTTAGAAGTATATGTGCCAATGGCATATTTCTGTCCTTTGTCTGAAGAGCCCTGGTGGCTATAAGAGAAATCTACCGGCGGGTTCTTAGCAAAGAAATTCTTCATCACGAACTCAGCTTGCGTGCTGCTGTAGCTTGTGGCATCGCCTCCGTTCAGCGTTATTTCTACTACGTTGCTAAAGTTGCGCGCCAAGTCTTTAGACGACCCTACTTTTATGGCCGATTTTACGCCGCCCATTACATCGCCTTGTGCCACAGCTTTCTCTGTTGTAAAAAATACAACTGCCAACAACAACGAAAATACTACCGCAATCTGTTTTAAATTTTTCATAAATACTGTTTGTGCTCTAACCTTCATGATAGCTAAAACTATGCCAAGTATAGGTTAAGAATAATCATTGCTAAATTAGCAGGATTATCTAAATATATAAAAAAAGAAAGTAAAACACAGCAGTTTAGCCTTTCTAATCAAGGCTTTCGATAGTAAGCACCATGTGCCAGAGCAGGCGCTCCATTTAAAGATTATAACTATATTTGTGCTATGGATAAAAAGGTACTACTAGTGATTTTGGACGGATGGGGAATTACCACTATCCCAGAGGCTTCTGCCATCTTAAAAGCCCATACTCCTTTCTATGATTCTATTTTAGAGAAGTATCCGAATACATACCTACAAGCGTCCGGTGAGGCAGTAGGTTTACCGGAAGGGCAGATGGGAAACTCTGAAGTAGGCCACATGAATATTGGTGCAGGCCGTGTTGTGTACCAAGACCTAGTGCGCATCAACAAAACCATAGCAGACCATAAACTGGCTGCCATGCCTGTACTTGCCAATGCTTTTGCCTTTGCGAAGGAGAATAAGAAACCTGTTCACCTGATCGGTCTTTTATCGGATGGTGGCGTGCACTCGCACATCGAGCATCTAAAAGCCCTTTGCACCACTGCCTTCGATTACGAACTAAACCAGGTATACATACATGCCTTTACCGATGGCCGCGACACTGATCCCAAAGGTGGTGTAAAGTATATAAACGAACTGGAAGAGCACCTCGACAGCACCACTGGTACTATTGCATCTGTTATTGGCCGCTACTATGCCATGGATCGCGACAACCGATGGGAGCGTGTAAAACTGGCTTACGACCTGCTGGTAAAAGGAGAGGGCAAGCCATCGCGTAACCTGATACAGTCGGTGCTGGAGTCTTATAAAGAGGGCGTAACAGATGAGTTTATACAACCTATTATTAAAGTAAACGACCAGCAGCAACCTGTTGCCACCATTCAGGAAGGCGATGTAGTGATCTGCTTTAACTACAGAACAGACCGTGGCCGCGAAATTACACAAGCTTTAACCCAGCGCGACTTCCCGGAGCAGAACATGCAAAAGCTAAACCTGCGCTACATTACCATGACCAATTACGATGATACGTTTGTTGGCGTGGAAGCCATCTTCGACAAAGATAACCTGAACAACACTTTAGGTGAAGTAATCGCAAAAGCAGGCAGGAAGCAAATCCGTATTGCAGAAACTGAGAAATACCCGCACGTTACCTTTTTCTTCTCGGGTGGACGTGAGGAGCAGTTCGAGGGAGAGCGTCGCCTGTTATGCCCATCTCCGAAGGTGGCAACTTATGACCTGCAGCCGGAAATGAGTGCTTATGACATTAGAGATGCTATTGTACCGGAACTAGAGCAGAGATCTGCAGATTTTATCTGCCTTAACTTTGCAAACCCCGACATGGTAGGCCATACCGGTGTGTTTGAGGCAGCAGTAAAAGCCTGCGAAACAGTAGATAAGTGTGCAGAAAGTGTTATCACTACAGCCCTTGCCAACGGCTACGACACCATTGTAATAGCTGACCACGGTAACGCTGACATGATGATAAACCCCGATGGCACACCAAACACGGCCCATACTACTAACCTGGTGCCCTGCATTTTAGTTAGCAACGACTTTACAAGAACACTGCACCCTGGCAAACTCGGTGACCTGGCACCAACTATACTACAGCTTATGGGTATAAAGAAACCAGAAGAGATGACTGGAGAAACTCTGATAGATTAACTGAAAGCGATGGCAAAGTATAGTGTTGGTTTACTGTTGGTGTTACTGTTGGTTCTGAGTGCCTGTGAGCGGCCTGTACCACCATCTACTGACCCTGCGGCAGGAGGCTTTAACCTAACATTATACTTGCAGGAGCAGAAAGCACGCATGCAGGATAAAAAGCCCATGGTGCTGAAATCTGTAACTACTGAAGACAACCCCACCGAGACTATCGAAACTGATGAAATTGACTGGGAAGATGAACTTTCGGTTTTTGACGACCTGGACCTGAATAAACCCACGCTTCAGGAATATTATACCAGGCAGGAAATTGTTTTAGAAAATGGTGACGTGGGTATAAGCTACGAGAAAAACACTGACAGTGAGCCGGTAGTGCAGCACTTATACTTGCTTCTTACCCCAGACCGGCAGCTCAAACAGCTACAGGCGAGGCTGCAGGATAAAAATCCACTTTTCTTTTCGCGCAGGAATGTACAGCTAAATGCTGAACCGGCTACAGGCAACATATCTGGCTATAGAATAGAGGGTGTACAAAAACTTATATTGAGCGATTCGCTGCATTATAGAGTAGATGCAAACTTATAAGCTCGTTCTATAGTTAAGCATTATACTTACTGCTTCTGTAATTTTTGATTGTTTTACATATAGCCAGACTATGCGTGCTTTCATACTTTTAGCCATACTTGCCTGGAGCTTTACTTTGCCTGGCTTTGCGCAGGAGGCTAAGCATGTGCAGCGCAACTGCGCCACCGACGCCTATACTCAGACACTCAAAGCTCAGAACCCAGAATATGAGCAATTGCAACAGCAGGCTGAACAAGCTGTGCAACACGCGCTAAAGCAGCAGGGCAATACACAATACCTGAGAAAAGCCACCACCATTACCATACCGGTAGTGTTTCACGTGGTGTACAGCAGTTCTACAGAAAACATCTCAGATGAGCAGCTCCTCTCTCAGCTTGATATTCTGAATGCCGACTTTAGAAGAAAAAACGCTGATGCTGTAAACACTCCATCTTATTTTGCACCTTTTGCCGGCGACACAGAAATTGAGTTTTGCCTGGCAACTACAGATTCCAACGGCGACCCGACTTCTGGCATAACCCGCACCCAAACCACTTACGACTCATTTAGTTATACTTCCGATAATGTAAAGTATAGCAGCAGAGGCGGTAAAGATGCCTGGAGCAGAGACTACTACCTGAACATATGGATTTGTAAAGTAGATGACAACATTATTGGCTACGCTACTACGCCAGGTGCACCCGCCGCTGCCGATGGTGTTGTGCTGGATTACAGGACAGTAGGCGCACCTCCATTTAATACCTTCAAGACACAGTATAACTTAGGGCGCACTGCTACACACGAGGTAGGGCACTGGCTGGGCCTGCGCCACATCTGGGGCAACGGTTCCTCCTGCCAAGACTCCGATGGAATTGATGATACGCCAAATCAATTGGGTGAAAATAACGGTTGTCCTTCGGGGGTATCTATCAGCTGCAACGACTCTTCCCCTTATGGCGACATGTACCAGAACTACATGGATTATACTTATGACGCCTGCATGAACCTCTTTACGCAGGGGCAAGGCGCTTATATGAGGGCCGTTATCGCTACCTCAAGAGCTTCTATTCTTAATTCGCTTGCCTGCTCCGGCACCTTGCGCTCTGAATTTAAAACCGCCCTAACCGGTGATACTTTAATTGTAGCTGATAAAACGATTCAGTTTTCTGATGCTTCTACAGGAGTAAGACCTACAGCATATTATTGGGAGTTTGAAGGGGGAGTGCCCGCTATTTCTACTGAGAAGAATCCTGTTGTAAAATACCCGCAACCTGGTGTATTTGATGTAAAACTTACCATCTCGAATGGCAGCATGTCCAGCACAGAGCTAAAAGAAAACTATGTGCATGTTACTGTAAATGAGCTGGTGGTTTACCCTAACCCAAGCTCGGATTTCATTATTATAGAACAGCCGGCACGTATACTTGTACGCAATGTGCAGATGGTAAACCATGTAGGACAGGTGGTACTCACAGCTGAAACCCGGGACAGGGTACTACGTTTGGATGTTCGTGATGTACCTGCAGGTATATACTTTCTACGGCTTACCAGCACCAACGGCACCGTTATCAAAAAAGTAAGCGTAGTAAGGTAGTGAGTGAATCAGCGGGTGTTCAGTACAGCCTCATTCATTCTTAGTCGTTGCTTAACCTCACTTCTGGCAAGAACATTGACAGGTCAACAAAGTGGGAATAAATTCACTAACTCGCTCATTTGCACATTCAAAATTATTACTCACCCTGCAGCGTTACGACAATAGTGCGTTTTGAGGCGTGGTTGCGGTGTTCGCAGAGGTAAATGCCTTGCCAGGTGCCAAGGTTAAACTCTCCTTTAGAAATAGGCACTGTAACCGATGCTCCAAGTATAGCTGCTTTTAAATGGGCAGGCATATCGTCAGATCCTTCTAATGTATGGCGGTAGTATGATTGGTTCTCAGGTACCATGTGGTTAAAGTGGCTCTCAAAATCCTGACGCACGGTTGGGTCTGCATCCTCATTTATGGTAAGGCTTGCCGAAGTATGTTTAATAAAAATATGCGCCAGCCCCACATTGACATCCTCCAGCTCCGGCAGCTGCGCCATAATCAGATCTGTAATTAAATGGAAGCCGCGTTTAACAGCCGGTAACCTTATCTCTTTTTGAAACCACATAATTTAATGCTGAGTAAGCGAGTTAGTGAATGAGTAAATACTCGTTTTTATTAGCTATTGGTTAATCAATTAAGTAGTAAATGCCAGTTGCTTAAACACTGTTTTCTTACAAATATAAAATCAATTATTCATCCAACGTTAATCAATCAGCCTCTCATAGGCACCAGCATCCGGAGTGTTAATGTTACGTACTTTTCCTTTGATATCTAAAAGTATGGCAGGTAGAAATTTAGCTGCACTGCTGGCCGGCGATAAAGTGTCCAGTGCAAAATCGGCTTTGGCAGGCGCTTTGAACTTTGGCTCAACATTCAGTTTATTGCCGCTTTTGTTTAGCTGATCTTTATACAAGCTTATGCGCAGCAGGTTATGGCTTATGTCCATACTTTCAGAGAGTGGCGTTACCAGCATCTCATCTGCAGCATTAAAACCGTCGGAGTAAACGATAGAGTTAACTAGTTTAAGGGAAGTCGGTTGATTTTTTATTTCTGTACCAGGCACAAAATCAGTTACAACAAATAATGGTGTTTCGCGGAGCAGCGGGTTATTATAGCTTACAATGGTTGAGTATACTATTTCATACTTGCCACCTCCCAAGCCACCGAAAGCGTACTGCCCACAGTTATGAATTAGTGTATTAACTACTTTAACATCTGACGTAAAAGCTACAATGCCATCTAAAAAAGCATACTGTATAGCACAACCTTCTACCACAGTGCCACCCATACCCGGATTGCCAATGCGCAGGCCGTAAAGTGTATTTTTGATATCCGTATACTGTAAATTGTTATTGGCACTTTTAGTAAGTATGCGAATACCTTCCCACTGCCCAGGAGCCGTAAGATACTCTGCTTCGCGTCTGTAGCCACTGAAAACTACACGCTCTTCGGGTGTGCCCTGTGCTAGCAGCTGCCCGTTTACCAGCAGCACCGACTTATTGCTGCCGTATACTTTAGTGCCTTTCTCTATAGTTAAAGTAGCGCCTTCCTTCACCAGCACCGTATCCAGTAGTACGTGCGGCTTATCATTACGCCAAGTCGTAGTGCCTATACTTTCTTTTCTGTGGAAGTAGGCGTTCTGCCCATAGGCTACCAGCTTCACGCTTTGCTGCTGCCCGTTTGTTTTAAAAAGTATAGAGTCGGCTACCAGAAAGGGGAGGTTAACGTCTGTCGGGTTAATATTAACTTTTACCAGCACGTAAATGCTGTCTCCGCCGCGCAGCTCCAGGTTATTTACCAGTGGGCTCTGCACCCCGTTTACCGTAAGTTGATAGGGCGATGCACCTGAACCAGCCAAAGCTATTTCGCTTATTTTAATAGCTTTTTTGTTAGTATTATATACTTTCAGGCGCTTAGTTACGCTTCCTCTGCTCACAAACACAGTATCAAACAGAACCGTATCGCCCGAAAATGCCAGCACAGCATCCGGGTCAGTGGTAATGATCTCATCTTTCGGCTCGCAACTAATCATAGAGAGCAGAAAGAGCAAGGGCAGTATGGCTAAGAGGTATCTCAAATCTGGTTGATCGTGTTAGTTAATCGAAAGTATAGATTGCTGAAATATGTAGCGCTATTTGTTTAAACGATATATCAAAAATGATATTTTACTATTGTTTCTGTAAGGGCATCCAAAGCTAATACGGTAACTGAGTTATAGTACAGCAGCGTACAAAGTAAGCATTCAACAAGTTAATAATAAAACAGAAAAGGAATGCAGCTCAGCTATACTTGCCTTACCACATTCCTTTGCTATATCTTACTGCAATTTGCTTATTCTGCTGTAGCGCCTTCTTTTAGTCGTTCAGCGTTTTCTGCAATGCGTAGTTCTTCAACAAAGTCGTCGATACCGCCATCCATTACGTTTGGCAGGTTGTATACAGTATAACCAATACGGTGATCAGTTACACGGCCTTGCGGGTAGTTATACGTACGGATCTTATCAGAACGATCGCCGCCGCCGACCATGCTCTTACGCTGTGCACCTTCGGCTTCGTTTTTCTTAGCAAGCTCCACCTCAAAAATACGAGAGCGAAGTACTGCCAAGGCTTTATCAAAGTTCTTCAGCTGCGATTTCTGGTCCTGGCACTGCGCTACAATACCTGTAGGAAGGTGCGTTAAACGTACCGCCGAGTAGGTTGTGTTTACCGACTGGCCACCTGGCCCTGAAGAACAGAAAAGGTCTTTGCGGATATCGTTCATGTCGATCTCTACGTCAAATTCCTCTGCCTCTGGCAACACCACCACCGATGCCACTGAAGTATGGATACGGCCCTGTGTTTCGGTAGCTGGTACGCGCTGCACACGGTGTACCCCGGACTCGAATTTCAGTTTACCGTACACGTCTTCGCCGGTTATACCAACGATAATTTCTTTATAACCACCAGAGGTACCCTCTGTCGCATCCATCAATTCCATTTTCCAGCCCTGCTTTTCAGCGAAGCGGCTGTACATACGGTAAAGGTCGCCGGCAAAAATAGAAGCTTCGTCGCCGCCTGCACCCGCACGAATCTCCATGATGATGTCTTTGCTGTCGTTTGGATCTTTCGGGATTAGTAGCTCCTTCAGAGTAGATTCCATTTCCTCACGCTGTGGAATTAACTCATCTAGCTCTTCTTTTGCCATCTCACGGAAGTCCTCATCCTTTTCGGTAGCAATTACTTGCTTCGCGTTGTCGATGTTGCTCAGGATGTTAAGGTACTTCTTATATTCAACTACAATCTTGTCAAGGTCTTTATACTCTTTGTTCAGCGCCTTGAATTTTTTCATGTCGCTGGCCACATCAGGCTGTATAAGCTGCTGGCTTACCTCCTCAAATCGCTGATTAATGGCTTCTAACTTATCTAACATGGGTTTTGTATGACTTTAGGCTGCAAAGATACTAAATTGGCAACTAAGATTATCTACTTCAATTGCCTTTGCTTAGAAATCTGCAGGCTTAATTTGTTCTATGCTATAACTTTAAAGTAGCTTGTTTAGTTTCTATCTGTCCGTTAGATTTAAACCAATACCATTATAGATATATACTATAAAAGCATAAATTAAATCTATCTAATCTATTGCACATCTTTGAGTTGAAACCTTTACTTTTGGCACAAGTAAATTAATACAGCAAATATTAGTTTTAGAAACCAAAAATAAGACATCCTATGGCAGTTATACTTGCATCTGACAGTGATTTTCAGGAAGTGTTAAATTCTAATCAGAAGGTGGTAGTAAAATACTATGCCGATTGGTGCGGCAGCTGCCGTTTATTTTCGCCTAAGTTTAAGCGCATGTCTGATGACGAGGCGTTTGCTAACGTGGCATTTGTTGATGTGAATGCAGAAACCAGCCCTGAGGCTCGTAAACTGGCTAACGTTACAAACCTTCCGTTCTTTGCCGTGTTTAAGAACGGGCAGCTTCTTGATTCTGTAGCTGCCAGTAAAGAAGAGGCCGTAAGAGCCCTGATCCATAAACTTGACGCATAATTAAAATGAAGATACCAGCAATAAAGAAACTTGTTGAGAACTACGACCTGCAGCAACTGATGGCTGCCGAAGAGGCTATTGTGGAAGAACAGCCGATTGCTATAGAAGTAGAAGGAGACGATGAAGGAGAACAACTAACGCATGTGTTGGCAGCCGTTTGGATATTGAACGAGATGAACGACAACGGCACCGATTTTAAAACGGCATTGCGTATGTATACGCAAAAAGTGCGTGTATCCATTAGCTAAAGTAATGTTACTTTAACCATAAACAAAGAGGCCTGGATGAAGATCCAGGCCTCTTTGTTTATGGTTAAACATTGTTTCGGGCAAAGAACTCTTCGGCTTGCTTGCCACCCATCTCGGTACAAATGCCCCGGATATAGTATAAATAAATACTGCGGAAAACCTCAGACAGATTATACCTATCAGGCGGAAACAACTGTGGGTTGATCATCATAAAAAATTGCTCTAATATAATTTTAGTGACCAGCTGCAGGTTCACATCCTTACGGAAATATCCTTGCAGTACACCCCGGTTCAGTATCTCGGCGTTCACCTGTTGGTTATTGCTGCTCACATGATCGATGCTTACCTGCCATGCCTGCGGATATTTCTGCAAATCCTGAATGTACACAGGGTTTATGTACTTCATCTTTTCGATGCCATCCACTAAAAGCATCATGATCTCTTCTACAGGGTTAGTGGCTTTTGCCAATATACTACGCTGCTCCAGGTCCTGCTGTGCAATATCATACTTAACAACCTGCAGCACCATATCTTCTTTGCTGGTAAACAGCTCTTGAAATGTAGAAGCTCTTATATCCAGTTTTCGGATAAAATCAGCTTCTGAGTTGGCCTCTATACCTTCTCTCTTAAATATCTGAAGAATCTCTTCAAGAATTGTTTCCAGAAACGTCATTTGTATGCGTTAAAGCGACTTAAATTTTATAGCTTATTTACACTTCTAAGTGTATAGCTACGCAAGTTAGTTCATTTGGTAGCTGTAAACCAATGGCCAAATTCAAAAAGTTGTTTAAAGCAAAAAGAATAGACTTACAAAGAAGAGCAGCTGCACCAGGTATACAAATGCAGCCAGTTGGTTTTGCTTCTCGAAGTTTGCCTTCTGGAAGTATACCTGAAGTATAAACGCAACCGCAAACCAACCTGCATAGTTTGATAAAGGCACCTGGTCGCCGCTCCAGCTCCAAAAGTCGTATTGCATGGCAACAGGCTCTATAAAGAAATCCAGTAGTAGCATAAGCAGTGTGCCAAGTATAGCTTTCGCCAGCCAGTGCCACTTAGTGTAGTTGCTGATGTGGCCTGTCGTATAAACGAGCATCAGCCAGTTTAATCCAATTAGGAGAGGCACATCCCATAGTTTTGCTCCCAATGCCTGCCCGTAAGTATAATTACCAAACAGCAGGCCAGTGTGCACTCCCAGCACTTCAGAAAAAAAGCCCACAGCAAACACAAGTATGGCAAAAAGTATAAACACCCTGTTCCAGCTTTTATGAAAGGCAAACAGCAGTGCATTTGTTAACAGCAGGTTCATGGGAGTGAGGTTCTGGAAATATTCTTGGTTGCCACTAAACAACAATCCCCAAAAGCCCACCGCATGGAAAATAAAGAGTATAGCCACTGCCAGAGGTAAGCTATACTTATTGTACTTGCTAGTTTTGACAGTATCAGGAGTAATGGTTTTAAGCATGTTTAGGTATTTTTGCTGTTACTGTGGCTGCAGGAGCCAGGTCGCCAACTATTTTAGCGGATAGCAGGCACAAAGGTATACCTCCGCCAGGGTGTACGCTACCTCCGCAAAAGTATAGGCCTTTTTTATTACTGAAGTTGGGGTGCCGCAGAAAAGCTGCCATTCGGTTGTTGGAGCTGCTACCATACAAGGCCCCGCCAAACGAAGAGGTTTTACTTTCGATCAGCAACGGATCAAGCACCTGCTCTTCTTCTATTAATGGCCCTATGTCGGTGCCAAGCATTTTACTTAACTTTTGCAGCACTGCATGCCTTGTTTCTTCTGTTAGCTTTTGCCAGTCCTGCCCTTGGTTATGTGGCACATTTACCATTACAAACCAGTTCTCGCCACCAACTGGTGCATCCTGCGCATCTGCTTTAGATGTGATGTTAATATAAACCGTTGGGTCTGGGCTTATACTTTTACGCTTGAATATATGCTCGAATTCAGTTTTATAGTCTTGGCTAAAGAAAATATTATGCACGTGCAGCTGCTCAAACTCTTTTTTAATACCCCAGTAAAAGATTAAGGCTGAGCTGGAGCGTGGCTGCTGCAGCGTTTGCTCAGGTGCTTTTTTATTTGGCATCAGCCTTCGGTAAGTAGGCACAATATCCATGTTGCTTACTACCACATCAGCTTTATACTTGCTCTGGTTGGTTTCTATACCGGCTATACTTTTGCCTGCGGTTAAAATCTGGTTTACCGGCTCGTTATACTTAAACTCCACTCCAAGCTCCTCAGCAAGCTTTACCAAACTAGCAGCTATAGCATAAATACCTCCGTCAGGGTAAAATGCCCCAATGTTATGCTCTAAGTGCGGAATAATATTCAGCGTGCCAGGTGCCTGATAAGGATCAGATCCGTTGTATGTGGCAAACCTATCAAGTAACTGCACAAACCTATGGTCAGTGAACTGCCGCGCGTTTTCCTGATGCATGGTGGTAGTAAGGCCAAGGTCAGAGAGACAGCTTAAAGTCTTAAGCACATCGGAACTCAAATACGTATCTAGCCGGTGCAGTGACTTGTGCAGAAACGTATCGGCAGTGCCTTTGTAGAGTCGTGCACTTTTAGCCAGTGCCTCTAACACCGCCTGCTCTGGCACACCCAGCTGCCGGTTCACTTCTGCTGCAAATTTGACTGCTTCTGAATATGCTTTTACATGGCTGCCATCAGGCCAGAAATAATGGGTAATCGGGTCGAGGCGGGTGTAGGTGAAGTAATCTGCCGGTTTTCTGCCTGCCAGGGTAAAAAGCTCGTCTACCAGGTGCGGCAGCGTGAACAGCGATGGCCCTGCATCGAACCTATATTTGCCCAGCCAGAACTCCTGCATTTTACCGCCAAAAGTATCATTTGCCTCAAAAACAGTAACATCGTAGCCTTTCACGGCCAAGCGGATGCTAGCTGCTATGCCTCCAATGCCGGCTCCAATAATGGCTGCTTTAGTCATACTAGATTTTACGCAGATTTATACTTTGTGCAGTAACTGTTAGAGTGGGGTAAAGGTTTTAAAGATTTATACTTTCCCGAAAACGCGTTTATAAATTGGCTTTCGCATTCCAAATTGTAAAACCATGAGCGGGTATAGTAACAAATCTAAAGCTTTAGCTCCCGTGCTGTAGGTGATAATATCATGAATGATAGCGCCATTTCCATTTTTGGATACTAGATGTTTATGGTGCCATAGCCGCAGGGGAGGAGGGAGTTCTTGTCCTTGATCTATAAAGTATGCCTCTGTGCTGGTTATACTTCTGTCGGTAATCAGGCTGGTCCAACGGAAGGATTTTACACCTGTTTGCAGCTCTACCTCCACCACATCGCCGGGTTCCGAGCCATCGAAGCGCAGCAGTTTTAGCTTTGGAAAAGGCGGAGCCAGTTCCCGAAACAGCTGCTCATTAAAAGCATTGAATACCTGCAGGTAATCCTGGGCTACGGCCGTTTTTAAATGAAGCTGCATGGTTTGATTGCTGATTGGTTAGTTGTATTTTTTACTGCCGCGAAAGTTACTCCCGTGACTTGGTATAGAAGCGAATCTCCAAATTCGTGTTTCTGTAATACCTGACCGCCCTTGCCCCTTCTTAACCAAGGAGGGCAGTTTCTTTCTTACTGCTGATTATAACCTCCTTTCAAGGTTAAAGTTATAATTTTACCAAAACAAAAGCCGCTGCGTTTAGACTTGCAGCGGCTTTTATACTTTATGCTGAACAGCAATTCAACAATTTAACTCAATAGGTTATCAATATCCTCCTTCGTCAGACTCTTAATCACGGTTTCATCAGTGCTGATAAGGTCGGTTACGAGTTGTATCTTGCGGTTCTGAAGGGCCAATATCTTTTCTTCTACAGTATCCTTTGTGATAAATTTATAGGTAAACACAGTGTTCTGCTGCCCGATGCGGTGCGCACGGTCTACTGCCTGCGCCTCCACGGCTGGGTTCCACCATGGATCAAGTATAAACACATAGTCGGCTGCCGTTAAGTTAAGGCCCACCCCGCCTGCTTTCAGCGATATCAGGAATACTTGTATACTTTCGTCGTTCTGGAAACGCTCTACCTGCTGGTGCCTGTTTTTTGTGTTACCATCCAGGTACGTATATTTTATCTCGCGCTTATCCAGAGACCTTTTAATGATTTCTAAGTGCTTCACAAATTGGCTGAATATTAAAACCTTATGCCCTTTGCTTACTACATCCTTGGTTTTATGGATTACCTCCTTCAGCTTGCCTGAGCTACCTTCGTAGCCAGGGTCTGTCATAAGTGGGTGGTTAGCTATCTGGCGCAGCTTGGTTAAGCCCTGTAATAGCATAAACTGGGTATTGCCCGGTCCGTTCTCTTCCAGGTTCTTCAGTATCTTATTACGGTAGTATGATTTTGTTTCTTCGTAAGCATGCTCCTGCTCCTCTGTCATTTTACAGAAGGTTGTATTCTCAATTTTAGCCGGCAGCTCTCTTGCCACCTGAGACTTGTGCCTGCGAAGTATAAACGGCTTAATAAGTGCGTGCAGCCTGCGCGTTTTCTGCTCGTCCTTGTCTTTTTCGATCGGCTTTAGAAACTCGTTCCGGAAGAAATGCTGGTTGCCCAGCAAACCAGGGTTAATGAACGACATCTGCGACCACAGGTCCATAGTGCTATTCTCTACAGGCGTTCCGGTAAGTATAAGCCTGTGCCGCGATTTCATTTCCCTTACCGAGCGTGAAGTATTGGAATCAGGGTTCTTTATCGCCTGAGACTCATCGAGTATAATGTAATCGAAGTAATAGGTTTTAAGCAGCTCCGCATCCAGGCGCACAATACCATACGAGGTAAGTACTACATCATACTCTGAAAATAGCTCCACGTTCTTTTCGCGGTAAGTGCCGGTGTAATTAAGTATGCGCAGGCTAGGCGTAAACTTCTGAGCTTCGTTTAGCCAGTTGTATACCAACGAAGTAGGCATTACCAGCAACGAAGCACTTTCGGCGCCATTCTCTTTGCGGTGCTGCAGCATGGCCAGCGTCTGCACGGTTTTACCTAAGCCCATATCATCGGCAAGGCAACCGCCAAACTTATAGTTCTGCACAAAATGCAGCCAATTATAGCCTGCTTTCTGGTAGGGGCGCAGCTCTCCCAGAAAACCTGCCGGTAAAGGCTGGTCTTCTATAGTGTCAAACTCACGCAGCTTTTCCAGTTTGCGGCTCATAGTTACTGTAGCCAGATTGCCGTTTTGCAGGTCGTTTACAAGAGCCATGTGGTGCTTGCGCAGCGTCAGTAGGTCTTCTCCTTCGGCAAAGGCAAACAGTTCTATGTACTGCGTAAACCATTCTTCCGGTATAACAGCTATCTGCCCGTTAGGAAGTATAAACTCGTTGTTCTTGGTAAGAATATGGTTTTTTAGCTTGATAAACGGGATCTCGAACTCACCAAAGCGAACAGTACCATAGATATCGAACCAGTCGTTTTTCTCTGTGATGCCTACATCCAGTGTTATCTCTCCAATAAAATAGTTTTTGCCGCTTTTCTGACTCTGCTGTATTGTAAAGCCTAACTCTTCTAACCCCTGCAGGTTGTTATTAAGCCAGGCAAAGGCCTCGTTTTTATCCAGGATCGCCTGCCCGTTCTTTACCTCCAGAGCCCGCTTGTTTAGTTCTTTCGCAAAATCTTTCTCACGGTTAAGGTCACGTATCAGTTTATGGAAAACGTAGGAGTCTGTGGTTTTCTCCATACTTACGCTAATACGCTTAGGCTCCTGCGTTTGTACTATGTGCCCGCCATACCTGAAAGCCAGGTTAAACAGTATCTTACTATCGGCACGTTCTGTTTTATGATCCCCGTTACCGTTTACCTTAGCTACAGGAGCATCCG
Source organism: Pontibacter sp. H249 (assembly GCF_037892465.1). Lineage (NCBI taxonomy): Bacteria > Pseudomonadati > Bacteroidota > Cytophagia > Cytophagales > Hymenobacteraceae > Pontibacter > Pontibacter sp. H249. The sequence goes on along the minus strand of NZ_JBBKTR010000022.1, from coordinate 8,788 downwards.
CAGCCATTATCTCTGAAAAAGTAAGAAACGGACTCGCCTCATACTTTTCATCCTTCACATCAAAGCCCTTGGCAAACACATCAAACGACTCCATGAGAGGTGCTACAAACTTGCTGTAGTAATTCTCCTCCATAGAGCGGGGTATGGCTATAAACTTCTTATTCAGGAAAGGCTGTAGCTTTTTACCGTCAATGGGTTTGTCAAAGCTGTACACTACATCGTTCAGCATCAACCAGGCTGGCTCGTAGCATATCAGCGAAGCATTTTTGTACTGGAAGTCCAGTTTCTCTCCTGCATACCTGATCCTTGGAAAATAGTGGGTATTGTCTTCGTTGCGCATGAAGTGAAACAGCACAGATGCTTTTTCCGGAGCCAGCTGTATCCGTTTATAGGTTGGCTCCCCGTCTTTGCCCATAATAAACGTGTTCTTATCGTGGCGCAGCAGTTCCAAGATCTTACCCATTCGGGCCTGAATGTAGTGGCTTATGTTCTCCTGCAGTGCTTTGTCGCCTTTCTCTGGGTCGTATACTTTCAGGAAAAAATCGGCTGCAGACATTTTTTTGGTAGCAAAGCGTTTTAGCACTGCTTCCTGCTGTATCTGGTCGATAAGTGGTATAAGCTTAAAGTCTATCGCATCAAGGCGCGAGGCAAACTCGTCTGCATTTTTAACGGAGATATTCTGGTGTTGTAAGGTAAGCTGACCCTTGGTGTTTACCTGTACCACAAACGATTCGAACAGATACCCAAGGTACTCGTGCTCGAACAAAGCATAAACTGCCTGAAAAGGCTGCGTGGTATAAACTTTCATGCCAAGTGCAATTAAAGGACTTCAAATTTAGTCTTTAAAAGGCTGATTTCCTATCAAAAAAGATGCCTTTGGCTTATTGTAAGCAGCAATTAACTAAATTCTGTCCTTAACAGTTAGTGGCTTTAAAAGTTTTAAGATTTATACTTCTGATAGCGGAGTTTTATGACGCAAAAGTATAACCGAACAGTTGTAGTTCCTGAGAAAAGAGAGCTACAGGTTTTCTGTAACAGACATAGCTGCTGCTTTACGAGCCGGTCGGATAGATACTAAAAGTGTGATGACGATGATAGCCAGTCCTGTGAAAATAAAGTCTTCGATCTCCATCTTTACAGGATATGCCTCTACCACCGATGTAGCCATGCCCATACTTACCAGTCCAAACGCTTGCTGCAGGTTACAGATAAGCATACCCAGCGTAAGGCCGTAAGCTGCACCTATCAATGCTACCAAAGCGCCCTCCAATAAGAAAATGTTGCGGATGGTATTGGCTGTTGCCCCCATGGAGGCTAGTATGGCAATATCCTTTTTCTTATCTATTACCAACATCGACAGCGAGAAGAATATATTAAGCGAGGCAATAAAAAGTATGAAAGCAAAGGTGATAAACACAAACAGCTTCTCTACTTTAACAGCACGAAGCAGGCTGGTGTGCTGCTCATCACTGTTTAAAACTTTGAACTCGGCCCCGAGCAACTCTTGCAGCGATCGCTTTACCTGCTCTACCTTATACCCCTGGTCTACTTTAATCTCCAAAGCGGTTCTCCTTCGGCCATACTCCAGCAACTCCTCCGCAAAGTTTAAGGGCACAAATACATAAGCATCATCGTACTGGCGCTCAATGGCAAAAATTCCGCCTGGTGTAATGTTCAGGCTATTAAATGAGCCTTCGGGGTTTAGTGGATTAAACTTTACGTTGCGTGGGTACAGGAACTGCAGTGGCACGAACTGGTTGTTCGGCCTTATAGAAAGCTGGTACTGCACTCCACGTCCAATCAGGGCGTGATAGGTATCGTTGTAGATTAATTCGCTGTGACCTTCTACTATAGACTGTGGTATATCGTTCTGCTGAAAAAAGTTTTCGCTTACGCCTTTAACCTTAACTACCATCTGCTTATCGTTGTATCGCAGCAGGGCATTATCCTCTATTACCTCCGATACCACAACGACACCCGGCATGTTACGAATTCGGTTCATGAACTCTGTGTCTGTTTCGAAAGACTTGCCTTCTACTACCGTGATTTTCAGGTCCGGATCAAAGCTGGAGTATATTTTTCGGATCAGATCTTCCAAGCCATTGAATACCGAAAGCACAATAATAAGTGCAGCCGATCCAACAGCCACACCAATCATGGCTATATTGGAGATAATACTAATGATGTTCCTCTTCTTTCTAGAGAAAAAGTATCGTTTCGCTATCAGAAAAGGTACGTTCATTACTTTGTTGTTAGTTGAATGTTAGTAGTTAGTTGAATTCAACACTTCAGCAATTAAAATTACTTCCAAGCCTTTACAATAAGGCCTGTACCTGACGGGTGCTTTCCATTTACATCCATCCAGTTTAAGAGCATACTTATCGGGAAAGTAGCCAGGTAGTAGAACGGCAATATCAGGAAGAATATTTTCGATGCATTCAGCATGAGTAGCGGGTACTTCATGGAAAGGCGCCAAGAGATTTGGCCTGGTTTACCATAGGAGTAACGTGCATCTACTCTTCTAAAACCAGCCTGCCTTAGCTTGTCCTGAATTTCCTGGATATTGTAACCGTCCCGTACGTGTTCTTCAATAAAAGATGTTTCTCCATCGCCGTGCACATCTGACCCACCCTGATCTGATGGAGTAGAGATTACAAGCATACCACCAGACCGAAGCGAGGCATGAAAGTTTTTGAATACCTCCACGTCCTCCAGTATATGCTCCATCACATCCACTGAAAGTATAAGGTCGTAGTTATTCGGCTCTCTGTACTTTACCAGGTCTCCGATCTTAAATAGCACGTTGTGGCGGCCGATAGCCCTGATAAAGCGGTTGCTGTCTGAGATCTGCTCTTCTTTAACATCCACGGCAAGTATACTCCACTTGCGGCTCATGCCAGACAAGTAGTAAGTATACTGGCCAAAGCCGGAGCCGGCATCTAAAATATGCTGCTCTTTGTCTTTGCGCCCCGTAGCCCATTCGCGCAGTTCTTTGTGCACATGCCACGTACGCAGCAAAAGCAGGTCTAGTAAGTTGTAAAATACACGGCGAAGAAAAGGTGTTTTGTTAAATACATCGCCAAGCACGCGCTTTATCGGGTCGTACTGCATAGGGTGAATTAAAGCTGGTGCTTTTTATTTAGTATAAGTGTCGTCGTCTTCGTCCTCTTCGGGTGCCGGCGGAATCTCCAGACCTGAAAAAAGCTTGTCCATGCTAGCGGCATACTCTGCGCTATCATCCAGGTAAAAGTTTACCTCTGGTATAACGCGTACCTGGTTTTTGATGCGCTGCGCCAGGTGGTGGCGAATTGTTTTTGCGTTTAGCCTTATTTCCAGCAGCACCTCCTGCGGGTTAGGGGCCATCATTACACTCAGGTAAACACGTGCCAGACCTAAGTCCGGAGAAACACGTACAACGCTTACTGATATATATGAGCCACCAAACAGGTGCGGTACTTCACGCTGAAAGATATCCGCCATTTCTTTCTGAATCAGGCGCGAAAATTTCTGTTGTCTTTTACTTTCCATACGAAGATGCAAATATCATATTAATTTCGCATTTTTACCCCAAAAGCGCCTTACTCATTTTGAGCAGGGCCAGTTTATAGTTTCTTCTAACTCTGTCTTTCCTTGATTAGTTACTTTCGAAGCATACTGCCTTCCCGACTGATCCTGCTGGTTATAATTTACCTTGCTATTCAGCTGCCGTTGATTTTACTGCGTGCAACGCCTACTGCCCCTGAGTTGCAGCACATGCTGGTGGGCGAACGCCTTGCCGATGGCTTTAGCATGTACCGCGATGTGTATGATAACACAGCCCCGCTCTCAGCCATGGTTTTCTGGATTCTGGACTTGGTGGCTGGCCGATCTTTTATGATTTACAGGATAACAGCCGTTGTATTGCTGCTGCTACAGGCTATTCTTTTGAATAGCACTTTAAACCGGCATAATGTGTATGCCAGCAAAAATTATCTACCGGCCCTTATATACTTGGTGCTTGGCAGCTTGTCTTTTGAGTTTAACATGCTCACGCCGCTGCTACTGGGCAATACCTTTATCATACTTTCGCTGCCTTATATTATTACGCTCTCCAAAGAGGGCTTTGATAACAACAGGCTGTTTGTGGGTGGCTTTATACTTGGCCTGGCTGCGCTTTGCTATCTGCCGCTGGCCATGTTTCTGTTAGTGGGCATATTTGCTGTTATACTTTTTGCATCTAATACGTTCCGTAGCTTTCTGCTTATGCTGTGCGGTTTCGGCTTTCCGTATGCCGTGCTGATGACCTATTTTTTTTATAATAGTGCGTTAAGCGAATTTTTAGAGATGCATCTTTTTAGGCCATGGCAACTGCAGGTTGCTTTCCTGAGGCCTCCAGCAGATGTAGCAAAGCTTATGGCTATTCCTGCCATCATTGCTATACTTTCGTTCATGAGTGCCTCTTCTTTGCCTCAGCGCCTTGTATTTCAGGTGAGGTTTCAGCAGGTAATGTGGGTTTGGCTAGTTGTTAGCTTACTAATGATTTTTACACGCGACGAGATTACGGTGGCCACTTTTATACTTGTGCTTCCTCCGATTGCATACTTTAGTGAGTTTCTTTTTACCTCCGGCCAAAAAAAGTGGATACTTAACTCTATTTTCCTGATTACGCTTGCTGGAGTTATACTTCTGCGTTACCGCTCTGTTTTAGACATCAACAGATATTTAGCCTTAGATGAATCTCCTTTAGTATTAACAGAGACTCCTGAGACTCCTTTAAAGAATAACACTGTATTGGTTTTGGGGCAGGACCTTGGCTATTATGTACATAACAAACCTGTAACGCCATACTTTAACTGGCAAATTTCACAGCGCTATTTCCGCGATCTAAATGAGTATCAGGCTGTTTTTGAGATTCATGAAGCTTTTAGACGTGAAATGCCCAACTATTTAATAGATAAGGCTAAGCTGATGCCCGAATTAAAGTATAAGTTGCCTTCTATTTTCGGAAAGTATGAGCAGGTGCCTGGAGACACAGCATTATACCGACTAAAGTAAAATAGCTGCCTTAACAGGCAGCTATTTTATTTACTCTATTCAGGTGTCGGCCACCTTCAAATTCAGTTTCTAAAAACGTCTTAACCATTTCTCTCGCAACTTCTTCTGTTACGAAACGGGCTGGTATACACAGCACATTAGCGTTGTTGTGCTCACGCGACAGCTTCGCCAGTTCCGGAGTCCAGCAAAGGGCTGCGCGTATTTCTTGGTATTTATTGGCCGTCATGGCTACACCGTTGCCGCTACCGCAAATAAGTATACCCAAATTGGCATCACCTGAGATAACTGCTTTAGCCAAGGGATGCACGTGGTCCGGGTAATCTACAGATGCTTCCGAATCAGGGCCAAAATCAAGGCTTTCGTATCCCAATCCAGCTAGTTCCTCCTTCAGCATACTTTTATAAGTATAACCTGCGTGGTCTCCGCCTATTGCTATTTTCTTTGCCATTATATTGTATTGTTTTCGTTTAGTCGCTTCAGGTCTTTTTTTCTGATTGAATTTGAGATGCTAATACTTGCCTCATATAATAACATCAGTGGCATAGAAATCAGCAACTGGCTTATTACATCCGGCGGCGTGATAATTGCCCCAACTATCAGTATCACAATAAACGCATGCCTACGGTAAAGCTTCATTGTTTCAGCCGTTACCAAGCCTGCCTTTGTCAGGAAATACACAATTACAGGCATTTCAAACATAAAAGCACATGCCAGGCAAAGCGTCGTTAGTGTTGATATATACGAAGAAAGGTCGAACTCATTTACAATACTAGGATCTACCTGGTAGCCTGCCAGAAAATTAATGGAGATAGGGGATACTACATAGTAGCCAAAGAGTAGGCCCATGGCAAACAAAACAGATACAAAGAAAACCGCTCCACGTGAATTCTTTTGTTCCTGTGGGTATAACCCTGGCTTTACAAATCGCCAAATTTCCCAGAAGGCATACGGAAACGCACATGCAAGACCAAGTATAGCTGACACAAGTAAGTGCATGGTAAACTGACCACTCATTTGCCTGCTTTGAATGGTAAAGCCCATCTCTTTTATACAAAGCACATCCGATCCTATACTTTCTCCTACCTGGCACATTATCCTGTAACTCAGGAAATCAGGTCGTGAAGGAGCAAGTATAATATCATGAAACACAAAGCCTTTTGCTACAAAAGCAATGGTTCCGAAAACGATAATAGAGCCTAATGCTCTGATGATGTGCCACCGCAGCTCTTCCAAGTGATCCACAAAGGTCATCTCGTGCTGCGGCTCATCATCTATATAAGGTTGGTCCATTAATATATGGCTCCTGCTGTTTAGTTAGTAAGCGAAAAGGGGGTAATCCTGCATCCAAGTATTGATATCCTTACGCACATCACCTATTTTGCTTTCGTTGTCGTGGTTTGATAGTACTGTATCAATCAAATCCACAATACGGCTCATGTCGTTTTCCTTTAAACCACGTGTAGTGATAGCTGCAGTACCTACTCGCATACCAGATGTTACAAACGGTGATTTATCATCAAACGGCACCATGTTTTTATTTATGGTAATGTCTGCTTTCACTAGTGTGTTTTCTGCTAGTTTTCCTGTAAGGCCTTTAGAACGCAAGTCAATCAGCATCATGTGGTTGTCTGTACCTCCGGAAATAATGTTATAGCCACGATCTACAAATGCTTTTGCCATGGACTGTGCGTTCTGCTGTACCTGCTTTACATATGTCAGGTAATCATCAGAAAGTGCCTCAAAGTATGCCACCGCTTTTGCTGCAATTACGTGCTCTAAAGGTCCGCCCTGTGTACCAGGAAAAACAGCACCATCTAGTACAGATGACATCATGCGTGTCTCGCCTTTTGGAGTTTTCAAACCAAATGGATTCTCAAAGTCCTTACCCATCATAATCATACCGCCACGTGGTCCACGAAGTGTTTTATGCGTGGTAGTGGTTACAATATGGCAATGCTCAAACGGGTTGTTCAATAGCCCCTTAGCAATCAATCCGGATGGATGGGAAATATCAGCTAAAAGTAAAGCACCTACTTCATCGGCAGCTGTACGTAGTTTTCTGTAATCCCAGTCGCGGCTATAAGCAGAGGCACCACAAATTATTAGCTTCGGCTTTTCACGACGGGCAGTTTCTACTACCTTGTCAAAATCTATTAAACCGGTTTCTTGCTCTACACCATAAAACGAAGGCTGATACAGTTTACCGGAAAAGTTAACAGGAGAACCGTGCGTTAAGTGACCACCGTGAGAAAGATCAAAACCTAAAATTTTGTCACCAGGCTGGAGCACTGCCAGCATTACAGCAGCATTGGCCTGTGCCCCCGAGTGTGGCTGCACATTTACCCACTCTACACCAAATAATTCTTTAGCACGGTCAATAGCCAACTGCTCTGACAGGTCTACTATTTCGCAGCCTCCATAGTAGCGTTTTCCTGGCAGGCCTTCGGCATATTTATTTGTCATTACGCTACCCATAGCCTGCATCACCTGCTCCGAAACAAAATTTTCAGAGGCAATCAGTTCTATGCCATGTGTTTGTCTGGCTCTTTCCTTTTCTATAAGATCAAATATCGCTGTATCTCTTTGCATCACTTCTTTTAGGTTTTATGCATTCAAAATTAAAGTATGCCTTGCAATAAACCAATGTTTCAGATGTTTATCTACGATATATGCTTTAAAGCAGATTTAGAGCTTTGCAAGTAATTTTAAGAAAACAAAAAGCCGCTCCTGCTATGCAGAGGCGGCTTTTTTACAACTACAAAAGTATGATTACTGCTTTATGATCTTTACCTGCTGCACTTTGCCATCAAGCTCAATGGTTAATATATACATTCCGCTTTGTAGCCTGTCTGGTAAAGGTAGCTGTAAATTATTGGTCCCTTTATGCACCTCAACCTCTTTAACAAGTACTCGCTGACCGTTTAAGGCATTCAAGTGCAGTAAGGCTCTACCAGCTGTATTTGTTGAAAATATTACCCTAGAATTAGCATTAATTGGGTTAGGTACCACTACTGCTTGTAGTGCTTTTTCATTATTTTTCAGTTCAACTGAAAGGGTTTTGCTATATGTAAATGTGCCATCCGTATCTACCTGCTTCAGACGGAAGTACAAAACTTTGCTGTTGCCTGTATAGTAATGTGTAAACCTATAATCTAAAGCTATAGCACTGTTACCTGCCTTACTTTTCACAGTAGATATCTTTGTAAACTTGCTTAAGTCATCTTCAGACATTTCAATCTCAAAGTGAGAGTTATCTGTTTCAGAAGCAGTTCGCCATTCAAGTGTAATTAGATTTTCCTTAGTCTTTGCTTTAAACGTGGCTAGTTCAACGGGCTGAGGATCAGGAATAGCTGTTGCGCTTATCTGCAGGTTTTCAGTTAATGTACCTTGCGTATGGGCTATAGTTTCTCTGATGTCAGAATCAGTAGGGGTAGGCTCTGTTGGTTTATACTTAACGTAAATTGTAGTAGCATTAAGTCTATTATTAGTTATTCCCCCCAATGATAAAGTTCTTCCGAAGTCTGCTTCGTTCGCAGTAAGAGAGATTGTAAAAGGCCCGGTTGCATTGCCAATGTTTATAGACACAGGCACTCCATTCGTTAAACTTTCCCCACTAACTGTATAAGTTTTGGTCTCTTCTCCATTAACTAGCACGTTTTCGAATGTTAAAGGATTTGGAGAGAGTGTTATAGATGGCAATGTAACTATAAAGTCATTTAAACTATAAGTAATTTTAGTAGGGGCTTCTACTCTA